>DATFWX010000286.1:0-3068 GCA_035258845.1 Polyangia bacterium | reverse complement strand
GGCATTGGTGCTGGCGCAGGCGCTACCCGATCATTCCCTGTATCGCGTCATCCTGATCGGGCAGCCCCTGTGGCCGCGTGCCGCTGCGCACGTTGCGCTGCAGGTGATTTTCCTGGCCGCTTTCCTGGCCGGCCGCGTGCTGCAGCGACGCTACCTCCAGCTGACCGGCGAGCTGGAAGCGACCCTGCGCTCGGCCTCGTTGCGCGAGGCGCTGCTCGACGAGGCGCGCGCACACTATCGGCGCGCGCTCGCGCTGGGCCGCGAAGGGATGTTTTCCGGCCAGACCGTGGGCGCGTATCGGCTTGGCAACTTGATCGACCGGGGCGGGACCTGCGAGGTCTACGAAGCCGCCGGCGTGGTGGATGGGTCGCTGGCGGCGGTCAAGCTGCTGCGCGGCGATCGGCTCGACGACGCGCAGGTGGTCGCGCGCTTCGTCGAGGAGACCGCGGTGGCACAGCGCGTGCGCAGCCCTCAGCTCGCGCGCGTGTTCGCAGCCGGCGGCCTGGAAGAGCGGCTGCCCTACATCGCGATGGAGCAGCTCGAGGGCGAGCACCTGGCCGACCAGATCGCAGACCGGGGCCGGCTCGACGTCCAAGCTGCCCGGCGCCTGGTGGTCGACCTTTCGCACGCGCTCGAGGCCATCCACGGGGCCGGGTTGGTTCATCTGGACGTCAGCCCGCGCAACGTCGTGTGCACCCGCGGCAGGGGAGCCAGCGCGACCTGGAAGCTGATCGATTTCGGCGGAGCCCGCTGGGCGGACGCGCTGGCCGACGAGACCCGTCCGGTCGGAACCCCGCTGTACGTGGCTCCGGAGCGCCTTCTGGGCCAGCGCGCCGACGCGCGCGCCGATCTGTACGGGCTGACCGCGTGCCTATATCTGGCGCTCACCGGCCGGGCGCCGTTTGCCGAGGATCCGGTGGGCGCCGGGCTGCGCGGACGACCGCTGGCGCCACGCGAGATCGGCCACCTGCCGCCCGACGTCGAGCTGGTGCTCGCGATCGGGCTGGCACAGGCCCCCGACCAGCGCTTTGCCTCGGCGGCCGAGCTGCGGAATGCCTGCATGGCAGCGCTGGGCGGCGCCCTCGATGAAGAGCTGCGCGCGCGCGGACGCGCGATCCTTTCGGCCGCGCCCTGGAACCCGGCCAACCCGCCGCCGCCTGACGAGCCCGACCCGTCGACCGCAACGCTGATGCCGCCGCAGACGGCGCCGCGAGCCGAGCTGCCAGGCGACAGCGCGCGCGCGGCCGGCTCGGGAGCTCTTTCTGCGCCGACTTCTGGCGTTTCTTCGGCCGAGGTGGCGCGGGTCTGGCAGGCCGCCCTTCGCTCCAAGATGCTGGGGCTTCACGCCAGCATCATTCCGCTGTGCATCGTGGGGGCGCTGCTCATGGGCGCAATCGCGCGCAACGCGAAGCCGCTCTGGTTCGCCTGGGCCTGCACGGGCGGCATCCTGATCATCATGTGCGTCGATCGCTGGCAGACCCGGCGGTGGTTGGCGGTGCAGTCCACGCCCCTGTTCGAGCTGATCGTGTCGGTGCTGTGCGTGGGACCCGCCTATGCGCTCGGCTTGCACTCGGCATTCGGGGCCGTGCTCGCCATCACCCTGTTCGCATTCGGCGCCTTCCGAGACACGCGAGATGTGCCCTTGATCGGTCGGCGGAGCCTGATCCTGTGGGGCGTCTTCACTTCGCAGGGGGTCCTGTTCGGCCTCATCCTGGCCGGGATCGTGCCCGACAGCGGCAACGTGCCCGTCCTCCACATGAACGCGGGGCTGCTGGGCCCGGTGGCCGTGCACATGCTCATGCAGGTCATCTACGTGGGGGCGTTTGCGGCCGGTCACATGGTGGACCATCGCTACCAGGCTTTGATGGCGCAGCTCGAGGCGGCGGCGCGCGAAGCCGCGCACAAAGAAACCCTGCTTGTCACCGCCCGCCTGGAGATCGACCGCGCACTCGCGGCCGAGAGCGAGGGCCTGTTTGCGGGCCAGCAGATCGATCGCTACCGCGCGGTTCGGCTAATCGGCCGCGGCGGCATGGGCGAGGTGTACGAGGCGGTGGAGGAAGCGAGCGGACGGCGCGTGGCCTTGAAGCTGATCCGGCGCGACCGGGTCGAGGATCCGCGCAGCCTGCGCTGGTTCGCCAACGAGGCCAATACGGTGGGCCGCGTGCGCAGCCCATTCGTGGCCGAGGTGCTCGAGGTGGGCGGCCTCGACGGCGAGCTGCCCTTCATCGCCATGGAATACATCGACGGGCCTTCGCTGGCCGCCATCCTGCGCGATCAGGGTCGGTTGCGTCCGCCCGAGCTGCGGAGGCTGATCGCGGACGTTGCACGCGGCCTGCGCGATGTTCACACGGCCGGCATCCTGCACCGGGATTTGAAGCCGCAGAACATCATGCTCACGCGCGTCGACGGCGCGCCCCGCTGGAAGCTGGTCGACTTCGGCCTGGCCAAGACCATGCGCAGCGCGACCACGGACGACGTGGTGGCGGGCACGCTACCTTACATGGCGCCCGAGCAGGCCAGAGGCGGCCAACTCGACGCTCGCTCGGACCTGTACAGCTTGTGCCTGGTGGTGTACCGCGCGCTCACCGGCCGGCCTGCCTTCACCGACGGTGATTACGCACGGATCCTGAGCGGCCGGCGCCGCCACTCGCCACCCGACCCGCGGCGCTACACCGACCTGTCGCCGGAGTTGGAGTTCGCGCTGCGCATCGGGCTGGCCTTGGAGCCCGACGACCGCTTCGCCTCGGCGGCCGAGCTGCAGCAGGCGTTCGAGGCTGCCCTCGACGAGCAGCTCCCGGAAAGATGGCATGAGCGCGCAATCAAGCTGCTCGTGCAGGACCCGTGGACCGAGCCCTTCGTCAAGCTCAGCCAATACTCCTCCGCTTCGCACTGAATCAATACGAAAGCGAGAAATCTTCGCCATGCCAATCGTCGGGGCCCGCGACCAGCTGGACGTTGTTGCGCACCTGGAAGTCGTGGCCCGCGTCGACGGCATCGTAGCCGCCGGCCCCGTTGTAGGTTGCGTTGACGACCAGGTTGTAGAGCGAATTGGCGTCGAGGCCCTCGAA
>DATFWX010000285.1:0-12086 GCA_035258845.1 Polyangia bacterium | reverse complement strand
TACGGGAGCGGCGGGAGTGGCGGCTCCACGACCGATGGGCCGAGCTGCGGCGGCCAGATGTTTACGCTGATGCCGGCACCTTCGCCCAACATGCTGCTCGTGCTCGACAAGTCGGGCAGCATGGGTCAAATCGTTGCTTCTGACAACAATACCAAGTGGAACGACGTGCGGATGGCGATCACGCAGCTGGTCACGCAGGACCAGCAGATCCGCTTCGGCCTCATGCTGTTTTCGTCCGATGGCAACTGCGGTGCCGGGCTGGTCAACGTCCCGATCGGGCCCGGAACCGGCGCCATGGTCAGCCAGATACTGGCGGGCATTCTGCCCTCCGGCAGCACACCCACCGCGGTCACCTTGCAGGCCGCCGACGGGGTCACCGCGCTTCACGATCCCATGCGTGGCAACTTCGTTCTCCTTGCCACCGACGGGCTGCCCAACTGCGGGGCCGCCGACGGGCCCACGCTGGCCGCCGTGCAGACGCTCGCGCAGGCGCAGATCAAGACCTTCGTGATCGGGTTCGGCGCCGACACCCAGGCCAACCCGCAGCTGCTCAATCAGATGGCCCAGGCGGGCGGTACTGCGCGGCCGGGCGCGACCAGCTACTACCAGGTCAACAACCTCAGCGAGCTGCAGATGGCCATCCAGGCCATCTCGGGCTCCATCGTCCGCTGCACCTATCGGCTCGATCGCCCGCCGCCCGACACCACCCAGCTCTACGTCGCGTTCGACAACGTGCTGGTGTCGCAGGATCCGGTCAACGGGTGGACCTACGATGCGGCAGGCCCGTCGCTGACCTTCCACGGTATGGCTTGCGATCGGCTGCGCTCGGGCATGGTCATGAGCGTGGCCGTGCAGTACGGCTGCCCGCCCGTCCGGTAGCCGCGCGCCGTCTCCTCTACTCCCGGTGCTCGCCCCGGTAATCGGCCAACATGCCGAGCACGCGCTCGAGCAGCGCCGGCGGGATGAGGTCCGGCCCCAGGCGCTCGCGGCCCACGCGTGCGGCCTGGAAGAATTCGGCGCGCAGGGCCTCGCTGGGCCGGACCCGCACCAGCCCCTGGCGCTCGAGCACACCGCCCAGCAGCGCATCGTCTTGGCGCTGGCCCAGATCGTTGAGCCGGGTCAGCGCCTGCGCGGTGGCATCGTGCAGTGCCCGCTGGAACTCGATGGGCAGAGCGTCGAAGGCACGGCTCGACACCACCAGGCAGCCGACCGCATAGGCGACCGGCAGATCGAGCACATAGCGGGCTTGCGTCGACCACTGAAACGCCAGCGCCGCGGTGGGTACGGCCAGAAAAGCATCCACGCGCTGCTCGTCGTATGCGCGGGCCGCGGTCTCCATCGGCAGCGGCACCGTCTGCATGCCCAAGACGTCGGTGAAGGTTCGGTAGCTCGACGGATCGAGCGCATCCCAGACCCAGATGCGCAGGCGCCGCGCGTCGGCGATGGTGCGGATGGGCGCGCGCGAGAAGATGACACCCGGGCCCAGGCTGAGCTCACCCAGGTTGGCGTAGCCCGCCCGCAGGAATTCCTGGTCGAGCAGGCTGCGCAGGCGGTTCATCACGTGCGCGGCCTCGCCGCGATTCTGGAACAGCCCCGGAAGCTGGAGCGGTCGCAGCGACGGCGCCAGACGTTGGCACAGCGGGCCGCCCGAGACCAATCCGTCGAGCTGGCCGCGGCGCACACGCTCGGCCATCTCATGCTCGCCGCCCGCGATTCCGCCCAGGTACCAGCGCACGCGCACCTGGCCCGAGGTCAAGCTCTCGACCGAGCGCGCGAACGCCTTGAGCTCGCGCGCCCAACCGGTGCCGTCGGGCGCCACGGTGGCCATGCGCACCAGGAACCGCGGCTCGGCGCGTGCGGAAGCGGCCGCCAGAAACAGAAGGATGAGCGTTAGGGAGCGCGCCCGCATCATGGGCTCTTCCGTGGCCCCGGCACCAGCACCACCCGCAGGGTCTCGCCGCGGCGCACCCTGACCCTGCGGACGGCAGCCCGGGCGCCGTCGGGATCACGGAGCTCGATCGTGTGCTCGCGGGCCGCCACGTGCAGGCCAATGGTCGGTGTGACGAAGCCGGTGTCGACCCCGTCGATCCACACCTCGGCGGGCTGGTTGGACTCGACCATGATGGTGCCGCGCGCGATCTTCTCGGGCTCCAGCGTCAGCAGCAGCCGATCGGCGCGGTCGTCGGGCGAAAGCGCTTTGACGAGGGTCAGGTAGCCCAGCTTCTCGACGCGCAGCTCGTGGAAATCGTCCTGGCTCAGACTGACCGTGGTCGGGGTCTCGCCCGATGCCAGGCGTCCGTCGAGGTAGACCTTCGCGCCGCCGGGCGCCGTCTGCACCTCGATGGTGCGGCTGGCCAGCGGCAGCGTAATCTCGACGAGCGTCCGTTCGCCGGCCGTCAGCGTGACCGGCCTTTCGACGGCGGCCCGGCCGGAGCCGCGGATGCGCACCTGATGCATGCCCGGCGCCAGGCCCCGCACCGCGGTCGGCGTGGTCTCGGAGAGTGGCTGGCCATCGATCTCGACCGATGCGCCCGCGGGCTGGCTGGCCAGAAGGAGCAGGCTGGCACCGCCGGCGCCGCCGGCCAGAGAACGCCGGCGGACCGCAATGCCGGCGCCCACCACGCCCAGGAGCAGCGCCCCCACGGCCGCCCCCACCAGCATGCTGCGAACGAGCGAGCCAGAATCGGAGGCCGGCGCCTGCGCGCTCGCCAGCGAAGCCGAGAAACCCGACGAGTGGCGGAGCGAGACCGGCACCGCCGTGGCCAGCGCACGCGCCATCTCGGCCATCGAGCCAAAGCGCTGCTTGGGGTCTTTGGCGAGCGCGCGCAGCAGGATGGCATCGAGCGCGGGCGGAACCGCGGGCGAGTGGCGCGAGGGCGGGTCGGGCGGCTCGTGCACCTGCCGATACAGCACGTCGACGTCATCGCTGGCACCCACGAACGGGGTGCGCCCCGCCAGCATCTGGTAGACCAGGCAGCCCACCGCGTAGATGTCGGAGCGGGTGTCGATCGGCTTGCCCGCGATCTGCTCGGGCGACATGTAGTGCGGGGTGCCGATGATCTGGCCGGTGCGCGTGAGCTGCTCGGCCTCGGTGGCGGCGGCCAGCTTGGCCAGCCCGAAGTCGATCAGCTTGGGCGTCTCGCCCAGCTCCGGATCCGTGGTCATGATGATGTTGGCCGGCTTCAGGTCGCGGTGGATGACGCCAGCCGCATGCGCCGCCTCCAGGCCCCAGCACAGACGGATCCCGATTGCCACCGCACGCCCGGTCTCCAGTCGCTGCTCGGCCTTCAGGACCTCGGACAGCGTGAAGCCACGCACGTACTCCATGACCAGGAAGGTCGGGTCGCCCATCACGAGGTCGTAAAAGCGCGCTACATTGGGATGCTCGATGGCGGCGATGGCCTGGGCCTCGTGCTGGAAACGCTGCCGGAACACCTGGCTCTGAAGCATCTCGGGGCGCAGCACCTTGATGGCGACCCGCAGGCCAATGGTCAGATTCTCGGCCACGAAGACCTGACCCATGGCGCCGCCGCCCAGCACCGCCAGCAGCCGATACCGGTCGCCGATGATGTCGCCGACGGCGGGCGGGTCGCGCCGCGCGATGTGAGCATCCAGGTGGGCGGGCGACAACGAGTCGGGGTGCGTGCGCTCGTTCGGATCCGGCTCCGTCGCTCCGGGCGCGCTGGCGGCGCTCGACGCGCCCGCCGGCGGGCGGAGTGAGAACAAGTCGGTCGGATTCTTGTCCTTGGTTTGCGCCAAGCGCTGCCCCCGCACACGAGCCGGTCAGCCTCATTTTACCGGTTCGTGGCGGGCCTGGAAAGCGGCTCGCGCGACTCGCGCGACTCGCGCGACTACGGAATGTTCGGGATGCAGCAGCCGGTCAGGCAGTAGTAGTTGGCCGGGCAGTTGCGATCAATCGGGTTGCAGGGCACCTCGTTGTTCGGGCACATGTAGCTCCCGCCGTCGGGGGTGCCGCCGTCCGGGTTGCAATTCATGGTGGGCGGCCGCCCCAGACAGTACTCACAGGGGTCGCACGGATTGCCGCAGGTGGTCGTTTTCGTGCACGGTGGGCACGCGACCGGGTCGCTGAGCTTGTCGGCGGTGCAGCTCGCCACCAGCCGCACATCGTGGGGCACCCCAGCGGCGTCGTAGACGGTGCAGCACCCGAAGCAGTCGCAGCCGTTCGGGGTTAGGCGACCGCAGAACTGCTGGCACATGCCGGTCTGCATCATGCACTGCGGGGTGGATGGATCGAGCGCGCGACAGCCGTTGCGCTCGGCGGGCGTAGGCTCGCAACCCAGGTTCCAGTTGCAGCCGTCGTCACCCTGGCCGCTGTTGCCGTCGAAGAAGCAGTCCTGCTTGCACGGATCCATGTTGTCGCCCGGGATTCCGGTCGCGAAGCTCGACTCATCGTTGTCGAGCGGGCCCGTGCACTCGGGGTCGGCCGAATCGATCAATCCGTCGCCGTCATTGTCGATGCAATCCGAGCACTGGGTGGTTCCGCAGCCGGCCGAGCCGCCGCCACCGCCGGAGCCGGCGCCGCCGCCCGCGCCGCCGCCACCCGAGCCGCCGGGATTGCCGCCGGAGCCACCGCCGCCACCGCCGCCCACCCCGCCCCGGCCCCCGGTTCCCATGTTGACGTCGTCGCCACAGCCAGCTGCAAGTGTGATTGCCAGCAGAAGCGTGCCCAGTCTACCCCTCATCTTGGACCTCCTTGACCAGCGCCGTGCTTTTTCCCTACAACGACCTACGTTTAGCGACGGCATATGCTGCCGCGGATATCATACGCCGAAACGCGTTTGCGCGATACGGCTCGCGTGCGCGGGGCCTGCGCGCGCATGAGCGCGCCGCTGAAAAGGCAGCGTGACCCAGGCACTTTGGCGCCGGGCCGGGGGCGTGGTAGCTTCCAGCGTCTATGAGCGGCGAGCGCAGGCGCGGGGTTTCGAGGCTTGCGAGCGGAGTGCAGCGACGCGAGCCGCCGAGCCGCGCCGGAGCGAGCCGCGAAGGAAGACCATGAGCGGCGAGCGCAGGCGCGGGGTTTCGAGGCTTGCGAGCGGAGTGCAGCGACGCGAGCCGCCGAGCCGCGCCGGAGCAAGCCGCGAAGGAAGGGCAAGGTTGCGCTGGCCGCGTCACATTGCTTTCGGGCTGGCGTGCGTTGTCCTCGGCACCGGTTGCGGCGACGCGGCGCCGCCGCCGCCGCCCGGACCGATCTGCGACGGCGGCACACCGGTCGCGCCGCCTCCCGCGCGGGCCGCCGTGGCGGGAGGGCTCGATGCAGTTGCGCGCTCGCTGTTCGTCTTCGGCGGCGACATCGGGCAACCGCAGGCGTGCGTGCCGAGCCCGCAGCCAGCGCAGGACACCTGGCGCTACGATCTGACCTGCAAGCGCTGGATGCCCATCAGCCCGAGCATCTCCCCGCCGCCGCGGACGGGCGCCGCCTACGCGACCGAAATCCTGCCCAGCCGGCGGCGGCTGATCGTATTTGGCGGCCGCACCGGCGGGCCGGGCGCCTGGACGCTGCTCAATGACATGTGGGCGTTCGATCTCATGCAGCTCGAGTGGAAGCAGCTCACGCCCGCAGGCACCCCGCCGCCTGCGCGCGCCGACGGGGCGGCCGCCTTCCACGCGGGTCGCGATCTGCTGGTCGTCTTCGGAGGCAATGCGACCGCGGATCCGGCGGCGCCCGCCCAGCCGATGCGCGATCTGTGGCTCTACGATCTCGACCAGAACAAGTGGACGCAGCAGGGGCCGCCCATGATGGGCCAGGGGCCGCCCGAGCCGCGCCTGCTGCACGCCATGACCTACGCCAGCTCGCTTCAGCTCGTGTTCGTGGGCCTTGGCGTGGGCGCGGGCGCTCCCGCGCCGCCCTATTTCAACGATCTATACACGTTCGATCTCGAGATGAATCGGTGGACCAAGACGACCCCGACCAACCGGCTGCCCAGCGGCCGCATCAGCGCAGGCGTGGACTTCAGCATCGGCACGGGGCAGCTGATTCTGTTCGGTGGTCGCGACGAGGGGCCGCTCGGGTTCCAGAACGATGCGTGGGGTTACTCGCAAACCCTGGGCTGGCAGCGGCTGTCCGACGGCGATGCCCCCAACGACGTGTCGGGGCAGATGTGCGCGCGGCCGGCCGACTTCATCACCGTGCCCATGAGCAGCTTTCCTCCGCCCGAGCGGCGCGAGGCGCCCCTGTTCGCGTGGGACCAGGCAGTCACCGGCGTGGGCTACTTGTATGGGGGGCGCGGCGACTGCGGCAACCTCGACGACGTCAACTTCATTCTCTTGACGGTCGGCTGGCAGCCGCTCACGCCGCCTACGACCGGGGCCAGCTGCGCGCACTCGGGCCGGACCGGGTGCCAGGGGCTCTGTCAGTAAAAAACCGAACGGGCGGGGCCGGTCAGCGCGCCATCCCGCTCGCGTAGTACATACGGACGCTCTGGGTCGCCACGATGTCGCGCAGGTCGCCCCAAGTTGCGTACAACTTGCCGCCGCCATAGGCGAGGCCGATGTAATCGCCCAGGAAGAAGCTGACGCGCGAGGTCGTAAAGAGAGCCGTCGCGTCGGTCACCAACCCGCGATCGATGATCGCGAGCGCATTGCTCGCGACGCCGGCCTTGACCCAAACGACGCGACCGTCACCGTCGCGCGCATCGTAATAGATGATCCACAGGTTGCCGCTGGCGTCCGCGGTCGCCGCCGGGTGCCAGTGGGTGGCGCAGGACGGGTCGTCGTTTACTTTGATCGGGGTCTGCCAGGTCATGCCGCCATCGAGCGAGAGCGTGGCCTTGATGTCCTCGGCGTCGGCCTGGCCGCCCGCCACCGCGCCGCCATAGACCACATAGACCTTGGAGCCGTCGGCCGCGACCACGACCTGCGGATCGTCGAACACCGCCTCCGGGGTCGGATTGACGCGGATGTTCGGATGCGTGACCGTGTTCCCGTTGTCGGTCGATTTGGCCAGATAGGTCAAGCCACCGAGGTCGTCCGGGTTGCCGCTGTCCTCGGTCCACACCAGGTAGAGGTGGCTGGCGGCGTCGCTGGCCATGCCCGAGAGCTGGCGCCCGTGGGCGCGGTCGGGCGAGGTGTCGTTGACCACGATGTTGCGCCAGGTCAGCCCGTGGTCCTGCGAGGTGGCGAGCACGATGTCGGTCGTGGGGGCGTTGAGCGCAGTCGGGAACACCGTGAAGGTGACGTAGATGGTGCCGTTGGGCGCAATGTGCAGCCACGGCTTGTCGAGGAAGTAGGCGTCGGCCGAGTACATGGCGTCGTTGGCGGTGACCGGATTGACCCAGGTCGCGCCGTGGTCGTCGGAGTGGATGGCGCGGATGGTGTTGTTGCCCGGGTACTGGCCGTTGGGGCCGCAGCTTCCGGCGGCGTTGGTCAGGTACACGTGCCAGACCGGATGGGCGCCCCCGACGGTGCGCGAGGCGTCGACCGCGAGCACCGGGTCGCCGGCGTCGCCCGGATCGACCTGCCGGATGCCATGATGAGCCCAGGTGACACCGTCATCCGAGCTGACGCTGACGGTCGAGCCGCGCCCGTTGTAGGCCACATAGACGTAGGTCGGCGTGCCCGGATCGACTGCAATGTAAGGTTCCGAGGGCCGGCTGAGCATGGGATCCGAGGCCGCCCGATTCTGCCCGAACAGTGGGGCGCCGGCCGGCGGCGGGGCCGCGGAGCACAGCTGCCCGCCCGTCATGCGCGCGCCCAGCGTGCCCTCGTTCTCGAGAAACTGGCCCGAGCCGCAGATGTGGCGGGCCAGGTCGCAGTACAGACGTCCGGGATCGCCGCAATCGTTGTTGGTGTTGCAGGGCAGAAAACAGCGCTTGAGCATGGATGGGTTGCCCTGCTGGTCCAGTACGTCGATCTCGGCGCACACGGCTCCCGCCGGGCAGGCCTGGGTATCGCAGGTCCGGCTGCAGAAACCGGGCGTGCAGCCGAAGAAGTCCTGCTGATAACAGCGGTAGTCGGAGGTCTGCCCGCAGTCGGTGACCGACCCGCAGGGGGCGCCGATGTTCCCGGGGTAGCCGCCGTCGCCCCGGATGAAGGCGTCGGTCATGGCGTCGGGCGGGCCACCGTCGCGGTTGCCGCCCGAGCCGCCGGCGCCACCCGAGCCGCCGGCGCCGCCCGAGCCGCTCGCGCCTCCGGTGCCCGCGGAGTCGTCGCCGCAGCCAGTCGCGGACATTGTCAGAAGCAGAGCGAGGAGGGCAAAGGCGCGCAGGGGCATAGACCAGCGTGGCATCGAAAAACCTCCATGGCCCCCTCGCGGCCGCGCCATTATACCTATGTCGAGCTGGTTGTATACTCGGTCCGATCATGAGCCTGATCCGCGAGCTTCTGGCGCTCCAGGAAGAGAAGGGGTGGCTCAGCGAGCCCGACCTGCGCGCGCTGGCCCAGCGGCTGCGCGCGCCGCTGTACCGGCTGCAAGGGCTGGTGTCGTTTTACCCGCACTTCCGGAGCCAGCCGCCGCCGGGCCGCGAGATTGGCGTGTGCCGGGACCTGCCGTGCCTGCTGCGGGGGGCGCCCGACCTTCTCGCCCAGCTGCGCGCAGCCGCGGGGTCGGGGGTCGAGGTGCGTGCGGTGTCGTGCCTGGGCCGCTGCGACGCCGCGCCCGCGTGTGCGGTCAATGAGGTTCCGGTGGCGCCGGCGGATGCGCGCGTGCTGACCGCGCCGCTGCCCGCACCCGCCGACGAGCCGGCCGCCCGCGCACGCCGCTTCCAGATCGATCCCTACGATTCGCCTGCCGACCGCTACGGCGTGCTCGCGGCCGCGCCGGCTGCCGAGGCCGTGATCGCGGAGCTTTCGGCGGCCGGCCTGCGCGGCATGGGCGGTGCCGGCTTTCCGACCGGTCAGAAATGGGGCCTGGTGCGGGCCGAGACCCGCACGCCCAAGTACGTCATCTGCAATGCCGACGAGAGCGAGCCCGGCACCTTCAAGGATCGGGTGCTGCTCGCCGAGGCGCCCCACCTGGTGCTCGAAGGCATGGCCCTGGCCGGCCGCATGGTGGGCGCCGAGCGCGCCATCCTCTACATCCGGCACGAGTACGCGCCCGAGCGGCGCGCGCTCGAGCGCGAGCTGGATGCAGCCACGGCAGCCGGCAAGCTGCGCGGCTTTCCGATCGAAATCTTCGTGTCGCCGGGTGGCTATATCCTGGGCGAGGAGACTGCGCTTCTGGAAGCGCTCGAGGACCGGCGCGGCGAGCCCCGCAACAAACCGCCCTTCCCGGGCACACATGGCCTGCACGGCCTGCCGACGCTCATCAATAATGTTGAGACGCTGGCCATGGTGCCCGCCATCATCGGGCGCGGCAGTGGATGGTGGAAGGCGCAGGGTGTGCGCGGCTGTGCCGGGCTCAAGCTGATTGCGGTCTCGGGCGACGTGGCGCGGCCGGGCGTGTACGAGATCCAGATGGGCACGACCGTGGCCGAGCTGATCGAGCGCGCGGGTGGGGTCGCAGGCGGGCGGCGCCTGTTGGCGTTTGCACCCGGCGGCGCCTCGTCCAACTTTTTGCCGGCCGCGCAGGCCGACGTGGCCCTCGATTTTGCAGCCCTGGCCAAGGCGGGCTCGATGCTGGGCTCGGGCGCGCTGGTGGTGCTGGCCGAGGGCCGAGACCTTCTGGCGGTGGCCGAGAACGTCACCCACTTTTTCGCGCGTGAATCGTGCGGCAAGTGCGTGCCCTGCCGGGTCGGCAGCGAGAAGGGCGCCCTCCTGCTGGCGGCCCGGGGCGATGGGCTCGAGTCGCGGCTGGCCGAGCTCGATGAGACGCTGCGCCTGACCTCCATCTGTGGGCTCGGTCAGGTCGCGCTCGGCCCGGCGCTGTCCATTTTGAGGAATTTTCGAGCATGAATACGATGATCGATCTCATGATCGACGGACGGCAGGTGACTGCGCGCGCGGGCGAGACCATCTGGGAGGCCGCCCGCGAGGCCGGCATCGAGATCCCGGTCCTGTGCCACTCGCCGCGCCTGCAACCAGTCGGTGTGTGCCGCATGTGTGTGGTCGACGTGGGCGGGCGCGTGCTCGCAGCCTCCTGCGTGCGCGCCGCCGAGCCGGGCATGAAGGTCGACACCCGCTCGGACAAGGTCGAGCGCGCGCGCCGCGTGCTGACCGATCTCCTGATGAGCGACCATCCCTCGCCGTGCGCGCGTGAGCAGACGACCGGCGACTGCGAGCTGGAGGCGCTGGCGCGGCGCTACCGAGTGGGCGGCGGGTCGCTGCCCCATGGAAACTCGCGCCCGCGCGATGCCTCGTCGGCCGTGATCGCGGTCGACCACCAGGCCTGCATCCTGTGCGACCGCTGCATCCGCGGCTGCGACGACCTGCAGTCGAACGAGGTCATCGGCCGCACCGGCAAGGGCTACCAGGCCCGCATCGCGTTCGACCTCGATACGCCGATGGGCGAATCGACCTGCGTGAGCTGCGGCGAGTGCGCGGCCGTGTGCCCGACCGGTGCGCTCACAAACAAGCCGCTGGCGGCCGCCATCCGCCCGCGCGCCCAGCTGCAGCCGGTCGAGACCGTGTGCCCCTACTGCGGAGTCGGCTGCTCGCTCACCTATCACGTCGACGTGCCAGCCAACAAGATCGCGTATGCGGACGGGCGCCCGGACGGCGCCAACCGCGGCCGGCTGTGCGTCAAGGGCCGCTACGGGTTCGACTATGCCTCCCATCCGCAGCGGCTGACCGTGCCTCTGATCCGCCGCACTGAGCATTATCCCAAGGGGCCGCTGTCGCGCGACGTGCGCGGCGAGGGCGAGGGCGGCCACTCGGGCCGCAAGCCGGGCGGCCTGGTCGATTATGCCGAGGTGCTGCCCGCGTTCCGCGAGGCCAGTTGGGAGGAGGCGCTGGACCTTACGGCGCACCGGCTCATCGACATTCGGGCCCGCTATGGCGCGCAGGCGCTGGCCGGCTTCGGCTCGGCCAAATGCTCCAACGAGGAAGCCTATCTGTTCCAGAAGCTGGTGCGCGCGGTGTTCGGCACCAACAACGTTGATCACTGCACGCGGCTGTGCCACGCCTCGTCGGTGGCGGCGCTGATGGAAACCATCGGCTCGGGCGCGGTCACCAATACCTACGGCGACGTCGCGCGCGCCGAGGTCGCGCTGCTCATCGGCACCAACACGACCGCCAACCATCCGGTCGCCGCCACCTTCATGAAGCAGGCGGCCAAGCATGGCACTAAGCTCATCGTGGCCGACACCCGGCGGCCCGACATGGCCGAGCACACCCATCTGTTCTGCCATCTGAAGCCGGGCACCGACGTGGCGTTTCTGAATGCGCTGATGCAGGTCATCATTGCCGAGGGGCTCTACGATCGCGAGTTCGTGGCGCAGCGCACCAGCGGCTTCGACGCGCTCACGCACACGGTCGCCGCTTACACACCCGAAGTAGCGTCGAAGATCTCGGGCGTCCCCGCCCAGTCCATCGTCCAGGCGGCGCGCCTGTTCGGGCGCGCGCGGGCGGCGCTCATCTTCTGGGGCATGGGCATCTCGCAGCACACGCATGGCACCGACAACGCGCGCTGCCTGATCGCGCTCGCCCTTCTGACCGGCAACGTGGGTCGGCCCGGGACCGGCCTGCACCCTCTGCGCGGCCAGAACAACGTCCAGGGCGCCTCCGACGCCGGGCTCATCCCGATGGTGTATCCCGACTACCAGCCGGTCGGAGCCTCCGAGGTGCGCGCGCGATTCGAGCGCGCCTGGGGTGTGGCGCTCGATCCCAAGCCCGGCAAGACCGTGGTCGAGATCGTAAAGGGAGCCCTCGAGGGCTCCATCCGCGGCATGTACATGATGGGCGAAAATCCGTTCCTGTCCGACCCCAACATCAACAAAGTACGCAAGGCGCTGGCGGCGCTCGACTTCCTGGTCGTGCAGGACATCTTTCTGACCGAGACCGCCGAGTTCGCGGACGTAGTGCTGCCCGCGACCAGCTTTTTCGAGAAAACCGGGACCTATACCAACACCGATCGGCGCGTGCAGGTGGGTCGCACCGCGCTCCGCCCGCCCGGTCAGGCGCGGCTCGACTGGCGGGTCATCTGCGAGATTGCAACCCGCATGGGCTATCCGATGCGCTACGACTCGATCGAG
>DATFWX010000284.1:0-14970 GCA_035258845.1 Polyangia bacterium | reverse complement strand
GAGCTGTCCAGCGGGGGCTGGACGAGCCGCCTTACGCCCGCAGGGCGAGCTGTCCAGCGGGGGCTGGACGAGCCGCCTTACGCCGCAGGGCGAGCTGTCCAGCGGGGGCTGGACGAGCCGCCTTACGCCCGCAGGGCGAGCTGTCCAGCGGGGGCTGGACGAGCCGCCTTACGCCCGCAGGGCGAGCTGTCCAGCGGGGGCTGGACGAGCCTCGACTGACTTGCCGGACCGGCCCGCCCGTGCAAGATTCTGGCGATGTTCCCGTCGCGCGAGATCACGCTCGAGGCAGCGCTCGACGATCTTGGGAGCGCGCTCTGGGAGGTGCGTGCACGCGCCGCGGGTGCGCTGGGAAGCTGCGCGCCCGCGGACCGCGAGCGAGCGGCGGCCGCGCTTCGGCGTGCGCTGCGCGACGATCGCGGCGAGGTGCGCTACGCGGCCGCGCTCTCGCTAGCCGAGCTCACCGATGCGCTGGCCGTGCCCGCGCTGATCGACCAGCTCGAGGATGGCGACCCGCGGGCGCGCGAGGCGGCGGCGCTCGCGCTGGGCCGCATTGGCGACGCGGCCCGAGCCTGGCAGCCGCTCGAGGTCGCGCTGCGCGAGGGGCCACCCGAGGTGCGGTTCCAGGCCGCAGCCTCCCTGGCCGAGCTGGACGCCGCCCGCGCCGCGCCCCTTCTGCGGCCTGCGCTCAGTGACTCCGACCCGGAGGTGCGGGCCAACGCGGCCGCAGGGCTGGGCAACGCGCCGCCCGAGCCCGTCACCAAGGATGCGCTGGCGCTCCTGCTCGAGGATCCGCATCCCGAGCCGCGGTTCGAGGCCGCCTACGCGCTGGCGCTGCACCGCGACCGACGCGCCACCGAGATCCTGGCGTCCTACCTGTCCGACCCCGAGCGCGCGCTCGACGCCGCGCAGGCGCTGACCTGGCTCGCGGATCCGCGCAGCGAGCCGGCCCTGCGCAGGGTCCTACGGCGCTTCTTGGCGCCCACTCTGCTCAAGGTGCGGGCCGCCCATGCCCTGGCGCGCCTGGGCGAGCCCGAGGGCCGGGCGCGCCTCGAGAAAGCGGCCCGCTCGCGCCGCGAAGACGTGCGCGGGCTGGCCCGGGAGTGCCTGGATGAGCTCGCCGCTCGCGATCATTGATTCGCACTGTCACCTCGACTTCGAGGACTACGCGGGCGAGCTCGACGCGGTCATCGACCGAGCGCGCGCGGCCGGCGTCATCGCCCTGGTCACCATCGGCAGCGGCCGCGACCTCGCGAGCGCACGGGCGGCGGTCGCGCTGGCCGAGCGGTTTCCGTTCATCTGGGCGACCGTGGGCGTGCACCCGCACGACGTCAAGACCATCGAGCCGTCCGACTGGGCGGCGCTGGCAGCCCTGGCCGCGCACCCGCGCGTGTGTGGGATCGGCGAGACCGGGCTCGACTATCACTATGATCACTCGCCGCGCGAGCTGCAGCGGTCTACCCTGGCGCGCTTTGCCGAGATGGCGCGCGCAGCCCGCCTGCCGCTGGTCGTGCACGTGCGCGAGGCGCACGCGGATTGTGCCGACATCCTGCGGGCAGCGGGCGGCGGGCCCGGGGTCATTCACTGCTTTACCGGCGGTCCGGCCGAGGCGCGGATCTATCTCGATCTGGGCTTTCACTTGAGCTTCTCGGGCATCGTCACCTTCAAGAACGCGGGCCCGATCCGTGAGGCGGCGCGGCTGGTCCCACCCCAACGGCTGCTCGCCGAGACCGACGCGCCGTTCCTGGCTCCGATGCCCTTGCGCGGGCGCCGCAATGAGCCTGGCTTCATTGTCCACACGATTGAAATGCTTGCGCAAATTCGTGGCGTGTCGGCAGCCGAGGTGGCCCGGGCCACGGCCGAGAACGCGCGCGCCCTGTTCTGTCTTGACAGCTCACCAAAAACCGTTTAGAAAAACTGGCTCTTAGCGAGGTTTCCATGTCGACCGCACGCATCCTCCGCCCGGGCGTTCTCGGCCAGAAGCTGGGCATGACGCAGATCTTCACCGATGACGGCAACGCGGTACCGGTCACCGTGATCAAGGCCGGCCCGTGCCTGGTGATCGAGCAGCGCCGGCCCGACAAGGACGGCTATCTAGCGGTCCAGCTCGGCTTCGCGGACGCGCGCAAAATCGGGAAGCAGAACATCGCCGATGTGAGCCGCCCGCAAAGCGGCTACTTTGGCAAGCGCAAGCTGTGGCCGCAGCGGTTCGTGCGCGAGGTGCGGGTGGGCGAGAAAGACCTGGCCAGCTACGAGGTCGGGCAGCCGGTCGACCTGACCAAGCTGTTCAAGAAGGGCGACTTCGTCGACGTCCAGGGCACCTCCAAGGGCAAAGGCTACCAGGGCGTCATGAAGCGCCACAGCATGCCCGGCTTCCGGGCCACCCACGGTACGCACGAGTTCTTCCGGCACGGCGGCTCCATCGGCTGCCGCCTGACGCCGGGCCGCGTACACAAGGGCAAGCGGATGTCGGGTCACATGGGCTCGGAGCGCAAGACCGTGCAGAACCTGGTCATCATGGACGTGCTGGCCGCCGAGGGTGTGCTGCTCGTGCGCGGCGCGGTGCCGGGGGCCAGCAACGGCTATGTGGTGGTGTGCAGCTCGAAGAAGCGCCATGGCCAGAGCTGGCGGCCGCGCGAGGAGGTGGCCGACGTTCAGGCCAAGAATCCGATGAAGGCGTCCAAGGCCGGCCAACCGGCCAAGAAGTAAAGGTCCGGCCACGAGCAAGCTGCGCCAGCGCAAGCACCGGCACGACGCCTACTTCCACAAGGCCCGGGCCGAGCAGTATGCGGCCCGCTCGGTCTACAAGCTCAAGGAGATCGACGAGCGGCACGGCCTTTTGCGCGCGGGCGCGCGCGTGCTCGACCTGGGCTGCCGGCCCGGGTCGTGGCTGCAGTACGCCGCCGGGCGGATCGGTGAGGCGGGAGCGCTGGTGGGCCTGGACCGGCAGCCGCTCGACCGGGCCCTGCCCATGCCGCGGCCGCCCACGCACACGCGCATCGTGGTGGCCGATGTCCTGACCGTGCAGGCGCAGGATCTGCTGGGCTCGCTGGCAGGCTTCGACGTGGTGCTGTCGGACCTGGCGCCCGACACGACCGGCATCCGCAGCCTCGACCAGGCGCGCTCGGAGGCGCTGTTCGAGCGCGCGCTCGATCTGGCGCTCGCGCTCACGGTGCCGGGCGGCCACTTCGTGGGCAAGCTGTTTCAGGGGCCGGACATGAAGCGGCTGCTCGCGAAGGCGCGCGCTGGCTTCGAGAAGGTGGCGCTCGAGAAGCCAGCCGGGTCGCGCAAGCAGTCGATCGAGCTGTACGTGGTGGCGCGCGGTCGCAGGCGCTCGTAAGGCGGGTGCGGGGGCCAGAACTTCACGCGCGCTCAGGCGTCTGATCGAGCGTGCACGTGTGGATGCTGCTGCTGGCGGCGCCCGCGGCGGCGGGTGTGCCCATCGAGCGCTGCCAGGACGGTACGCCCGAGCAGGCGCGGGCACGGGCGGCGCTCGAGCGGCTGGACGCGACCATGCAGGCGCTGACACCGGCGGCGGAGGTGGCGCCGGCCAGCCGGGCGTTGGCGGCGCTCATGGAGCTGCCCTGCTTCCGTCTGGCCGCACGCGAAGGCGCGCGCGCGCTCGCAACCCCCTCGAGCGCGCTGGCGCTCAGGACCTGGTGGACCGAGGGCGGACACGAGTGGCTGCGGGCGCAGCTCGAGCCCCAGCCGAGCTCGCTGAGCCTGCCCCCCGACCTGCGGGCGACGCTGGCCCGCGAGAGCCGACCCGGGCACGCGCTGTTCTCGCTCCTGTGCCCGCTCGCCGACGCGGGCTGCGGCCGCGAGACCGCGGGCTGGGTGCTGCGGGCCGAGCAGGCATTTGCCGAGCACGCGCGCGCGGGCGGCCCCAGCCTGCGGCCGGCCGACGACAAGGCAGCCGCCCGGCCCGAACAGAAGTGCGCCGCCCAGGCGCACGCAGGGTCATCTGCACACGCCTACGTGCGCTTTCACGATTGCCTGGAGGGGGCACGTGCGACCAGGGCGGCCATGCCGCTGGGCCACACGCAGGCGCCGCGGCGCGGCTTTTGGATTCTCGCGGGCCGGCGCGGCCACTACTCGTTCTGCGACCAGATCCGCGTCTACGATCTGGCGACCGGCGGCGCCCTGATTGCGCAAAGCTGCAGCGGGCTCGCGCTGGCGCAAAGCGGCGTGGTCGATCAGGACCGCACCGACGCGGCCCGTACCGTCACGCTCGAAGCCGGCCGGCTGCCGGTCGAGAATCTGCGCGAGGCGGTGTGGATGGCGCTGCTCGCGCGCGAGGTGAGCGAGAGCGTGCAGACCGAGCTGCAGTCGTTTGCGCTGCCGCCCGGTCTGACCCCGCGCTGGACCGATGGCGCACCGCGCACGTTGGGCGGGCACGGCTCCTGGATGTCGAGCGCGCAGACGCAGCTTCAATGGAGCTGGGTGGTGGACGGCGCGGTGGTTGCCCAGGGCGCGCTGACCTGGCCCGATTCCGCTCATGCGGGCGAGGATCACGCCGACGAGCTGATCGTGGTGGCCGAGGCCGGGTTTCAACCGGGCTGCCCACCCAGCCTGCCGCCGCGGCCGCTGCCGCTGGGCCCCACGCGCGCCGGCGTGTCCGCGGTCGACGCCAGTCCCGATCGTGTGGACGCGGTCCAGCGCGCCTTGCGCCAGCGCATCAACGACTACCAGAAGCCGGCCTCCTGCAAATGACGCGGCGCTCGACCGCTACAGCTCCAGCTTGCCCTTGCCTTCGCGCACCACCTCGAGCTGGTCGCCAACCAGGCTGATGACCGTCGACGGGACCTGGCCGATCGGACCGGCGTCCACGATCAGATCGACGGCCGAGCCATAGTGCTCAACAATCGCGTCGGCGTCGGCCAGCGGGGTGTCGCTTTTGGGCGCGTTGGCGCCGCTGGCCAGCACGGGACGGCCCAGCGCCTTGAGCAGCGCCTGCACGAACTCGCTCTCGGGCACCCGGATGCCGACCACGCGCCGCCGGTCCAGCAGCATGCGCGGCACCTCGCGCGTGGCTTCGAGCTCGATGCAGTAGGGCCCGGGTAGCAGGCGCCGCATCACCCGGTACGCGAAGTTGGTCACCACCGCATAGCGGGCGACGCCCGACAGATCGGGCAGCAGAAACGCAAGCGCGTGCCGCCGGTCCATTGCTTTGGCCTGGTAGAGCCGCTCCACGCCGCGCCGCGACGAGAGGTCGCACACCAGCCCGTATACCGTGTCGGTGGGAATCGCAGCCACGCCGCCGTCGGACAGCACGCGTGCCACCTCGTCCGCCCACCGCGGGTCGAACCGCTCCAGGTCGGCAGCGATGCGTTGCATGGTCCCTCGGGCTTACTTCAGGGTCTCCAGAGCCCTGCGCGCCGCCTTGACGTGGTCGCCCTTGGGCGCCAGCTCGAGGTACTTGTCGTAGCCGCGGCGCGCCCGTGACACGTCGTCCTTGCCCACCGCCTCGGCCAGGTAGAAATGCGCGTCGGCAAACTGGGGATCCAGCTCGACCGCGCGCGCCAGCGCATCGCGCGCCCGTTGGGTCTCGCTGGTGTCGAGGTAGAGCCGGCCCAGGTAGTACTGCGCCTCCGGATCCTCGGGATCCATCGCCACCGCCTCCTCGAGCGCCTTTCTCGCCTTGTCGGTTGCGTGCTCGGGCCCGGGCAGAAGATAGGCCCGACCGAGGCCGATCTTGGCCTCCACCAACTTCTCCTGGGCCAGATAGGACCGCCGCTTATAGGCGGTCTCGGCATCGCGGTAGGCGGTGGCCGCACGTGCGGCGTCGCCGGCCAGGAGCTTGAGCTTGGCCAGCCCCAGGCGCGCGTCGACACTGTCCGGGTCGATCGCCACCGCCTGCTGGAACGCTGCCTCGCTGAGCTTGGCGTTGCCAGCGCGCCGCCAGACCGTGCCGATGTCGGTCAGAAGGCGCACGTCGCGCGGCCACAGCTTGCGCATGCCCTCCAGTCGCTTGGCGGCCGCGGGCGCCTGGCCGTCCTGCCACGACGCAGCCACCGCCTTGAGCTGCTCGATGCGCGCGCCCGATGCCGCCTTGTCCTGCGCCTTCTCCAACGTGGTCGCGCACTCGTCGACAAAACCCAGCTCGACCTGTGCGCGCGCGAGCGCCAGCAGGATGTCCAAGTCCATCTTGCCGCCCAGGTCGGTGGCGCCCTTGAGCTCGGTGCGAGCGGCGCGCCAGCGACCGACGTCGGCGTGGAGGAGCCCGAGCTGCGCGCGCGCGGGCACAAATGAGGCGTTGTCGGCTACCGCCTTCTCGAGCACCCGGATGGCTTCGCCAGGGCGGCCCTGCTTCTGATAGATCTTCGCGAGCAAGAGCGCGGCCCGGTAGGTCTCGGCATTGCCGCTGAGCGAGGCTTGCAGGTGCTGCTTGGCCCGCTCGAGGTCGCCGCGGTCGTAGGCCAGCTTGCCGAGCGCGTAGCGGGGCAGCGTGGAGGCCTGCGCGCGCGCCAACTTCTCGAGCTCGCGCTCGGCCAGCTGGCCCTCGCCCTGCGCGGCCCGCACCAGCGCGCGGTACACGAGCGCGGTCGTATCCTCCGGAACCTCCTTGAGCGCGGCGCCGAGCGCCTCCTGCGCCTCCTTGTTCTTGCCGAGCGCATACTGCGCGCGACCGAGCGCAACCTTGATGCGCGGCGGCCCGCTGTCCTTGCCCGAAAGGGCCGCCACCACGCGATCCTCGAACCCCTTGGCCAGCGCGATCTCGGCGTCGACCGCCTCCACCTGCGGATCGCGCCCCGGCCGTTGGCGCGCCACCCGGCGCAGCAGCTTCTCGGCGTCGGAAACCCGGCCCTGGTCGAGACGCGCGCGCGCGAGCCGGAGCAGGAACCGTGGATCCTCGACCATCCCGCGCCCGGCGGCGTCGAGGTTCTGGGCGGCCTTGTCCGTGTCGCCGAGCTTCAGGTGCAGCTCGCCCAGACCCAGCTTGCGCCAGGCCGCCATGGGCGGCGAGATGTCCGCCGCCCTCTGCAAGGTCACGTTCAGATCCGCGGTGGCGCGATCCAGATCCTGACCTCGATCGATGCGCAGGAGCGCCCGGCCCAGCACCGCGCGTGGATGCTCGGGCGCGACCGCGAGCGCCTTGCGGTAGGCCTCCTCCGCCCGATCGAAGTCGCCCTGATCCGCATACACGCCGCCCAGCGCGACCAGCGCGGGCACGTACCGAGGATCGCGCTTGACCGATTCGGCAAGGAAGCTGCGGGCGGCGGCGGCGTCGCCGGCAGCAGCGCGGCCCAGCGCAGCCACATAGGGCAGCCGCGGATCACCGGCGCGCTCGCTATCGGCCTTGACGACGATCTCGCGCACCTTGTCGATCTCGCCCCGTCGCAAGGCCAGCGCCGCCCGGGCCAGCGCCAGCCCGGGCGGGATCTGGTGCGTCGTGTGGTGACGCGCAAGCTGCTGCTCGGCGCGCCGGGTCATGGTCGCGACCGCGCTTTCGAGGTCGTCCCCGTAGTCAATCATGGGCAGCGCGTACATGGCGGCCAGCTCCCCGGCTGCACGGTCGTCACGCGGATCGAGCTTGACGATGGCCTGGTAGTCCTCCTTGGCGCGCGTGTAGCCGTCGTAGGTGCCCAGGCGCACCAGGGTCCGTGCTTCCTCGTAGCGGGCCGTGATCTGTCGGTTCCTGTCGACCCAGGTGTAGGCCCAGGCGCCGCTGACCGCGAGCGCGACCGCGACCAGGACCGCCCACATGCGCCAGAAAGAGCGCTCGCGGCCGATGTTGAAGGCCCGCTCCTCGGCCGTGGTCAGCGTGGGATCCATGCGCACCACGCGCCTCTCGACGCCCGGGAAGTCGAGCGTACCGCCGCCCAGCATGGCGTTGAGCACGTCATCGTCGGTGGGCGCGACTCCGATCCGGCTTTCGGCGGCCGCCGCCAGGCGCTCCTCGGAGCTGAGCCTGGTCGTGGCCTGCGCGGGCCGGCCCCGCGACGGGGTCAAGCCAATCGCGGCCGCGCGAAAGGCGGCCTCGGCGTGCAGGGGCGCCGAGGGCGCGGGCGGATACGGCATGGCCGGGGCCGAGACATCGCGCACGCCCGAGCGAAGGCCGGCCGGTCCCGAGGCCAGCGGGGGACGCGCGAGCAGGGGCGGCTGGTCGTCCTCCTCGATCGCCACCTCGTCGTCCTCAGCGCGCGCGCGCGGTCCGACCGGCACCGTCTCGGCCTGAGAATCTTCGCGCATCCCCACCGGCGCTTCATCGACCACATCGCGCGAGGAGATCTCGAGCGTGTCGGGGCGCCCCGCCGCCAGGGGTCGGCTGGGGGCAATCAGGGCCGGCCCGGGCTCGCGTAGCGTCGGCTCGGAACGGTCGGCTCGGCCAGCGGCCGGGCCCGACGGAGCCGCGGCCGCGCTCGCCGGGCCGCCCAGCCCGAGCACGGTGCTGGGCGCGGCCCGTTTCGTAACCGCCTCGTCATCGAACTCGCGCGCGGACGGCGTCGCGGCGACGGTCGGTGCATCGTCGCCGAAATCGCCCGCGTCGACGTCGACGTCAGGACCGTCGGAGGGCGGCTGGATGGGCACCTGCTGCGAGGCGTCCAGCTCCTTCTCCCAGGCGTTCTCGATCAGCTTCATCTGCTCGGCGACATAGTCGTCGTCGGCCACCTTGGTCGGTTCCTCGTCGAACGCAGGCTTGCGGGGGCCCGCGGGCGCAGACGCGGACCCGGCGCGGGCAGCGGACGGCGAAAGCTTGCCAACCGGACCGGTTCCGCCAGCTCCGGTCGCCCCCGGTGGTCCGCCTGGGCTGGCTGGAGCGACGGCTCCGCGGGCGGTCAGCTGCGGCCCCGAGGGCGGCCGCCCGGTCGCGACCGGTTTGTCGGGAATGGCGCGGGCAGGCGGCGGGGCAGCGGATGGGCGCGCGGCGCCCGGGTGGGGCAGCGCGGGCGGCGGCGACGAACGCCCGGCCGGCGCCACAGGCGCAGTCGCACGCAGGGCCGGTTCGGACGCGGGCCGCGCCACACCCGGTAGCGCGACTCCCTTCGCGGTCGAGACCGGAGGGCGGGGCAGCTTCGCAGCATCGTTCTGGACCAGCGTGATGAGGTCGCTCGTGTACTCTTTTTCGGCGGCGGCGTGGTCGGCCGAGTTGCCCGCGCCCGGCGGGGGGCCGACCGGCGCACCCGGGCGCGCGCCCGCGGCCGCCGGCGCCGATGCGGGTGCGGCCGCTCGCTCACGTGCGCGGCGCAAAAGCTCGAGCGTGCGCGCGTCGGCCGGATCCAGGTCATGCGCATGCGAGAGGATCGCCTGCGCGCGCTCATGATCGCCACGCGCCAGCAGCACCTCGCCGAGCAGCAGGAAACCCTGCCGGTTCGAGCGATCGGCCTTGACCACCTTGAGCAGCTCGGCCTGCGCATCCTTGACCCGACCCAAGACCACAAAGGCGCGCGCGAGCGCGAGCCGGCCCGCCAGGTGGTCGGGATTGGCCGCCAGACCACGCTGACAGAGCTCGACGGCCTCCGCGGCGCGGCCCCCGCGTACATAGGCTTCCGCCAGCTCCGCGTAGACTGGGGAACGCGGGTTTTCTCGAAGTTGGGAGAGCCATCGCTCGACGTCCGCCGGTGATGCGTCCCTGTGACCGGGGTCGTTCATGCCAGGGCCCAGCGATCCTACCCTTTCGTGCAAATGTAAGCAACGACTATGCAATCTTGACCCCGCCCGGCCCGCGGGCTACGGTTTGACGATGCGCGCCGCCCTGCTTGGTTTGCTTTTCTGCGCAGGCTGCGTGGACATCAAGGGAGGGGCCATTGACCTGGCCTGGACCATCTTCGGACCCAATGGCCAGGCCTGCTGTCCCGATGGAAACTTCTGCAAGGTCGCCGCGCGCATGGCCACCGTGCGGGTCAACCTCTTTCTGGGCGCCTGCCGAAGCGGCGCGCCCGACCAGCAGCGAAGCTTCCCCTGCCCGTCCGTTCAGGGTGCGAGCCAGTTTGACGTCCCGCCCGGCACCTACTGCATCCAGGTCTGCGCCGTCGACGAGACCGGGAACCAGGTCGCGATCGGCCCGGGACCGATCCTCCGGGACGTGATCGAGGGCGACGTGGTCGAGCTGGGCGCGGTCGCGCTGACCGTCGCAACCTGCCCGTCGCCGTGCCCGTGAGCTCGGCTAGCCTAGCTCGGGCTCGCCTTTTTGCGCCGATAGAACCGCCGGGCCTTGGCGCGGTTGCCGCACTCGGACATATCACACCACCGTCGGCTGCGATTGCGCGTAGAGTCGAGGAACAGCCAGGCGCAATCCTCGGCGGCGCAGATGCGGACCTGGTTGTGATCGGGCGAGGTCAGAAGATCAGCGGCCGAGCGCACCACGGGCCACAGCATGCGATCGAGCGCCACCCGGTCGCCCTCGTCTCGCCAGCGCCACGTGAATCGGCCCTCGGCTTCGCGCAGCTCGAGCTGCGCCATCGCCCGCGTGAGGAGCGCGTTCAGCGCGTGGAGGTCGCCCCGCGGCGGCCGCTTCCCTTCGGCCAACGCTGAGAAAATGCTGTATACGGCCTCCCTGAGCGAGCGCGCCTGCGCCAGCACATGCTCGGCTTCGCTGGCACGCCTCTCGGCCTCTCGTGCCAGCGCGCGCGCTTCGCGCTCGCTCAGAAGCCCCGCCTGGCGGCTCCACGACAGCAGGTCGCGGTAGCTCTCCAGTCGCTCGCGCTGCACGGGCTCCAGGCGTCCGTTGAGCGTGTTCGACAAATCGAGGCACAGCGCCCCGCCGCAAAGATTGAAGACGTATTCGGTTTCCATGCCCTTCAAACTAACCGACAAAAAAGCACTTGACAAGTTATAAAAGCGTACTAACCTTCTAATCGTGATTTTGACAGTTACAGGAGACCAGGAGGAAGCCATGCAGACCCCCCGCATTGACCAGGTGCTCGTCCGCCAGCGCAGGCATAGCCTGCGCGAGCTCGGGATGGGCGTGTTGCTCGCGCTGTCGGTTGTGCTCGCGCTGCTCTAAGTGGGGCGAACGCCCCGCGGGCAGTCGGGATCCGTGTGGCCGGGCTACGGCTCGACCCGCACGCGCGCGCGCACCCTCGCCAGCGTCTTTTCGCCGATCCCGGATACCCGCAACAGATCGTCGACGCTCCGAAAGCGCCCGCCCCGCACCCGCTCTTCGACGATCTTGCGGGCCAGGGCCGGCCCCACTCCGGGCAGCGCGGTCAGCTCGGCCGCGTCCGCGCGGTTGGGATCGATCGCCACTTCATAGGCTGCCAGCGCTTCGGGCGTCATCCGGCCCACCGGCCGCCCGGCCTCGTCCACCCGGTCACCCGGGCGAACGTTCGCCGCCACCGCGCGCCCATCCCAGCACGCGATCCCGCGTCCACCGGCGAGCTCGACCGGAAAGCCGCAGCGCGGGGCCGGCGTCACCGCCGCCGGTGCCCGCGGGCGTAACACACGCCAGCCCCAGAACAGGAGCCCCACCGCGACCAGCCCACCCGCTACCGCGACCGCGCGTCGTGACATGCCTGGCGGTCCCGCAGAAGTTTGTACTCGATGGCGTCGGTGAGCGCGCGGAACGAGGCCTCCAGGATGTCCTCGCTCACCCCGACGGTCGTGAAGCTCCCGCGCCCATCGGTCGACTCGACCAGCACCCGCACCACCGCCGCCGTGCCCAGGCCGGCCGGAATCACGCGCACCTTGTAATCGATGAGCTTGACCTCGCGCAGGCTCGGGTAAAAGCGCTCGAGTGCCTTGCGCAGCGCGCGATCGAGCGCATGCACCGGACCGTGACCGTCGGCCGCCGTATGCTCGCGCTCGCCCGCCACCTCGACCTGGATGGTGGCCTCGCTGCGCGGCTCCTCGTTAAGGGCTCGCTTCTCGTCGACCACGCGGTACCCGATGAGCGCGAACGCGGGCGCATGCTGGCCGCGCGCCTTGTGCAGGAGCAGCTCGAAGCTGGCCTCGGCGCCCTCGAACTGGTAGCCCTGCGCCTCCAGCGCCTTCAGCTGCCCGAGCGCGGCCCGCGCGGCCGCCTCGTCGAGATCGATGCCGCATTCGCGCGCCTTGGCCATCACGTTGGCGCGCCCCGACAGATCGCTCACCAGCACGCGCCGCTGATTGCCCACCACCTCCGGCTCCACGTGCTCGTACGTGCGCGCATCCTTGACCACCGCGCTCACGTGCACGCCGCCCTTGTGCGCGAACGCGCTCTTGCCGACATAGGCGGCCCCACTCGCAAGCGGCCGGTTGGCCAGCTCGGCCACCAGCGCCGCCAGCTCGCGCAGCCGCAGAAGCTCGACGCCGGGAGCCCGCCCCAGCTTGAGCGCCAGATTGGCCGCGATCGAAATCAGATTCGCGTTGCCGCAGCGCTCGCCGTAGCCGTTGATGGTGCCCTGCACCTGCCGAGCCCCCGCCGCCACTGCGGCCAGCGAGTTGGCCACCGCCAGCTCGGCATCGTTGTGGCAGTGGATCCCGAGCGGCCGCTCCACCGCGCCCCGCGCGGCCAGAACCCCGCGCTGGATCTGGTCGGGCAGCGAGCCGCCGTTGGTGTCGCAAAGCACGATCCAATCGGCGCCGCCCGCCGCGGCCGCGCGCACCATCGCCAGCGCATACTCCGGGTCGTCCCTCCACCCATCGAAAAAATGCTCGGCGTCGAAGATCACCTCGCCCACGCGCGCCTTCAGAAAGCGCACGCTGCTCTCGATGAGGTCGGCATTTTCGGGGGCCGAAACACCGAGCGCCGTCCGCGCGTGCAGCTCCCACGCTTTGCCGAAAATGGTAACGACCTCGGTCTCGGCCTCGATGAGCGCGCGTAGATTGACATCATCCCGGGGCCTCGCGCCGGCCCGGCAGGTGGCGCCGAATGCGGCCGCACGCGCGCGCCCAAGCGGCCGCCCCTTGAGCGCGCGGAAAAACTCGGCGTCGCGCGGATTCGAGCCCGGCCAGCCGCCCTCGACGTACGCAATGCCGAAGCTGTCGAGCGCATGCGCAATGCGCAGCTTGTCCTCGACCGAGAACGCGATGTCCTCGGCCTGGGTGCCGTCGCGGAGTGTGGTGTCGTAGAGCAGGATGGCCGCTGGGCCCGCCTCGCCCACCCACGTCATGGCGATTTTTTCGCTTCGGCGGGCGGCGGCGGCTCGGCCAGGCCAAACCCGTCGTGCAGCACGCGCACGGCCAGCTCCGAGTACTTGGCGTCGACCACGACCGAGATCTTGATCTCGGAGGTCGAGATCATCTGGATGTTGATACCCTCCTGCGCCAGAAGCTCGAACATCTTGTGCGCCACGCCCGCGTGCGAGCGCATGCCCACCCCGACCACCGACACCTTCGCAATGCTCTCGTCGGTCCGGATCGACGCGGGATCGGCCAGCGCCGGCAGCTCCCGCATCACGAGCTCGCGCGCGCGCTTGAGATCGCCCTTGGGCACGGTAAATGTCATGTCGGTTTTTCCGTCGGCAGCGATGTTCTGGATGATCATGTCCACGACGATGCCGGCCTGGGCCAGCGGCCCGAACACGCGCGCAGCCACGCCCGGTTGATCGGGCACGCCGAGCAGCGTCAGCTTGGACTCGTTGCGATCGGCCGTGACTCCGGAAACCAGAACCTGCTCCATCTGCCTGTCCTCCGCGATCACCCATGTGCCCGGATTCGAGTTGAACGAAGAGCGCACGTGGATGGGGGTGAGATATTTGGCCGCCAGCTCGACCGCTCGGATCTGCAGCACTTTGGCACCGAGCGACGCCAGCTCCAACATTTCCTCGTAGCTGATGCGCGTGATCTTGCGCGCGTTGGGACATATGTTGGGGTCGGCCGTGTAGACCCCGTCGACGTCGGTGTAGATCTCGCACGAGTCGGCGCGCAGCGCAGCCGCCACCGCGACCGCGCTGGTGTCCGAGCCGCCGCGCCCCAGCGTGGTGATGTTGCCCTGCTCGTCGATGCCCTGGAAACCGGCCACCACCGCGATCTTGCCCTGCGCGAGCGCACGCCGGATCTGGGTCTCGTCGATCGACTTGATGCGCGCGCGCGTGAACGCGTTGTCGGTCAGGATGCGCACCTGATGGCCCAGAAAAGACATGGCCTGCGCGCCCTGCGCCTGAATGGCCAGCGCGAGCAGCGCCACCGAGACCTGCTCGCCGGTGGCTGCGATGACATCGAGCTCGCGATCGTCCGGGTCCTCGCACACCTCGCGCGCCAGCGTCAGCAGGCGGTTGGTTTCGCCCGCCATCGCCGACACGATGACGACCACGTCATGGCCGAGCTTGCGGCTCTCGATGCAGCGCCGCGCCACCGCGCGCATGCGCTCGATCGTGCCCACGGACGTGCCGCCGAATTTCTGGACCACCAGCATGCGGGTTCGATGTATAACGCAGCGCGGCGGAAGGGTCAACGCGCGCGCCCGCGCGCACCGACGGAGAACGAAACATGACCGAAACCATCGTGGTCCTGTGCACGCTGCCCGACGCGGCGCAGGCGGCCGCTCTGGGCCGCACGCTGGTCGAGGAAAAGCTGGCCGCATGCGTCAACCTGGTGCCGAGCCTGCGCTCGATCTACAGCTGGCAGGGCAAGCTTTGCGATGAGGCCGAAGTGCTCTGTCTGATCAAGACCACGCAAGCGCGCTTTGCGGCCCTGCGTGCCCGCATCTGCGCGCTTCATCCCTACCAGGTGCCCGAGGTGATCGCGCTCGCGGTGGTCGACGGTCATCGGCCCTACCTCGACTGGGTGCGCGACTCGACCAGCGCCGCCGGCTGACCGAGCCGCTTTCGCGCCGCTCCCGACCCTTTCCGGCCCGACACGCACCCACATCCGTTTCGTGTGCCGCGGCACCTATTCCTAAGCCGCGAAACCCGATATAATGGCGAGACCGGACACCCTAATGCTTGTCTGCGGGGGACTCTAAGGGATTGGCGCGACGCGGACGGGGGGCATTGTCCGACGGGAGGCTTGCGTCTTGAGGAACCCCTGGCTCCGCACCACTCGCTCGCTCACGTTCACGCTGCTTTCCGTTCTGACCGCAAGCGCGGCTGCGCAGCCGGTCCAGATCAA
>DATFWX010000283.1:0-18777 GCA_035258845.1 Polyangia bacterium | reverse complement strand
GACGGTCGCATTCGTGGTGGCCGGGCTGCCGGCGGGCGCCAGCGCCAGCTTCAACCCGCCGTCCGTAACCGCGGGCCAGAGCTCGACCCTGACCGTGACCACGACCACCGGCGCAACCGTGGGCACCTCGACCCTGACCATCACCGGCACCGCCACCTCGGGCAGCCACACGGCGACCGCGAGCCTGACCATCACCGCGCCCCCGCCGCCCGATGATTTCTCGATCAGCGCCAGCCCCGCCAGCGCGATCGTGCAGGCCGGCGGCTCGGTCGTCTACACGATTTCGACCGCAGTGACCTCGGGCAACCCGCAGACGGTAGCGCTCTTTCTGAGCGGGCTGCCGGCGGGCGCCAGCGCGAGCTTCAATCCGGCGTCGGTGACCTCGGGCGGGAGCTCGTCGCTGACCGTGACCGCGAGCCCCGCCACCACTCTGGGCACCGTGACCCTGGCCATCACCGGGACCGCCGCCTCCGGCACCCATACCACGACGGCCAGCCTCACGGTGATCCCGCCGCCCAACGACTTCTCGATCAGCGTCAGCCCGGGCAGCGCAACCGTGCAGGCCGGCGGCGCGGTCGTCTATATGGTTTCGACCGCGGTCACCTCGGGCAGCTCGGAAACCGTGGACCTGTCGGTGGGCGGGCTGCCGGGCGGGGTCACTGCCAGCTTCAGCCCGGCACAGGTGAGCTCGGGCGGGAGCTCGACGCTGACCGTGACCACGACCAGCGCGGCCACCCCGGGCACCGTGACCCTCATCATCACGGGCACGGCCGCCTCGGGCAGCCACACGGCAACGGCGGACCTGACCGTCACGCCACCTCCGCCGCCCGACGACTTCTCGCTCAGCATCAGCCCGACCAGCGCGACCGTGCTGGCCGGCGGCACCGTGACCTATACGGTTTCGACCGCGGTCACCTCGGGCAACTCCGAGCTGGTGGATCTATCGGTGAGCGGGCTGCCGAGCGGCGTGACCGCGAGCCTGAGCTCGACCTCGGTTACCTCGGGCAGCAGTGCAACCCTGACCGTCAGCGCGAGCGCGGGCGCGAGCCCGGGCACCGCCACCCTGACCGTCACCGGGAGCGCGGCCTCGGGCACGCACACGGCATCCGCGAGCCTGACCGTGGAGAGCACGGTCATCGTCAACGGCGGCTTCGAGGACGGCTTCACCGGTTGGACGAGGGCCGGCGTGACCAGGCTTTCGCGGCGCGCGCACTCGGGCCGCTTCTCGGCCCGGGTGGGCAGCCGCCGCGCCTTCTTCGGTGATAGCTCGCTTGCGCAAACCTTCACCGTTCCGTCGAGCGGAGGCGTGCTGTCCTTCTTTTACCGGGTCGTGTGCAGAGACTCGGTGTTCTTCGACTGGGCGACCGTGACGCTGACCGACAACGTCACCGGTCAAACCACGACCGTTCTGCCCCGGACCTGCACCAACAACGGAGTATTTGTGCAGCGAACCTTCGACCTTGGGAGCTTCGCGGGTCACAGCGTGACCCTGCGGCTCATCGACCATGACGACGATTTCCCGGGCGACCCGACCCACACGCTATTCGACGACGTCAGCGTCCAATAACCAGGGCGCCAAAGAGATTGCTCCTAGATTTCTCGGTTAGTAGACGGGCTCGTAGGCGCGCGCTTCCGGCGGCACGGTGAGCTGCACGCGCGGCGACTCGATCCACAGACCCTCGAGGTCGTAGAACTCGCGCACCGGATGGTAAAACACGTGCACCACCAGGCCCCCGAAATCGAGCAGCACCCAGTCGCGTACGCCCTCGACGCCCAGTGGACGCACACGCCGGGCGGCGCATGCGTCCAGGATTCCGTCTGAGATCGCTTGCACCTGCCGGTCGCTGCGACCGCTGACGATGAGAATGTAATCGGTGTACGACGATTCCGCGCTCACATCGATGAGCACCGGCTCGAGCGCCTTCTTCTCGAGCGCGGCCTCGACCGCGATGAGCGCGCTTTCCTTGTAGCCCTTGCGATTGGTCACGTGCGTATCTGTCCGTCTCCCATCACGACGAACTTGGTCGTCGTCAGCTCCTCCACGCCCATCGGCCCGTAGGCGTGGAGCTTGGTGGTCGAGATGCCGATCTCGGCGCCGAGCCCCAGCTCGCCGCCGTCGGCAAAACGGGTCGATGCATTCACACACACGGTCGAGGACGCGACCTCGTCCATGAAGCGACGCGCCGCCCGGTGATCGCGTGTGATGATGGCCTCGGTGTGGTTGGATCCGTAGCGCTCGATGTGCGCAATGGCCGCGTCCAGGTCATCGACCACACGCACCGCGCAGATCAGATCCAGAAACTCCTCGTAGTAGTCCTTTTCGGTGGCCGGCTTGAGGGCGGGCACGATGGCCCGGGCCGCGTCGTCGCCCCGCAACTCGACGCCGGCTCCGCCGAGTCGCTCGAACAGTTGCGGGAGAAACGTCTGCGCGAGGCTCCCGTGCACCAAGATCGTCTCTACGGCGTTGCATACGCCGGGGCGAGACACTTTTGCATTATAGCACACGTCGAGCGCCATCTGCAGGTCGGCCGCAGCATCGACGTAGATGTGACAGTTGCCCTTGTAGTGCTTGATGACCGGAATGCGCGATCGCTCGGCCACGAAGCGGATGAGGCCCTCGCCGCCGCGCGGGATCACGAGGTCGATCTCGTCCTCGCGTCGCAAGAGCAGCTCCATGGCCGCGCGATCGGTGGTGGGCACGAGCTGCACACAGTCGGCCGGCAAGCCGGCCTCGCCCAGGGCCCCCCGCAGAGCATCGGCGATCGCGTGGTTGGACTGAAAGGCCTCGCTGCCTCCGCGCAGCACGACCGCGTTGCCGGCCTTGATGCACAGTCCGGCCGCGTCGGCGGTCACGTTGGGCCGGGACTCGTAGATGATGGCGATGACGCCCAGCGGGATGCGCATGCGGCCGACCAGAAGCCCGTTGGGTCGGCGCCACATGCGGACGATCTCGCCCACCGGGTCGGGCAGCGCGGCGATCTCGCGCAGTGCGGCCGCCATCGCGGCCACCCGGGTCGGGTCCAGGCGCAGCCGATCGGTCAGGGCGGCCCCCAGGCCGGCCGAGGCGGCCGCCGCCAGATCACGCTGGTTCGCGTCCAGAATCTCCGAGCGCCCGGCTTCCAGCGCCCGCGCCATCTGCTCGAGCGCCGTCCGCCGCTGCGCCGAGCCGCACTTGGCCACGCGCCGCGCGGCCGCCCGCGCGCGCAGCGCCAGCTCCGCAATTGCCGATTCGTGATCCTTGGGGGCCGCCGCCATCACAGAATCACGAGGTCGTCTCGGTGGATGACCTCGTCGAAGTATTTGTATCCTAGCACGGCCTCGATGTCCGCCGTCTTCTTGCCCCGGATGCGCTCCACCTCGTCGGCCGAGTAGCCACAGAGGCCGCGTGCGAACTCGCTGCCGTCGGGGCCTACCACCGACACCGCCTCCCCGAGCTCGAAGCGGCCGCGCACCTCGCGCACGCCCGACGGCAAAAGCGATCGCTTGGACTCCACCAGCGCGCGCCGCGCGCCTTCGTCGACCACCAACGCGCCCGCAGGCTTGAGCGCGTAGGCGATCCAGTGCTTGCGGCTGCCCAGCGCTTGCGCACGCGGCGTCGGGAGGAAGAGCGTGCCCAGCGGCTCACCGAAAAGCACGCGCGCAACCGGGCTGGGCTCGCGGCCCGGCGCCACCACGGTGGGTACGCCAAAGCGCGCGGCTGCGCGCGCCGCGCGCACCTTGGACGCCATGCCGCCCGATCCAATGCCGCCGGCTTCCGTTCGGCCAGCCAGCGGGGCCGCCTGCTGATCGACGTCGGTCACCTCGGACACCACCTGTCCGGCCCCATCGAGCAGTCCCGCGACGTCGGTCAGAATGATCAGAGCGTCGGCCTCGACCAGATTGGTGACCAGCGCGGCCAGCTGATCGTTGTCACCGAATTTGATCTCCTCGACCGCGACCGTGTCGTTCTCATTGATCACCGGTACCGCGCCCATGGCCAGAAGCGCGCCCAGCGCGTGGCGGGCGTTGAGGAAGCGGCTGCGATCGGCCAGATCCTGATGGGTCAGCAGCACCTGGCCCGCCGCCAGGCCGTGCTCGGCGAACGCGCGATCGTAATGCTGCATCAAATGGCCCTGCCCGACCGCGGCCGTCGCCTGCAGAAGCGGGATCGCGTGCGGCCGCTCGGTCCGCCCGAGCCGGGACAGGCCGAGCGCGATGGCGCCCGAGCTGACCAGCACACACGCGATCCCGCGGCCGCGCAGCTGCGCCACCTCGGCCGCCAGGGCAGCCACCCGCGCCGGTGGATCCTCGGCCAGCAGGCGACTTCCGATCTTGATGACCACGCGGCGGGCCGCCGCCAGCGCCTTTCGGCTCACGGCTTGCTCACCGGCCGTACCTCCACGCGCCGTCGAACGCGCCCACCAACCCGGCTACATAGCTTGCACCCACTCCGTCGAGCTCCTCGTCGAGCACGCGCGAGGCCTTCTGCAAAAGGCCCTCCCCGGGTGGACCGCCGGCCGGAGCCAGCACGCGCATCTCGACGCGGGCGGTGGCGCCGGACAGACGCCCGGCGGCTGCCCGCAGCGCGCCCACCAGCGCGTCGCGCCGGGTGGTGCGACCAGCCGCGACCAAAGCCGTGCGCAACTTTTGCGCCGCCTCTGCATCCAGCTCGGCCCCGATGTGATGGCGCGCGCAATAGTGATCGAACAGCGTGCCCAGCTCGAAGCTGTGCATGAACTCGTCGCCGCGTCGCCCCACTGCCAGCAGCAGAAACAGCTTGCGCCAGGCCCTGCGCAGCGCGATCAGCGTGAGCCCGGTCAGGGTCCAATGCTTGACCCGCGAGCTCTGGGGCTCGTCGGACAGCACGGCCAGCGCATCGGGTGTGACGTCCACCTGGCGTCGCTCCGCAATCGTGCGCAGCATGCGCGCGCGCACCAGGGACGCCACCAGATCGTCCAGCACCGGCACCGGGACGATGCCGGCCGCCGCCGCCAGCAGCGAGCGCGTGATGATGAGCCGCCGATTGGAGCGCAGGTGCTGGTCGGCCGCGTGGCCGGAGCCGCCGGGGCCGCCGGAGCCGCCGGGGCCACCGGAGCCGCCGGGGCCACCGGAGCCCCCGGAGCCGCCCGCGCTGCCCGCGCCGGCGCCACACGTGCCGGGTCCGGACCCGCTCTGGTCAGCGTGCGCCATTTTTCCGATCCGGCACCAGCCCATCGAGCAGCTCGCGCCGCTCCAGCTCCGAGCGCGTGCGCACGGGGCTTGGCACCGCATCCCGGGGCGCCTCGACCGCGATGGCCGCGCCCACGTCCGCGAGCTCGCGCTTGAGCGCGATTTCGGCTTGTGCCTGCTGACCCGCTTTTGGAAACGCGTAGCTGGCCGTCCACGCCAGCGCCAGCGGCACGCCGGTCTGCTGGTCGATGAGCGCACTGCCGGCAAGCGCGCGCACCACCACGCCCTGGCGCCATTTGCGCTCGGGCTGGGGCGGCTCGTCGGCTGACCGCGGCGAGCCGCGCAGCGAGATCCGCACCCGCCGGGCCGGCCGTCCGGCTACCTGCACAGCCCCCTCGTCGGACAGCTGAGCAAAGCGTTCGATCAGCTCCCAGTATGCGGCCGCGTCGCCGAACAGGTTCTCGCGCAGCTCATCGGCCTGGCTGCTCTCGGCCCGCCGTAGAACCGGTTTGCTGTAACGCATGCGCACCACCAGCGCGTCGCCGGTCATCCAGGCTTCGACCCCGGCCTCGCGCGAGTTCTCGCGCCAGCCGTGCCACTGGCCCTGCCCGTCCACCTCCAGCTTCACGCTTTCGTCGAGCGCGTCGAGCTTGCCCGCCAGCGTGACCCGAAGCTGCGAGCCCTCGGCCGAGCGAAAAGCACCCAGTCGCGCAGCCACCTCGCGCGCCGGCATGCGCACGATCTTGCCGAACTCGGCCGGATCGGCCGCGCGCGCGGCGTGGACGACCAGGGGCGGCGCGCGGCCGGAGCCCATGAGCACTCGATTTTCCTCGCTGCGGCAGCCCAAGAGGCTGAGGGCGACCAGCAGGGTGAGCGCACGATTCACAATATTCAATGGGTAGCGCCCGTGGCGGAGGTGGTCAAGTTGGGTTAGCGTAAGCCGGGTTGGAGCCTCTGCAAGGACCCGTCGGGGTCGCCCTCGCCTTCGTCTGGGGAGCTCTCTGGGGCAGCTTTGCCAATGTGGTGGTGGTGCGGCTGCCGGCTGGGGGATCGCTTCTGCGCCCGGGCTCGCACTGCCGGGCCTGCGGCGCGCCCATCGGCTGGTCCGACAACATCCCGATCTGGTCGTACCTGGCACGCCGCGGTCGCTGCCGCGCCTGTGGGGGTGCATTTTCGGCGCGCTACCTGCTGATCGAGTTGCTCGTGGCTGCACTGTCGGCGCTTCTCTGGTGGCGCGCCTCGCTTGCCCCGTCGCTCGCCTTGGCGGCGGCGCGGTTTGTGATCGAGTTTCTGTTCATGGGGACGCTGGTCGTGCTGACCTTCATCGATCTCGAGCACATGATTCTCCCCGATAAGATCACGCTCCCCGGCATCGTGGTGTTTTTCGGGCTGGGCTTCCTGGAGCCGGGCACACCGGCCTTCTGGCATCGCCTGATCGGGGCTGCGCTCGGCTTCGGCTTCGTGTGGGCAGTGGCCGAGGTGTTCTACCGGCTCACCAAGCGCGAGGGGCTGGGCCTGGGCGACGGCAAGCTGCTGGCCTTGGTGGGGGCGTTCCTGGGCTGGCAGGCGCTCCCGGTCACGCTCTTTCTGGCCGCCTTGCAGGGCCTGCTCGTGGTGGTGCCGGTGCGCGCGCTGGCTCGCCAGCGGGTGCTCGGCGTAGAGGTGCCGTTCGGGCCTTTTCTGGCGCTGGGCGCGCTCGAGTATCTGTTCCTCGCACCCATGTTTCTGTCCCTTTTTCCCTGGTAGCTCAGGATTCCAGTGACTTGGAACACGTTGGCTGTAAAGCCACTTACAGTCAATATAAGTATCCATAACTATTGGATAAAATGACTTGACGGAAGGAGCCCCAGCCCGTAGAGTTGTAAGCAGGAAGACGGAGCCCTCGGCATGAAGATTCTCCTGGCTCGCTTCGCGTCCGGGACTGAGTTCCTGGAGCATTACGACGGGGTTTTTCCCTGGGGCGGCCTGCTCGTGCCTACACGTACGGTGGTGGCGGCCGATGAGCCGCTGATCGTGGAGGTGGCCTTCCCGGAGCTGCCCAACCACGTGCTCTTGCGCGGGCGCGCGGTCGACCGCGACGAGGATCGGGGCGGTCTGGTCGTGCGGTTCCTGCACTCGGAGGAGCAAAAGAAGGAGTTTTTGCTGCAGGTTGCGAGCGGCGAGCAGCGGGCCATCTGGCAGCGCCGGCACCGCCGGTTCCCGGTTCGCCTGCGGGTCGCGTTCGGGGTCGAGGGGGGGAGCTCGACCGTGCACGCCCACACCGAGGATCTCTCAGCGGGCGGCATTTTCCTGCGCACGCCGATGACGCTGTCGGTCCGGACCCCGGTCGCGCTGACCGTGGATCCGGCCGACGGCTCGCCGCCCATCGAGGTGACCGGCCACGTGGCCTGGGTGCGCCACCATCCGCCCACCGCCGGCTTTGGGGTCACCTGGGACGAGCGCTCCTCGCATGCGATGAAGCGGCTGCGCAAGCTGATGCGGGACCTGAAGACGCGCGGCAAGCTGGTCGAGGCGGCAGGCAGCGAGCGGCCGGAAGCCAATGTCCATTGAAAAAGAGCTGTCAGCTCTCAGCTGTCAGCTCTCAGCTGCCGGCTTCCTGCCTCAGCGCTCGTAAATCTGGTGCCGCGGTTGCGCGCTCAGAACCTTCTTTCTGCCCCAGGCGGTCAAGCGCGCGAACGTATCCGAGCCCACGAAGGCGTCGAAGGCGGCCCGGTCGCTCCACTCGCTCAGAATCAGGTAGCTTTTCGGGTCGGCCACGTCGCGATACAGGTGACTCTCGGCGTGCCCGGGCGTTTGTGCGAGCGCGCTCAGGACGCCGCGAAATGCCTGCTCGAATACCTGTTCCTGGCCTGGCACCACCTGATAGTTCATCCCGATCGTGACCATGGGTCACGGGCGCCGCAGCGCCGCCTCGACGAAGTGCAGGCGGTCGTTGCCCCAGAACATCTCGTCACCTACGAAAAAGGTGGGGGCCCCGAAGGCGCCGCGCCGCACCGCCTCCTCGGTGGCGGAGCGCAAGGCATCCTTGACCGCCGGCTCCTCGCACGCGGCCAGAACAGCTCCCGCATCGAGCCCGGCCGAGCGCGCGGCCGCGCGCAGCCCATCGTCGCCGGTGATGTCGACGTCGTCGACCCAGTAGCCCCGATACAGCGCCAGCGCCAGCTCGCCGCCCAGACCCCTCTGGGACCCGAAGATGCAGGCGCGCATGGGCCGCAACGTGTTCAGCGGAAAGCGCGACGGCATCTGGAACGGCACCCCGTACTGCTGAGCCCACCGCGTAAGGTCGGCAAACATGTAGCGCGCCTTGAGGGCCAGGCCGGCCGACGAGGTGTTGCCGGTGGCCTTGAACACGCCGCCCAGAAGGAAGGGCCGCCACTCGACCGCGCCCCCGGCGCGCGCCGCCACAGCCTCGATTTGGGTGGCTGCAAGGTAGCTGTAGGGACTGCCAATGTCGTAGAAAAACTCGATTCGCTTGGCCATATCTCGGAGGTTATAATTCGCAAGACCCTACATGTTCAAGCCGACGACTTTCGGCAAGTATTACCTGACCGATCGGTTGGCTGTCGGCGGCATGGCCGAGATCTACAAGGCCAAGCTTCTGGGCGTGGGCGGCTTCGAGCGGCCCATGGTGGTCAAGCAGATCCTGCCCCAGCTGGCGCGCAACCCGGCCTTCGTCGACATGTTCATCGACGAGGCCCGGATCGCGGTGTCGCTGGCGCACGGCAACATCGTGCAGGTCTACGAGCTCGGGCGCATCGACGGCATCTACTTTATCGCGATGGAGTATGTCGACGGGCGGGACCTGGCCGACATCCTCGACGCAGCCTATGGCGAGCAGAGGCTTTTGTCGTGGGAGCTGGCTTCCTTCGTGGCCATCGAGATCCTGCACGGGCTCGACTATGCACATCGGCGCCGCGACGACTCCGGCAAGCCGCTCGGCATCGTGCACCGTGACATCTCCCCCCAGAACATTCTGATCAGCTTCGAAGGCGAGGTGAAGATCACCGATTTCGGCATCGCCAAAGCGGTGCACAAGGTGGCCGAGACCCAGGTCGGCGTCATCAAGGGCAAATTCGGCTATATGTCGCCCGAGCAGGCGCTGGGTCAGGAGGTCGATGCACGCACCGACATCTTCTCGGTCGGCGTGCTGCTGTACGAGATGGTGACCGGGCGGCGCCTGTTTCAGGGCAAGAGCGACGCCGAGTCGATCGAGAAGGTGCGTGCGGCCAAGGTGCCCACGCCATCGCTGATGCGGGAGGGCATCCCGGCTGGTCTGGACCCGATCATCTTTCGCGCGCTGACGCGCGAGCGGCGCGACCGGTACCCGGATGCCAGCTCGTTCCAGCTCGATCTGTCGCGGTTTCTGTTTGCGCAGGGCTCGGGCGGCACGCCCCAGCAGCTGGGCGCCTACTTGCGCGCCTTGTTTGGCCAGCCCAAGCGCCTGCGCTCGGAGGAAATCGCGCCTGCGGTCGAGCTTGCGCCCAAGATCACGACCCGCATCACGGCCGAGACCGACGCTCTCATCGACGACCTGGTGCGGGGCGCGCAGCCGCCGCCCACGGTGTCGACCCAGATCCTGAACGCACAGACCGACGCGCTCATGGGCGAGCTCGGCATCGGCCGCGAGCCGGTCGAGACCCCGCTGCCGCCGCCGCCCGAGAAGCCCCTGCAATGGAGCGCCGCCGGGCGGCCCATCGAGCGGCCGGAGCCGCCGCCCGGGCAGCCCACGGTTCCGGTGGCCGCGGTGGGCGCAATCGGGAGCACAGGGGCGGGTGCAAGCGTGGGTGCGCGCGAGGGGCGGCGGAGCGACCCGAACGCGCCCGAGCAGCTCATGCGCGAGCTGCCGACCTCGCGCGAACGGCCCGAGCACAGGCTGCCCATTCCGGGCCTGCTCGACCCAAGTGGCGCCAGCACGAGCGTGAGCACGCACCCGGTCGCGCCAGCCCGGGGCGCTCACTCGATCTATCTGCTGACGGTGGTGGTCCTGGTGGCGCTGCTGGGCGTGGTGCTGTGGCGGACCGAGCTGCTCACCGGTGGCTGGCGCGCGCGCAAGGAGGCGGCGGCGAAGGCGCGCGTGGAGACGCAGATTGCCGCCCGACGCAAGGCCAATCCACCCCTGCGCTACGGCACCGTCGAGATCGGCGCGGACACCGAAAACGCCAAGGTGTTTTTGCATGCGGGCGCGGCGCCGGTCGAGGTGCCGCACCTGGACACCGGCCTGACCCAGGAGCTGCGCGTCGAGCATGACGCCTTCTGGCCCCAGATGGTGCTGGTTCCGCCCTCGACCTGGCAGGGTGGCCCCACCGCCGACCTGCAGGTCACGCTGGTTCCGACCGGCCTCAAGCAACCGGCCGAGCCCAAGGCGCCCATCGGCGAGTCATCGGCCGACAAGTACGGCGCGCTGCACGTCAGCGTCAAGCCGGCGAGCGCCGAAGTATGGCTTCTGGTCGGTTTCACGCCGACCATGCACATGGAAGGGTTGCGCGCGGACCGGGACTACAAGTTCAAGGTGGTGGCTGAGCATCACCTGCCGCAGGTGGTCGAGCTCAAACGCGGCGACTGGAAGGACGATGGCGTGCACCTGGCGTTTCGCGCCGACCTCACCCTGCCCGAGGATCCCAACAACCCGATCCCTGTGATTCACGTCAAGAAGAAGCCCAAGCCGAAGACGCACACGGTACGTTTTTAAGAGTCGAGAGTCGAAAGTCAAAAGTCGAAAGCTCGGAACGGGTCCGGGCTTTTTACGCTCAACTTTCGACTTTTGACTTCTTTTACCGGCTGATCAGGTCGGCGGCGCCCAGCATGCCGGCCAGATCGCCCAGCGAGGTTTCGCACACGGTGAGCGTCTCCTGGGTCGGTGCATTGATCAGCTCGGGGAGCGTGGCCTCGCTGAGCCGGCGCAGCTCGGGCGTACCTTCCCACATTCCTCCGCCCAGGATCAGCCGATTGGGATTGAACAGCGTGCAAGCGTTGGCGAGCGCCATGCCGATGAGGGGCGCGATTTCGGTCCACAGGCGCCGTGCGTAGGGGTCGCCCGCACGCGCTGCCTGGTCCACGTGGCCCGGATGCACCTTTGCCACCTCGCCGCCCGCAAACGCGAGCGCCTGCGACTGCGCGCCCGCCGCCAGCTCGGCGCGCACGCGTGCGGCCAGATTGGCGCCCCCCGCGTAGGCCTCGATGCAGCCGTGCTGCCCGCATCCGCACAGCCGCGCCGCTCCGCCGGTCACCACCTTGGTGTGCCCGATTTCGCCGGCCAGGTTGCCGGCGCCGTAATACAGCTCGCCCCCGACCACGATGCCGCCGCCGATGCCGGTGCCGAAGTAGACGCACACCACGTTGGGCGCGCCCTTGCCGGCGCCATAGCGGTGCTCGCCCCACGCGATCGCCTTGAGGTCGTTGTAGAGCTCGACCCGCTGCCCCAGGCGCGCCCGCACGAGCGACCGGAAATCGACCTCGCGCCAGCCCAGATTGGGCGCGTTGGCGACCACACCGCTCTGGCCGCGCAACATGGCCGCGATGCCGATGCCCACCCCGGCCACCGGGCCCTCGGCCCGCGTGCACACGCGCCCAACCGCGCTCGCGATCAGATCCGCAACCCGCTCGGGCACCCGGTCCTCGCCGGTCGGGAGCCGCTCTTCGTGCAGCGGCGTCGGCCGCTCGGCGCTGGTCTCGACCAGCGCGGCCCGCAGGTGGGTTCCGCCGAGATCGACCCCGACGGCCAGGCTCACCGCGCCAGCTCCTGCTTGACCGCTGCCAGGGCCTGCTCCACCTGACTGCGGATGGCGGCCAACCGCTCGGCGGTCTGGGCCTCGAACCTGAGCACCAGCACGGGCTGCGTGTTGGACGCACGCACCAGGCCCCAGCCGTCGGGGAACACCACCCGCACGCCATCGACGTCGATGACCTTGTGGGTCTGCTTGAGGCGCTCTGCCAGTCGCGCCACCACATCGAACTTGACGTCATCCGCGCATTCGACCCGGATCTCGGGCGTCGACACCAGCTTGGGCAGACCGTCGACCAGGACCTCGAGCGGCACCTGGTCGCGCGACAGCATCTCGACCAGTCGCAGGCCCGCGTAGATGGCATCGTCGTAGCCGAAATAGCGATGCGCGAAAAAGATGTGGCCCGACATCTCGCCGGCCAGAAGCGCGCCCTCCTCTTTCATCTTGCTCTTGATCAGCGAGTGGCCCACTTTCCACATGATGGCGTGGCCGCCCAGGCGCTCGATCTCATCGTAGAGCGCCTGCGAGCACTTGACCTCGCTGACGAAGGTGGCGCCCGGGTGCTGGCGCAGGATGTCGCGCGCAAACAGGATCAGGAGCTGGTCGCCCCACACGATGCGGCCGCGCAGGTCCACCACGCCCAACCGGTCGGCATCCCCGTCGAGCGCCAGCCCCACCTCGGCATGCTCGCGCGTCAGCGCGGCCTTGAGCTCGGCCACGTTCTTCTCGACCGTCGGATCGGGGTGATGATGGGGGAAGCGGCCGTCGGGCTCGCAGTACAGCGCGATGGTCTCGAAGCCCAGGCGGCGCAAGATGGGCACGCAGTCCACGCCCCCCACGCCGTTGCCGGCGTCCACCACGACCCTGAAGCGGCGCGGCCCCGGCTGCAGGTTCGCGACCAGGTAGTCCTGGTAGGCCGAGTGGATCTCGCGCTCCTCGAACCGGCCCTCGCCGCGCTCGAAGTCGCCGCTCTCGCACAGCTTGCGCAGGGCCTGGATCTCCTCGCCATAGATGGTGGTCTTGCCGCGCAGCACCTTAAAGCCGTTGTCCTCGGGCGGGTTGTGGCTGCCCGTGATCTGCACGCCGCCGTCGGCATCGAAGTGAAACACCGAGAAGTAGAGCACCGGCGTGGCCACGATGCCGACGTCGAGCACGTTGAGGCCGGTCGACAGGAGGCCACGCCTGAGCGCTGCGTGCAGGCGCGGCGAGTGAACGCGACAGTCGCGCCCGAGCGTGATGCGGCGTCCGCCCGCGCGGCGCAGATGGGTGCCGATCGCCTTGCCCAGCGCACCCGCAAACTCGTCGGGCAGGTCGCGGTCGGCCACGCCCCGGATGTCGTACTCGCGAAATACGCGCGGATTGAAGGTCATCGTCATAGGTAGGAGTCCATTTTGCGCTTTTCGAGCTCGGCCACGATGGCGCGCACGTCCTGGGCGCGCGAGCGCGGCGCAATCAGAATGGCATCGCCGGTCGCCACCACGACCAGATCGTCGACGCCCACCAGGGCCACCAGCTGCTCGCCCACCACCACATTGCGGGCGGCCGCCAGCGCCAGCAGCGGACCGCCCACGCGCACGTTGCCGGCCGGATCGTCCGGGTGCACGTCGGCCAGCGCGGTCCAGGTTCCGACATCGTTCCAACCGAACTCGCCCGGAACCGCCCAGATGTCCTCCGCCTTTTCCATGATCCCGTAGTCGATCGAGATGGCGGGCCCGTCGGCGTAGGAGCCATCGAGCGCGGCCGCGACCTCGGGCAGATGGCGCTGGGTCTCCGCGAGCAGCCGATCGGCGCGAAAGAAGAACATGCCGCTGTTCCACAGGAAGTTGCCGGCCTCGACATATTGGCGCGCGCGCGCCAGGTCGGGCTTCTCGACAAAGCGCTCGACCGCCGAGGCCGCACCATCCTTGCGCGTGCCCACCTCGAGGTAGCCGTAGCCGGTCTCGGGACGGGTGGGACGGATCCCGACGGTGACCAGGTGTCGCTCGCCGGCCGACAGAGCCTGCTCGAGCACCCGTTGGAAGGCCGACTCGTCGGCCACCAGGTGATCCGACGGCAAAACGGCCATTACTGCATCTCCGGCGCCGCGGCGCAGAAGCTCGCGTGCAGCCAGCGCGATGGCGGGGGCCGTGTTGCGCGCCACCGGCTCGACCACCAGGTTGTCCGCTGGCAGCCCGGGCAACGCAGCCTTGGTCTCGGGCGTCTGCTCGGCCGCGGTCACCACCAGCACGCGCTCGAGCGGCATGAGCGGGCGCACGCGCGCCACCGTGGCCGCGAGCAGCGTGCGGCCGCCCGGTGCCAGCGCAAGAAACTGCTTGGGTCGCCGCCGCCGACTGGCCGGCCACAGCCGCGTGCCGCCGCCGCCAGCCAGGATGACAGCGTAGGTTTGCCTCGGCATGAGTGGCTCAACCCTACCCAACTACTCGAAGAAGTTCCAGCCCCACGGCCCGCTCTCAAGAATGCGCAAAGCGCTCGGGCGCGAGCAGGCGCGCGTCGAAGCGCTCGGTCCGACCATCGATGAGAAGGTCGGCTGCGATCTGCCCCAGAATCGGGCTGGTTTCGATTCCGCAGCCGCCCTGACCGGCCAACCAGAACAGACCGCGGACGCACGGATCCGCACCCACGACCGGCACCCGATCGGGCGCAAACGTGCGCAGGCCGGCCCACTTGCGCCGCAGCGTGCGCGGGACCAGCGCGGGCGCGAGCACGCCCAGGCGCTCGACCGCCTCGGCAATCGCGTGGTCATCGGGCCGCGCGTCGCAGGGCGCCATGGGCAGCTCGTCCATGGGGCTGAGAAGAAAGCCGCCCGACTCGGGCGCGAAATAGATCCGATGGTCGTCACTCGCCACCAGCGGCCAGCTGGCCAGCCCGGCGGTGGCCGCGTTGTGCGGTGCGCTGAAGACTGCAATCGAGCGACGGTGCGGCACCATCTCGATGGGCGCTGCGCCGGCCCGGCGCGCCACCTGCCCGGCCCACGCACCGGCCGCGTTGATCACCCAGCGCGCGTCGATCGAGCGGCCGTCCTGCATTCTCACGCCCAGGCAGCGCCCGCCCTCGACGCGCAGCTCGACCGCGTCGGCGCCGCACCGCACCTCGACTCCGCGTCCTCGCGCGTGCGCAAGGTACGCCGACAAGAGACCGTGCACGTCCAGGTGGCCGTCCTCGGGCAGCGCGATCGCGCCGTCCATCTCGGCCGCCTGAAGCACCGGCACGCGTGCGGCCGCCTGCGCGGGCTCGAGCAGCTCCGTGGTCACGCCGGCGCGCTCGATCTCGAGCGCGGCTGCGCGAACGGCGCTCCAGATGGGCTCGCCAAAGAGCAGCAGGATGCCCGAGCGCACCAGGAGCGGTTGCTCGCAGAACCCGGGCGGGGGCGTGCGCAGAAAGCCCGCGCTCGCGATCTTGAGGCGCGAAAGGGTCGGGATGGGATCCAGCTCCACCAGAACGGCCGCGCTGCGTCCGGTCGCGTGCTGGCCCGGCTGCGCTTCTCGCTCCAGCAACATCACGTCGCCCTGGCCGCGCTGGCTCAGAAAGTAGGCCAGTGACGCTCCCGCGATCCCGCCGCCGACGATCACGATCTCGGGCATGCGACTGGAAAGTCTACCACTGGCCCTTGCGCGTCCGGGCGCGATGGCTTAGATGTCCCGTATGCATCCGACCAAAAACGATCTTCCCGAAGCCATTCGCACCAAGATCATCGATCTCTGTAACACCCGGCTGGCCGACAGCATCGATTTGATGCTGCAAGCCAAGCAGGCGCACTGGAACGTCAAGGGGCCCAGCTTCATTGCCCTGCACGAGCTGTTCGACCAGGTGTCCGAGGCCACCGAGGAGTACGTGGACCTTTTGGCCGAGCGCGTGACCCAGCTCGGCGGCACCGCCGAGGGCACCCTTCGCCTGGCCGCCAAGCGCTCGACATTGCCGGAGTATCCGCTCGCGATCAGCGACGGCCGCGAGCACGTGGACGCGCTTTCGAGCGCGCTGGCCGGGTTTGGCAAGCAGGTTCGCGTGGCCATCGACCATGCCCAGGAGCTGCGCGACGCCGACACCGCCGACCTCCTGACCGAGATCTCGCGCGGCGTCGACAAGCACTTGTGGTTTGTCGAAGCGCACTTGCAAGGCAAGTGATTCCGCGCGGCTGCAGCCGCTGACGAGAGCCGCTGTTGCACGGGTGGGGACGGCGGCATCTAAGTATTCATGGCACGCACCATGATGGCACGGGCGATTCCGCTCGCGGCGCCGGTGCAGCCGGCGCGCGCGCCGCGCCCCCGCCGACCCAATCTCAAGTTGGTGAAGGCCCGGCCCGAGCCGGTAGTTCCGGCCGAGCGGGCGCTGGTTCGCTTCGACCCGCTCACTCAGTATCTGCAGGAAATTCGGCGCTACCCGTTGCTTTCGCGCGAGCGCGAGCACGAGCTGGCCGTGCGCTACCTCGAGCAGCACGACCTTGCCGCGGCGCGCACGCTCATCGAGTCCAATCTGCGCCTGGTGGTCAAGATCGCCTACGAGTACCGCCGCTCGCACGCCAACCTCCTGGACCTGATCCAGGAGGGCAACGTGGGTCTTCTGCAGGCGGTCCGCAAATACGATCCGTATCGTGGGGTCAAGCTGGGCTCGTACGCGGTGTTCTGGATCCGCGCCTACATCCTCAAGTTCATCGTCGACAATTTTCGAACGGTCAAGCTCGGCACCACGCAGGCCCAGCGGCGGCTGTTCTTCCACCTCAAGGCCGAGAAGGACAAGCTCGAGCGCGAGGGCTTCACGCCCGCCACCCGCCTTCTGGCCGAGCGGCTGGAGGTGGATGAGGACGAGGTCATCGAGATGGAGCAGCGGCTGGGCGGCGGCGACCTGTCGCTCGACGCGCCGCTCGGCCCGGGCGACGAAGACGGCCACACCCGCCTCGATCGGTTGAGCGGCGGCGAGCGGCCCGATGCCGCGGTCGAGGGCGCCGAGTTCCGTGCGCTCCTGCGCGCGCGGCTCGATGCGTTCGGGGCCGAGCTCACGGGGCGCGACAAGGCCATCTTCGAGGAGCGCCTGCTGGCCGACGAGCCGCGTTCGCTCAAGGAGATCGGAGCCCACTTTGGCATCTCGCGCGAGCGCGCGCGCCAGATCGAGGCGCGTCTCAAGCAGCGGCTCCAGAGCTACCTGCGCCACTGCTTCGGCGACGCGGTCGCGATTGGTGCGGGCGCACTGGTGGAATCGTGAAGTGCGCACACTTCGACCTGGTGCGGACGGTATCGCCCCGCACGCCCGACGGGTGCGAGGAGTGCCTGGCGGCCGGCGACACCTGGGTCCAGCTGCGGCTGTGCATGACCTGCGGTCACGTCGGCTGCTGCGACTCCTCCAAGAACAAGCACGCCACCAAGCACTTTCATCGCGCCAAGCATCCCATCATCAAGTCGTTCCAGCCCGGCGAAAGCTGGGGCTGGTGCTACCTCGACAAGATCGAGGTCGCGTTCGACTGACGCGATCGCGTAGAGTCTGGGAGCCATGAGCGAGCTTTCTGTGATCGACGGCGTAGCGTGGGTGCGACTTGCGGCTGGCAAGGCCAACGCGATGAGCAGCCAGCTCCTGGACACGATCGGAAAGCGGTTTGCCGAGCTGGACGGGAGCGGCGCGGCGGCGGTCGTCGTGACCGGCTACGATCGCTACTTCTCGGCCGGGCTGGCGCTGCCCACTCTGATCGGGCTCGATCGGCCGGCCATGGAGCGGTTCATCGAGCACTGGAACGCGACCATGGCGCGCGTGCTGCGCTGCCCGCTCCCGGTGGTGGCGGCGGTCAACGGCCATGCCATCGCGGGTGGCTGCGTGCTGGCGCTGCAGGCCGACTACCGCATCATGGCCGACAGCGACGCCAAGATTGGCCTGAACGAGGTGCAGCTCGGCATCGGGCTGCCTGCGATCGCGGCCGAGACCCTGCGCCTGCGGGTGTCGCCGCGCGCGTTCGGGCCCATCGCGCTCGCGGGCCAGCTGCTGGCGCCCCGGCGCGCCCTCGAGCTGGGACTGGTCGACGAGCTGGCGGCGCCGGCCGAGCTGGAGGAGCGTGCGGCCGCGCAGGCGCGCGGGCTGGCGTCCGCGCCGGCTGGTGGCTTCGCACAGGTGAAGGCGGCGCTGCGCCGGCCGGTCGACGACGCGCTCGCACGCGGCGAGGCCGCCGAGACCGAGCGCTGGCTCGACACCTGGTTCTCGGAAGCGGCCCAGGCCCGCCTGCACGCGGCCGCCCAGCGCCTCGGCAAGCGCGGCTAGCGGATTGTCTACTGCTCACGGGCAGGCGGGAACGACGGTGCCCGCACACTCAGTGCCAAACGTGGTCTTGCATCGGACTGGAATGGGCAGGCGGCCCGCGCTGGCCGTGCTGATGTCCGCCACGCCGCAAAGAAGCGCACCGACATCGCCAATCGACGTGCAGATCGGGGTCCGGTAGCCGACCACGGCGATCTTGAGGGCGCCCGGGGACGCGACGTCGAGCAGCGGCTGGCCTTGCGCCTGCAGCTGGTCCTCGATCGCCATCAGTGTCATGGGTGGGCTGAGGGATACGCAGTGACGGGCGCGCCTGCAGCTTCCTCCCTGCGCGTCGGCGCCCCAGACTTCCACCGAGAGGCTGCCCAGCATTTCCAGCGTCCCGGCATCACAGAGGCTTCCGCTAACCGTCAATGAAATGTGGATGTCCTTGACGGATCCCGAGCAGGCCAGGAGGCCCAGCGTGAACGTGAGCGCAGCTTTCACGGCGCCCACACGCGCAGGTGATCGGTGGTGTCCGAGGCCAGCACGATGCCGGCGCTGGTGGCGCCTGCGATCGCCACGCCGATCACGGTCCAGAACCACCAGCGCGTCCACAGGCTGGGGCTCTTGGGGCCCACGGGTGCCGGCTCGAGCGGGGGGAGCGGCGCCGCCGGCATGAGCCTGCCCTGTGGGC
>DATFWX010000282.1:0-7631 GCA_035258845.1 Polyangia bacterium | reverse complement strand
CACCTGCTCGTGCAGAAGACCGTTGGATGCCACCAGGCCGGCCAGATGCCGGATGTCCTCGGCGTCGTAGCGCAGCGGTTGGCCGCGCAGGTCGCTCAGCCGCCCGCCCGCCTCGTCCAGGATCGCCTCGGGCGCACAGGTGTCCCAGGCGCTCGACTTGGACGACGGGTTCACATACAGGTCGCGGTCGCCGCGTGCGATCAGCCCCAGCTTGAGCCCGACCGAGCCCACGTTGAGCTCGTCCTGGATGCCCAGGCGCGCCCGCACCGCATCGATGACTGGCTCGCGGTGCGACTTGGAGGCAACCAGCCGGATCTGCGCCGGCTCGCGCACCGGGCTGACCTGGATGCGCGCGGGCGTGCCCTCGCCCACCGCGAGCCATGCACCGCGACCGCGCACGGCGGTGTACAGGCGGGCGCCGACCGGTTGATACACCACGCCCAGCACGGGAGCGCCCTGCGCACAGAGACCGATCATGACCGCGAACCCATCGCGCCCCCGAATGAAGTCGCGGGTGCCATCGATCGGATCGACCATCCACACGCGCGCGCGGCTCCGGCGCGAGCCGTCGTCGGGTGTCTCCTCGGCCAGGATGCCGTCGCCCGGGAACTCGCGGGCCAGCTCGCCGACGATGACCTCGTTGGCTTCGCGGTCGGCGCGCGTGACCGGCTCGCCGCCTTCCTTGCGCTCGACCGGCAACGGCTGCCCGAAGTAGCGCAGCGCCACCTCGCCGGCCGCCAGCGCCAGCTGGCGCGCCAGATTGAGCTCGCGATCGAGCGAGAGTTCGGGCATGAGCTCCTCTAGTGTAGCGCAGGACACGTCGCGACACGTCCCCGGAAGCGTGCGAGCCTGGTCACGACAAAGTCTCACCTGCGACGTGTGGAATTTGACAGAGGCAGACGCGCGCGGCGCGAGGTTTCCCGCCTATTGCGTCGCGTGCGCGAGTGGCATTGTCGTTGCAACGATGATCTCGCATGAGACTAATAGCGAGAGACCTAGGAGCCATGGTCGCAATTCTTTCGGTCGTGATCGGGTGCGGCAGCAACAGCGGAGGCACTGGAGGCACAGGGGGCGCAGGCGCGGCGTGCGGAGCCACCGGTGGCTCCGGCGGGTCGACGGTGACACCCGTGACTCCAAACTCGATCACGTGCGGCAGCCAGTGCTGTGCGCTCTCATCGAGCCCTGGCTGCTGCGATACCCCGTCCGCACCTTCATGCACGAACGCCGCCTGCTCCCCGGCCGCCCTCTACAAGTGTGATGGACCCGAGGACTGCGCCGGGAAAGCCTGCTGCGGCGCGCCGTCGGGTGGCAGCGCATGTGCGACCACGACGACCTGCGCGACCGGGCAAGACACGTACTGTCATGCCGCCCAGGATTGCCCAAGCTCGCACCCCCGATGCGTCGAGCAGGACAGCATGACTCCTGGCATGGGAGACGCCGGCGGCGTGCTCGGGGCTGTCCTCGCGATTTGTCGACAGTAGCCGGTGAAGGGCTCGCCTTCAGGGATAGGACAGAATTCGCTGGCGCTCGAGTGGGCTCGGGGCGCTCTGCCCGGGTGCGGGCAGGGAGCGCGACAGCCAGTACACGTCGAAGGCGACCAGATGCTGGTGCGTGAGATAGGTGCGGAGCCCGTCCCGGTGGCGGGCGTACTCGGGCCGGTGGATGCGGTCGACGTACTCACTCCAGCTCGGCGACATCGGATAGCGGCCGCGCGGGGGCGCGACCTCGAAGCGCGGCGAGTCGCCGTTGAGCGGGTCGAGGCGTGTGCCGTCGGCGGTGACGCCGTCGACCACCAGGATGCCGTCCGCGCGCGCGACCGGCACCAGCGCAAACCGGCGCACATATTGGCCGGTGCATGCGATCAGCAGAAGCCCGACCGCCGCCTCGCGCAGGCTGAGGCGCGTCCAGTCAAACGGAGTCCGGTGGGGGAGGCCGCGGTCGCCGCTGGCGCGCTGCTCCACCGTCTGCGCCGGGGGCGCCACCCCGCAGGCAGCCAGCCCGAACGCGGCCGACACCCGATGGCGATTGCGCGCGAACAGGTCGTACGCGAAGCCCAAAAGCTGCGCGAGGCCCGGAATCTGCATCACCCAGCCCAGCGGCGCCCAGCCCGGCAGCACGCGGAATACTTTTGCGAATGCGGCCGCTCGAATCCAGGTGCGACCGCTCGCGGGGTCGATGACAACCGCCGTACGCTCGGCCAGCTCGCGGCTGACCGCCCGCGGTAGCGCGGGCTCGTCGTTGGAGTGGAAGTCGATCTGGCCCAGCGGATCCATCCGCTTGAGCAGGCGCGCGCTGGCGTGACAGATCCCGCAGGTCCCATCGTAGATGAGGACCAGCGCGCCGGTGCGCCGACGGTGGCGCGCACCCAGCCAGCTCCAATCAGCGGCCCCGAGCAGGATCAGCGGACCCGTCATCATGGTGGCCTGAAGCTGCCGGAGATTGGTCGAAAGGCCAATCCCAACGTGCAGGCACCACACCGAGACCAGCAGCGCCCAGCGCGCGCGCCGTTGCCCGATCGGCAGCGCCAGCAGAACCGGCGCCGCGAACGTGATGACGAGCGTCGTCCAGGTCCAGAGCGCGAGCACGAAGAGCGGCAGATGCTGCCGGCACGCCACACCGAACGCGCTCACCACTCGTTCTTGATTGAGCAGATAATGAATCGCCGTCCCGTCCCGCCAGATGGCGCCGGTTTGCTGGGCAGCGCTTTTCGCATAGATGACCGCGAGCTGGAGCAGCACGGCCAGGCAGGCCAGCGACACGTGCGGCGCCAGGGCGGGTGGGGCAGGGTGGCTCCGATCGTTCAGGTCGGCGGCCGTGCGCTCGTCGTGCGCGCGCAAAGAAGCGCGCACTGCGTCGACCGAGAACCGGCTCCCGAGCGGCAGAAACACCGTCCAGAGCGCGAGCAGGTTCATGACCAGGTCGCCCGTGCCCTCGATGATGGGGCTGCGCGCATGCAGGCTGGTTACGAGCAGGAGGCTCGCGACCTGCGCGGCCCGGGTGTGGAAGCCGACCAGGTAGCACAGATAGACCGCGGCCGTGGCCGCAAACGCCCACCCGATCTGCGTGGGCGACGAGAAAGCATGCAGGAGCGAGAAGCTCTCGCGCATTGCCGTCGACGCGGGCACGAGGCCGTCGTCGGTGTAAAAGGGCACGAGGACGGGCACGCGCCCCAAAAGGTCCGCGATGAGCGCGCAACCGAACGCGATGCGGAACAGGCCGAGAGATCGCGGATCGAGGGCGGCGTAGCGATCCCGCACCAGCCGCCACACGGGTGCTAGTCCTCGCACACCGCGTCGGCTTCGATCTCGATCAGCATGGCGGGGTCGATTAGCGCGCGTACCTCCACCATGGTGGTGGCCGGTGGGTGCGCGCCGAATACCTCCGCGTGCGCACGCCCGAACTCGCCCCAGCGCGCGATGTCGGTCACGAACATGCGGGTGCGCACGACCGAGGACAGGTCGGCGCCCAGCTCGGCGAGCGCGCGCTCGATGAGGGCCAGGCAACGCCGGGCCTGCCGGTAGGCATCGCCGGGCGCCTCCACCCCGCCGCCTTCGGCTACCGGCGCGGTGCCGGTCACGTAAATGTGGTTACCTGCGCGCACGGCGCGGCAATAGCCGACGCGCGCCTCCCAGGGTGCGGCCGAGAACACGCGTTTGCGGATCACGACGGCAGCCTTTTGCGCGCCCACTCGGGCACAAGGTGCAGAAGCGACGCCCGCACCTGCGCCTGCCGCTTGTGATACTGCACGCCCGCAAAGATGATCGCGATGCCCAGAAAGCTGAGCACGAACGGGAACCAGAGCGAGTCGCGGAACACGTCGTGCGCCAAGAACCCCAAATAGCCCGACACGCCAAGCGCGCCGAAGATCACGAACACGCGCCGATTGAGCAGCACCGACGCGAACATCAGCCCCACGTTGAGCATGCAGTACAGGAACTTGCGCAATTGGCTATCGCTGTCCATCGACGACAGGCCGCCCCAGAAGGCGAGCAGGCCGAACAGATAGCCCCAGAATGCGAAATCCTGGCGCGTGCGGCGGTCGATGAGAAACGAGGCCAGAAGCATCGCGAGCCCGACCGCAGCCGACACCCAGGCGCGCTCGTTCCAGCTCGGATCCTTGCCGTACAGGAGCGGCGCCAGATCCATCGACATGTACCAGAGCACGAACGCGATGGGCGCGGTCAAAAATGGAAAGCGGATGAATTTGAGCGCGACCAGGCCGGCGGCGATGGTCGCGACCTCCATCAGGAACCAGCCGCCCTTGACCCACATGTGAAAGTCACGGTACGCGCCCGGGTCGCTCTGCGGCCATAAGCCCAGCCAGCGCTCGAGGCCGTAGGTCGCGAGCGGGGTCATCGAGACTGCCATCGTGAACAGAAGCCCGCCCGGGATCTTGAGGTTTTCGCGGTGCCAGAGCGTGCGGCCGGCCAGGACGAAGCAGACTGCGTAGGCCACCGAGATGGCGAAGATGCCGAAGCCGCCGAAACGCTCCCAGCCCAGGTTCATGAACCAGCCCATCGCGCCAATCACGATGAGCGCGCCGAAGTAGTAGGCGACGTGGACCAGGTCGAAGCGTGGGCGCGGGGGCGCCTGCGCCTCGGTCAGCGGGCGCACCTCACCCTCGGCGGGCGCGGGCGCGGCCGCGCGCCGCCGCTCGAGCGCCAACCAAACCGCGTCGGCTTGCGCGGCCGTCAGGACGCCGTCGGCCGCCAGCTCTTCGAGGTCCTTGCGCGTGATCTCCATGGCGGCTCCTGGCGCCAGCGCCGCCGACGGCTCAGGACGCCACCTCGGCCACCCCATTGGTCAAAACCTGCGTCCCCTCTTGCGTGGTGACCCGCACCGCGTAGGTGCCGGGCGCGACCTGCCACCCCTCGGTGGTCAGGGTGGCACCAGGCAGGACCGGCTTGGCGAAGCGAGCCCCGAACGAGCGCAGCTTGCGCGCGTCGCCGCCACAGGCGCTGCGCAGCAGGGCGCGCCCGGCGAAACCGAACGTGCACAGCCCGTGCAGGATGGGCCGCTCATAGCCCACCATCCGGGCCATCTGCGGATCGGCGTGGAGCGGGTTGAAATCGCCGTTCAGGCGGTAGAGCAGGGCCTGCTCGCGCGCGGTGGCCTCGGTGACCTTGAAGTCGGGCGCTTGGCCGGCCGGCGGCTCGGGAATGGCCTGCTCGGGCTGCTTGTCTCCACCAAAGCCGCCTTCTCCCACGCAGAACACCGAGAACACGTTGTCGAAGACGGGCTCGTTCTTCTCGTCGACCGTCTTGGCCTCGACCACCACCAGCCCACCCTTGCCCTTGTCGTAGATCCCTTTGATCTCGGCCACCGTCGTCAGCTTGCCGCCGGGCGCGATGGGCCGGTGGCAGATGATCTTCTGCTCGCCGTGCAGCGCCTTGAGCGGGTTGGCCAGATTGAGGCCGCCCACCACCGCCACCAGTGCGTTGAACGAGGGCACGACCGCGAAGGTGGGCAGCACCTTGGGGCCGCGCTGCTCGAACACATAGTCGAGCTCATCGTCCTTGGCGCCCACCGACAGCGCGTACAGGATGGCGTCCCTCCAAGTGTAGCTGAAGCTCAGCGGGTCCGACTTCTTGCCGACCAGGTCACGATTTAAGGCCATTGCGTTCCTCCGTCATTGCTTGAGCAGGTGGCGGGCGATCGTGACGATCTGGATCTCATCGGTGCCGCCGCCGATCTGGAGCAGCTTGGCGTCGCGCGCGAGCTGCTCGACCCGGAACTCCCGCATGTAACCGTTGCCGCCCATGAGCTGCACTGCTTCCATTGCGCATTCCGTCGCCGCGCGCGCGCAGTATAGCTTCCACGAGCACGCTTCCGCCATCGAAACCTTGACGCCCTTTTGCTGGGACCACAGATCCTTGAACAGGATGTTGCGCACGTTCTCGCGGTGCGTGAACATGCGCGCCAGCTTCTCCTGGATGAGCTGATAGCTCGCGATCGGAGCGTCCCAGGTCGTGCGCTGGCGGGCGTAGGCGATCGAGTCCTCGAGGCAGCGCTCGATGATGCCCAGGCACATGGGCGCCATGCCGGTGCGCTCGCCGTGGAACACATCGCGCGCCGACTCGCGCTGGGTCTCTTTCTCGACCTCGCCCAGCAGGCGATCGCGCTCCACGCGCACGTCCTGGATGAACAGCTCGCCGGTCGGCGAGGTGTGCATGCCCATCTTGGCCATGGGCTTGGAAGTTTCGAAGCCGGGCATCCCGCGCTCGAGCACGAACGCGTGGATGGGCCGGTTGCGCAGCGGCGTGCCATCGCCATGGTCGATCTTTGCGTAGACGACGAAGGTGTCGGCGTAGGGCGCGTTGGTGATGAAGGTTTTCTGGCCGCTTAAGACGTAGCCGCCCGAGCCGTCGGGGCGCGCGACCGTGCGCATGCCGCCGAACGCGTCGGAGCCGGCGCCGGGCTCGGTCATGCCCCAGGCACCGATCTTCTCGAGCGTGAGCACGGGTAGCGCCCAGCGCCGCTTCTGTCGCCAGGTGCCTTTGGCCATGATGGCCCCGCCGGCCAGCCCGACCGAGGCCCCGAACGACATGCAGAAGCCCGGGTTGATGCGCGACAGCTCGATGGTGACGAGCGCACCCATGGCCGGGTCGCGCGTCGGGCTTTCTTCTTCTTCCAAGTCGGCCGGCGGCTGCCCGCCCGCCTGCGCCTTTTTTTCCATGCGCTCGAACGCGGCCCGCGCCAGCTCGGGCAGGCCGAACGTGCGCGCCATCTTGCGCATCAGGTCATAGGGCAGGATCTCGTTTTTCTCGAGCGCGTCGGTCAGCGGCGCCAGCTCGGCTTGGGCCCACTTGCGAACCATCTGCGCAATCATTTTCTGTTCATCGGTGAAATCGAACATGGAACCTCCTCAAACCGGCATGACTCCGTGCTTGCGCGCGGGCCGCTCGACGATCTTGCCGCGCGTCAGCTCGAGCGCGCGCGCGAGCACCGGCCGCGTGTCGCGTGGATCGATCACGTCGTCGATCAGCCCCCATCCGGCAACGCGGTAGATGTCGATGTGTTTCTGAATCTGGGCCACGATCTGCGCGCGCACCTCGGGCGGCGGCGGCGTCTGCCCGAACATCTTGCGGGCGGCGATGCCGACCATCCCTTCCGCACCCATGACCGAGATCTCGGCGCCGGGCCAGGCCACCAGTAGATCGGGCTCGTAGGCGCGGCCCGCCATCACGTAGTAGCCGGCGCCGTAGCCCTTGCGCACCACCACGGTCAGCTTGGGCACGGTTGCCGACGCCATCGCGTGCAGCATCTTGGCGCCGTGCCGGATGATGCCCTCGTGCTCGACCTTTGAACCCACCATGAAGCCGGGCACGTCCATCAGAAACACCAGCGGGATGTTGAAGGCGTCGCAGAGCTGGATGAAGTGGGCCGCCTTGTCGGCCGAATCGTTGGTCAGGATTCCGCCCATTTCCTTGGGATTGTTGGCCACGATTCCGACCGAGAAGCCGCCGATGCGGGCCAGGCAGGTGATGATGGCCTTGGCCCACTTCGGCTTGAGATCGAGGATCTTTGCGTGATCGACGAGCGGCCGGATCAGGTCGTACATGTTGTAGGGCTTGCGGGTCTCCTCGGGCAGAAGATCGAGCAGCGCATCGTCGCGCCGATCGATTGGATCG
>DATFWX010000281.1:0-8225 GCA_035258845.1 Polyangia bacterium | reverse complement strand
GCGGGTCCGGGGGCTCCGGTGGCGTGGGTGGATCCGGGGGCGTCGGCGGCAGCGGCGGCATGGGCGGCTCCGGCGGCAGCGGCGGTATGGGCGGCAGCGGCGGCTCCGGCGGCTCCGGCGGCTCCGGCGGCTCGGGCGGCTCCGGCGGCTCGGTGCAAACCGTCTTCATCATCCTGATGGAGAATCACGACTGGAGTGCGATTTCCGGCAATACCACTGATGCACCTTTCATCAACTCACTGCTCCCAATGTTCGCGCACGCCGAGAATTACAAGGGGGCCCTCGGCGGCCTCCTCCATCCTAGCGAGCCCAACTACCTGTGGCTTGAGGCCGGCACGAACACGTTCTCGGATCACAGCTTCACGAACGACAACGATCCGTGCTCCGCAACCACGTGCAACAACGTAACTGCCTCGACCCAGCACCTGGTCACGCTGATGAGGAACGCGAACATCAACTGGAAGTCCTATCAGGAGGACCTGCCGTCGGGCACGTGCGGGACGCGCAGTTCCGGGTTCTACGCGGCCAAGCACCATCCGATGGTCTTCTTCAGCGATGTCATCAGCGACATGAGCTACTGCTCGAGCCACATCCTGCCCTTCACCGCTCTCGCGGGCGACCTTCAGAGCGGCAACGTGGGCCGCTACAACTTCATCACGCCCAACCAGTGCGACGATATGCACGGCCAGTCCGGCTGTCAAAACTCGAATACCATCCAGAGCGGCGACACCTGGCTGAGCCAAAAAGTGCCGATGATCATGCAATCGCAGGCCTACCTCCAAAACGGCGCGATCTTCATCACGTGGGACGAGTCCGGAAGCGCCGCGGCACCGATTGGCATGATCGTCGTTTCACCGCTGGCCAGGATGAACCACTCCAACAACATTAGTTACGACCACAGCTCCACGGTCAAGACCATGGAAAAGATCTTCGGCCTGACGCCGCTGGTCGGGCACGCCAACGACTCGGGCGTCACCGATCTGCGCGACCTCTTTGTGGCTGGCGCGATTCCGCCCTAGCACCTAACGCGGGTCTTCTAGGGGCAGCCCAGCGCGCTTTGGACCGGAGTGGTCTGAGGCGCTGTGCTCGTCATCCTGTTTCCGAGCTCCCCACTGCTGTTGTTTCCCCAGCACCATATGGATCCGTCCGTCTTGAGGACACACGTGTGAGGGTAGATCCCGACGCCCGCAGACACCCCGGCCACGCTTCCGCCGGCCAGCACGAGAGTGGGGACTGGCCGGTCTGTTGTATCGCCCGTGCCGAGCTCGCCATACGTGTTTGAGCCCCAACACCAGAGGGAGGCGTCCGTCTTACGAACGCAGGTGTGGAACTCACCAACCGATAGCTGCGCAACGTCGGTCACGACCTGCACGGGGAGCAGATGCTCGGCGCCATCCGCCGTACCGACCAGACCAGCACTCCCCCAACACCAAACCGATCCGTCGATCTTGCGCGCGCACGCGTGAATCGCGCCGGCTCCAGCTTCGACGACGGTGGATCCCAGGCTTTGCACAAGCACCGGCGAGGTCTCCCCATAAGGTGGCGCCGTCGACTTGGTTCCAATCCCGAGCTGACCCTCGACGTTGCGTCCCCAGCACCAAAGGGTGTGGTCGGACTTCCACGCGCAGGTGTAGTAGTCCTGGGTAGACACGCCGACCACGTTCGAGCCGGTGCTGACCGCCACAGGCACAGTGCTCCTGGCGGTGGTTCCGTTGCCCAGATCCCCGTTGGTATTGTCGCCCCAGCAGTAGAGAACATTCCCCGTCGTGAACGCGCAGCTATGGGTTCGGTCAGCCGACAGGCCGGCAATTGCCGGAACGTTGACGACGCGCGCCGGCATGGGCGCGTTCGTTGTAGTCCCGTTTCCGATCTGACCAGAGTCATTGACTCCCCAACACCACGCCGAGCCGTCGCTTGTACGTGCGCATGTGATCAGGTCGGCCGCCGAAACCTGCGTTACAGCAGTCGTGAGCGCGGTCACTTGGACTGGGCTCGAGCTGCTCATGCCTCCGGTCCCGAGCTCACCCACGCTATTGTCGCCCCAGCACCAAAGAGAGCCGTCGGCTCTAATGGCACAGGTTTGCGCCCCCCCAGAAGCCACGACGGCGACGCATGCGTGGCACGCTCCCCCACTGCACGCGAGCGTTGGCGCGGCGCAAGTCATGGCCCCGCAACAAGGCTGCTGGTCCTGCCCGCACGCGACGCAGGTCGCGCCCTGGCACAGAGCCATCGTGCCGCACGACCCATTGCAGCACGGCTGCCCGGGCGCCCCGCAGCGCACGCACCGACTCTGATCGCACGCGAGGCCCGCCTCGCAGGACAGGTTGACGCAGCACGGGTTGCCCTCGCCGCCGCAACCACCCGTGTCCGCCAAGAGCACGTCAGCCGCCCCGTCGGGGGCGGCATGAAAGCGATCGAGATCGCCAAAGCAACCCACCACGAGCAGCCCCACCCAAAGCGCGCGCACCATGTCACGATTATGCCATGCCACGTACTGCCCACGTCCAAGCTGCTATAAGATGCGCACCATGATTCGCCGATTGACTGCGCTTGCCTTTCTCCTGTGCGCAACCGGCGTCCTGGCGCAGCAGACGGTGAAGCCGCCCGAGCCCGCCAAGAAACCGGCCGATCCGGCCGCGAAGCCGACCGAGCCCGCCAAGAAGCCCACCGAGCCCGCCAAGACACCGCCCAGCCCGCAAGAGCTTCTCAAGACCGCCGACGAGCTGGTCAAGCAGGTGGCGGCGCTGCGCCAGCTGACCGTGCGCGCGCCGGTCAAGCGGGGCGTGCTCAACCGCGAGGCCATCAAGGCCAGGCTGCGCACCCAGATCAAGCGCCAGTACACCTCCCGCGAGATCCAGATCGAAGGCGGTGTGCTGAAGGCGCTGGGCCTGCTGCCGCCCGATCTCGACTACGAGAAGCTGCAGCTCGATCTGCTGATGGAACAGGTGGCGGGCTTCTATGATCCCTGGGGCAAGCAGCTATACATCGCCGATTGGCTGCCCACCGAGATGCAGCCGCCCGCGCTCGCCCACGAAATCGCGCACGCGCTGCAAGATCAGCATTTCGACCTCAAGAAATTCGTCACGCCCGTGCACGACCAGGGCGACCGGCAGCTCGCGCGCAGCGCGCTGGTCGAGGGTGACGGCACCGGCGTCATGATCGAGTTCGCGTCGCACAAGGATCTGTCGGCCATGCCCGACATGTCCAAGATGATGGACCTCCTGTCGTCGACGGGCGCGCTAAGCTTGGGCCCGGCCGGCCCCATGCCAGTGCTCGAGAAGGCGCCCGCGTTCATCAAGCAGTCGCTCCTGTTCCCCTATGTGTCCGGGCTCGGCTTCGTGCAGTACGTGCGCAAGCGCTATCCCTGGGCCAAGCTCGACGAGGCTTACCGCCGGCCACCCGAATCGACCGAGCAGATCATCCATCCCGAAAAATTCTTCGCCCGCGAGCATCCGGTCTGGATCAAGGCAGCGCCGCTGGCGGCCATGAAGAGCGCGGGCGCCAAAATGGTCCACGAGGATACGTTCGGCGAGCTGCAGACGCGCCTGTTCCTGAGCATCGTGGGCGGCGCGGCCGGTGCCAGCGATGCGGCCGCGGGCTGGGGCGGCGACCGCATGGTCGCCTACGAGCCGTCGGGCGGCGGCCCCTACCAGGTGGTCTGGCTGACCCAGTGGGACACCGAAGCCGACGCCAGCGAATTCGCGAACGCGGCCAAGCCGGCGATCGAGAAGCTTTCGGCCTGGGCGTCGGAGCCGCGCGGCAAGCAGGTGCTCGTGCTGATCGGAATCGCTCCCGAGTCCTGCCAAAAAGTCGCCGATCAGGTGTTCAAGTCCTGGAAGCCGACGACGGCCCCGCCGCAGTGACCGCAGGCGCGACCGCGCTCGGGAACAAATGGCGTTCGATGGCACCCAGACCTGCGGTGTCGTAGATGTCGCGGTCGAAGAAGGGCACCTGCACGTAAGGCTGCGCGGACCCGCAGCGCGCGCGCAGGCGCGCGATTTGCGCGCCGTCGACCGCAGCCAGGGTCTCGAACTGCTGATAATTCTCGCGCAGGCCGCGCGCGGCCCGCGCCACCTCCTCGGGCGACAGCGCCGATAGCTCGGGCCGCCCGGCCAGCCGCGCCACCACGTCTTCAGGCGCAGGACAGGCGCCGCCCGCCAGGTGCACGCGATTGACGATGAAGGCCCCGGTCGGCATCTGGGAGCCGGCCAGGCGCTCGAAAAAGAAGATGGCCTCGTCGACCGCCAGCGGATCGGGCGAGCACACCAGGAGGAAGGTGACGCGTGGCGCGCGCAGGAGGTCGAACACTTCCTGGGCGCGCTCGCGGAATCCACCCAGCACCTGGTTGAACTCGACCAGAAACTGCGCGATGTCCTCGAGGAACTGGGAGCCCACGAAGCGGCCCAGCCGGCGCAGCACGAACGCGCCGCCACGGCCGATCAATTTGAGCGAGAAGCGGCCCGCTTTCATGTAGGGCTTGATGAACCACTGAATGGCCGGCGAGTCGATGGCGTCGGTCAGCTTGCGCGGCGCATCCAGAAAATCGAGCGCGTTGGCGGTGGGCGGAGTGTCGAGCACGATCAGATCGAAGCGGTCGTCGCGATCCAGTGCCTGCAGCTTGGCCATGGCGGCGTACTCGAGCGAGCCGGTCAGAGAGGACGACACCTGCTGGTAGATGCGGTTGGACAAGATGCGCTCGAGCACCGCGGGGTCGCGCGCATAGCGGGCCACCACCTCGTCGAAGGCGCGTTTCTGGTCGAGCATCATCGCGTGCAGCGAGCCGCCCGGCGCCGGCCGCCCGCCCAGCTTCTCGTCGGGCACGCGGCGCTCGGTGTGGTCGAGCTGCGGCAGCCCGAGCGCGTTGGCCAGCCGTCTGGCCGGATCGATGGTGCACACGATGGTGCGGCGACCGGCCTTGGCGGCATGCAGGGCCAGCGCCGCCGCCGTGGTGGTCTTGCCGACGCCGCCCGAGCCCACGCACACGACGATCTTGCGCTGCGCGAGCAGCTCGGCCAGGTTGGCTGCCGGCCCCGCAGGCGGTCGGCCGGGCTCGCCGCGTTCGCTCACCGTCATGAAGTGCGCGGGAGGATATCACAGGCCACCCATTGCAGCCGCCGCGCGCTCCTGCTAGCCTCGCGCGGTGCGTCGCTTCACGGCCACCAGCCTGGGCCACGAGCACGAGCTCACCGTGCGCGAGCTCGATGACGCGCCCGGCCGGTTCGCGCTCACCATCGATGGCCGCGAGCGCATCGTGGACGCGCGCACGCTCGAGCCCGGCGTGTACTCCCTGCTCGTCGACGGTGCGGCCTACCTGGTCGAGATCGACGGCCGCAGCCCGGATCTGACCGTGCACGTGCGCGATCAGTCGATCGCGGTCAGCCTGCTCGACGCGCGCCGCAAGCTGTTGGCGCAGGCGGCCGCGCGCGCGGGCGCGGCGGGCGCTGACGGTCCCCAGGTCGTGCGCTCGCCCATGCCCGGTAAGGTGGTGAAGATCCTGGTCAAAGCCGGCGACAGCGTCCGCGCCGGTGCCGGTGTGGTGGTGGTCGAGGCCATGAAGATGGAGAACGAGCTGCGCGCGCCCCGGGACGGCACGGTCAAGAAGATCCTGGTCGCTGAGGGGCAGGCGGTCGAGTCGGGCGAAGAGCTGGCGCAAATCGAGTAGTTCCAGTAACCTATAAGCCGCATGCGTCGTCGCCGATCGATCTCGCTCATGCTGCTCGTGGTGCCGCTGGGAGCGGGCAGCTTCGCCTGCTCGCGGCAACGCCCGCATGCCGACGAGGAAATCGGCAAAGTCGCGGCCAACGAGAAGGCGCTCGAGGAGTCGGAAGAGGATCTTCTGGCCCGGCGGGGCGCGCTGCAGCGCGAGCGCAAGAAGCTGACCGACGAGCGGACCGCGCTGGCCGAGCGGCGCAAGACCGCGCCCGCCAAGGAGCGCGCCGAGCTGGACGATCAAGAAGTCACGCTTGCGCAGCGCGAGCGCGACGTGCTGGACCAGGAAAGCTCGCTCAATCGCAAGCTGGAAGAGCTGCTGCGCCAGCGTGCGGACATGGTGCAGCGCGTGACTGCGGCGGCGGGCGCGGCGTCGGGCGACTCGACCGCTCAACTGGCGCGCCGCGAGCAGGGGGTGGCGCTGCGCGAGAAGGATTTTGCGCGCCGCGAGGCCGAGATCGCACGCCGCGAGTCCGAGCTGGCCATCCGCGAGCGCGAGCAATCGCGGCGCGAGCGCGATGGCTGCGCGCAGCCGACCATCGTCAAGACCGAGCTGCCGAGGGGCCTCAAGTACGGCCGGCACGACGTCGAGCCGGTCTACCGCAAGGCGCTCAAGCTCATGCAGGACAAGGGGATCCTGGCGGCCGATCTGCCGCCCAGCAACGCCCGACTGCTCGACGACGCCCGCTCGGCCATGGAGTCGGGTGACTTCACCCGCGCCAAGTTCGCGGCCGATCAGCTCTACGACGCGGTCAACGAGATCCACATCGACCGCGGCTTCATCTCGGGCAAGATGAACCGTCTGGCCGCGACCATGCGCGGCAAATCGCTGGGCGGCGACAAGCGCAAAGAGGTCGACTCGCTGTTCCAGGAGGCCACGGCTGCTTACGGCGACGGCAAGTTTCCGCAGGCAAACGGGAAGATCAACCGCATCTATGGGCTGCTGAAGTAGCCCAGGCCAGCTCTAGGGCGGGCCCGGGAACGCGGTGACGAACTGGATCTTGAGATCCGGGAACGCGTCGACGAACTGGATCTTGAAGTCCGGGAAGGCGTCGACCATCTGCCAGCGGCCGCACTTGTCCGGAAACGCATCGACCTTCTGCACCTTCAGATCCGGAAACGCGCTCACCACCTGCACCTTGAGGTCGGGGAACGCCTTGACCACCTGCACCTTGCCGAACATCTTCTTGCCCTTGAACGTGCAATCGGAGCCCACTTTGCCCCCGCTTGCGGGGGCGGTCGAGCTCGGGCCCAGGGCCAACACGACCACGAGCAGGCCTCCCATCAGAAACCGATACCTCATGACGTCCCTCCTCCTCCGAGATCATACGAGCACCTGCGGGCGCTCTTGCCGTCTCACAGCAACTCGGACAACAGAATCCCTCCGATGATCAACCCGGCCCCGACGTAACCGCGCCAGAGCAAGGTTTCTTCCAACAAGAGGTACGCGAAGCCAGCCGCGAACACCGGCTCGGCCAAAAAGACGAGCGCGGCCCGCGTCGGCGTCGTGCGCGCCTGATACCGGTTCTGCAGATACAACGCGGCCGCGGTCGCACCCAACGACACGATCGCAATCGCGCGCAGCGCGTTCCACGACAGCGTAAGGTGCGGCGTCTCGACCAGCGGTGAAATCGCGAATCCAAGCAGTCCCGCCACCGCGAGCTGCGCATACAACACCACCTGGTAGGGCCCGCGGCGGAGCGCGCCGTCGAGCTTCACGATGTAGACCGCGTACAGAGCGGCGCAACCGAGCGTCCAGAGATCACCGCGGTTCCACCGGCCTGCTTCCGGGTTGACCAGAAGATATACCCCCGCCATCGCAATCAAGACGCCCACCAGCGTGGTCGCGCGCGGCCGCCGTCCACACAACGCATAATCGACAAACGGCACCATGACCGAGCAGGTTGCGGTCACGAACGCGGAGTTGCCGGCGGTGGTGTAGCGCAGGCCCGTCACCTGCGTGGCGAAGCAGCCGAACAGCAGCACGCCGAGCGCACACCCTTCGCGCCACGCACGCCCAGGGGCCTCGACCCCGCGCAAAAGGGGCCACAGAACCGCGCACGCCAGCGCGAACCGGATCCCGATGAACAGGATCGGCGACACCTCGCCCATCGCGCCCTTGATGAGCGCGAACGAGCTGGCCCAGAAGAAGGTGACTCCGAGCAGCGCCAGGTCGGCCGCCCGGCGCGCACGTGCCTGCTCCTGCGAGATGCCAGCGGCCAGGCTCACACCACTGCTTTTACCCCGGAATGGACCTTGCGGGCTACCCCTCCTCCCCGGCCGCCAGCCCGCCCAGCTGTGGCTGCGCAGCCTGACCCGGCTCCAGCTCCACGCGCTCGATTTCGTCGAACCGGGCGCTGATCTTGCGGCTGGTCGTGCGTAGATCGTCGACGTCGGTTCCAGCCAGCCGGATGTGGTCGGCCAGCTTCTTCATGCGCTCGTCAAAGCGCTGAAACTCGCGCGCCAGCTTGCCCAGCGCTTCCTGGATGATGTGGACCTGCCGGCGGGTCTCGACA
>DATFWX010000280.1:0-11962 GCA_035258845.1 Polyangia bacterium | reverse complement strand
GGGCGGCCCGCCGCCGCCGCCGCTGCCGCCCGTACCACCGCCGTCGATGGAGGCGTCGACGCAGAGGTCGTCGAGCCCGCTTCCCTGCGGAACGCACGGCTGCGCGCAGTGCCGGATCTCGACCATTCCATTGATACAGCGCACGGCCTCGGTCCGATCGGTCGTGCAGTTGAAGCGGTCCCAGGCGTCCGCGCACGTGCAGGCGCCGCCCAGCCGCTCCATGTACTGACACCACTGCCAGTACAGCCCGGGGTCGCGATGGTTGTTGGCGCCGCCGTAGCTGTTCGATGCCTCGCACACGTCGATGTGCAGCGTGCAGGCCGGCCCGCACGGGTCGATGAGGTTGCCGTTGGGCACCTGGTAATGCCCGACCATGTGCGCGCGGTCGAGCGGCACGCCCCAGCGCGTGCGGATGTTCTGCACCAGCACCTTGCTGGTTTCGTAGAGGCCATCGCCGTAGCCATTGGGATCGCTGGTGTCGCCGACGTGCTCGATTCCGATCGAGTGCCGGTTGTAGCACGAGTTGCCGGCGTGCCAGGCGGTGTCGGTCTCGTGCACGAACTGGCCCACGCGTGAACCGTCGGCGTCGACGATGTAGTGGACCGACTTGCCGGGGTCGTTCTGCAGCGTGGCCACCGAGCCGTCCCAGCCGCCCTCGGTGTCGTGGATCACGATGATGTCGACCGACGAGTTGCCGTCGGCTCGACCCGGTGCCCACTTGTTGGCCGACGGCGTCGGAAACCAGATCGCGCCCGGGAACTCAGGCGTGTCGAGCGGTCCCGGCGGCGGAGCGCTGGGGCCCAGAAGCTCGGTCGGTGGCGGCAGCTCGGCATGCGGCAAAAGGCCGATCCACTCGCCGGCCCGGGCCCGGAAGCGGCCGCCCGCGCGCGCAAGCGCGAGCACGCGTGCCGCGTAGTCGGCGCGCTGTGCGGCCGTCGCGTGGCCCGACAGGATCTGCAGCGCGTCACGCCAGCTCGAGAGATCGGTGCTGCGCGCACCGGTCTGCGCGCCCAGCTCGGCCAGAACCAGGGCGCCCACCACGGTTGCCCGATCGGTGTCTGCGCACAGGGCCGGCTCACTCAGGCCCGATAGCTGCGCTGCTCGCGCCAGCGAGTTGAACTGGCCATGTCGCAGCTCGAGCATGCCGGCCACCAGCACGTGATCCTCGGCATTCACGGCGCGATAAGCCGGGAGCTTGAGCCCGCCCTCGGTTGCCGCCACGGCGACCAGCAGATCGCGCGGCACCCCGGACGCTGCCGCGGCCTGCCGCAAGGCCCGTTCGACCGGGCCGCTCGGTTCCCCCGGTTCCCCCGGCGAAGCCGTGCACGCTGCCAACGGAAACGCTGAGATGAGGCCAACCAGTCGCAAGCGTAGATTCATGGGTGTGCGCACAAAGCAGGCCGCGTGCCAGAAGCTAACCCTCAGAAAGGACGTGCGCGCGGGGCCTCATCGCTGGCGACCGGAGGAACCGGTTTGCAGCCCACTGTTTGCACTGCCGGGCGCGGACCGCAGGATCGCCACGAACTCGTGCGCGGGCGGGCGCTCCTCCGGCCGCACCGAAACGCAGCGGTCAACCAAAAGGATCACCGAGGAGTCAACGTGCGGACACACTGCGCGCAGTGAGATGGCAGGTCCGGGCACGCCCCCGGTGCGTCCGGGTCCGAACTCGGGATAGTTGCCCGACAGCACCTCGTAGGCGATCAGGCCCAGGCTGAACATGTCCGAGGCCGCGCTCGCGTTCTTGGCGCCCCGGCCCAGCTCGGGCGCCATGTACATGGGAGTTCCCATGATGACCCCGGTTCGGGTCATCTCTTGTATGCTGTGCGTCATCGGCAGTGGGCTTCCGGCCTTCAGGTCGACGGTGTCGGCCTGGCTCGCCCCCGCCTCCTCGTCGTCGCCCTCGCCGGCGCCGCTTCCGCCACCGGTGGAGGCGCCGGTGCGCAGGCTGGCAATGCCGAAATCAGCGATCTTGACGTGCGGTGCGCTGGCGCCGGGCGGATGCTCGAGCAGCACGTTGGCCGGCTTGAGGTCGCGGTGCACGATGCCGCGGGCGTGGATGGCGTCCAGGCCCTGCGCAATCTGGCACAGCACCGGCAGCGCCCAGTCGATGTGGCCGTAGCGTGACTGCTCCTGCTGCAGCGTGGTGCCGCGCACGAGCTCCATGACCAGGAACAGCTCGCCCTGCGCGGTCACGTCGATGTCCGCGATCGAAACCACGTTGGGGTGATCGATCTGGGCCACGATCTCGGCTTCGCGCGCAAACCGCGCCACCGACATGCCGCGCGTCTTCGAATTGAGAATCTTGAGCGCGAACGGCCGCCCATCGCGCAGCCGCCGCACCTCGTACACGGTGCCCATGCCGCCCTTGCCGATCCGGCGCAGCACGCGATAGCGATCGTGCACCAGCTCACCCGGCAGCAGCCATTCTCCGCGCCGCGAGCTCCCACTCTCCATGCGCTCGATTGCCTGCGACAGGTGGTGCGAACGGCCCGCAATTTGACGGCGCAGCTCCAGGTTCAAGGTCTCGATCTCGCGGTAGCTGGTCTCGAGCATCTGGATGCGCGCCGCCAGCTCGCGGTTCAGCTCGTCGGACTTGGCCAGCGAGAAGGTGTGCTCGCGGCTCAACGCCAGCGCCTGCAGGATGACATACATCATGATGCCGAAGCAGGCCGCGTGGATCCCGCTCAGCGATTGCCCGTAGCCCAGCCACTCGACCGAATCCGGCGCCACGGTCAGGCCAATCACGAGCCAGCACAACATCACGATCCACACGTTCATGGGTGGGGGCCGGCGGCGCGACAGCCGCACGAGCACGACCACCTGGTACCCGACCGCGAACAGGACGAACACGATCATGGGCCAGGCCAGGTAGCGCACGGCCAGGAAGGGTTCGTTGAGCACGGCCGCCAGCACCGCGAAAAAGCCCATCGCGACGCCCCACAGGCGCGAGGGCCGGCCCAGCCCGAAATGAGCGTGCAGGAAGTAGATGGCAAAGATCACGGCCAGGGCGAGCGCGGCCGCCATGATCGCGCCGTCGTACTTGCCGAACACAGCCTGCGTCGGCCCCAACCAGAAGGCCGAATAGAACGCGCCCGGGAGCGCCCCCATGCCGAACCAGGCGTAGCTCGAGCGGCGGCGATCGAACAGGAAGATGGACAGGTAAAGCATCCCGAGCAGGATGCCGGTCGAGACCGCGGCCGCCGCCATCCATTGGTTGTAGGTGGTGAGCCACAAGAATCTCCGGTCGCCGAAACGGGTGGCCGACACCCGCGGCACCGAATCGATCCAGCCGGCAAGGGTCCAGTGCGACTCGACCGCGAGCTCGAGGCGTGTGGGCAGCCCGGCCGCGACCGCGGGCGGCAGCCGCCACCGGTGCGGGCCGCTCGACCGATACCGATCCCACCACCGGTTGTCCAAGGCCGGCACTTCCTGCCCGTCCACGCGCAGGCTGACCAGGCCGGGCAGGTGGGGCACCGCCAGCGTGATGGGGCCATTCTGCATCTGGGTGGGCAGCGTGACCTCGGTGCGCAGGAAATAGCGGGAGGGATGACTCGGCAGCTCGTCCAGGTGAACCGGCAGCTTGACCGGACGCTCGGCAGGCGAGTCTTCGAGCTGCACGCGCCAGCGGTCGAGCACGATCACCTGCTCGTCCCGGCACGCCGGCAGGGCCAGCAAGAACGAAAGCGCAGCCCACCGAAAACGAATCATTCCGGCTGGATTATAGCCTACTTGGCCGGATACTGAGCGAGCAGGTCGGCCGGTATCTGAAAGCCTTCCGCGATGCGCGAGTAGGCCGACACCATCTTGGCGCGGGGGTGGCGTGCCTTGGTCGGGTCGGTCTTGTCGACCCCGTAGAGGCCCATGCGCACGTTCATGCCGTGGCTCCACTCGTAGTTGTCCATCAGCGTCCAGAAGTAGTAGCCCTCGACCGGCGCGCCCTCGCGCAGCGCGCGCTTGACCCAGGTCAGCGTGTCCACGATCCAGGCCGCGCCCGCGCCCATGTCCTCGGCGTCCTCGTGCCCGGTCTCGGTGATGAAAAGCGGCACACCATAGCTTTTTGCAAACGTGAGCACCTCGTAGATGCCTCTGGGATAGTCGTAGTCGGTCTGGACCGTGAGCGGATTGAACGTCAGGAGCGGCGTGAAGCTGGGAAACAGTGAATCCTTGAGCCCCTGCACCACCACCCGCGCGTAATAATTGATGCCCAGAAAATCCATCCGCCCCGCCAGATCGTCGCGGTGGACCGTGGTGCCGTCGAGCATCGTGTCGAGATCGCCCTTGATGACCGCGTTCAGGTAGAACTCGTTCATCAGATACCGAACGTTTCTTGCCGCCTGCTGGTCGAGCGCACTATCGGGCCGGCTGGGCGCGGCCGCCTGCAGGTTGTAGACGATGCCCACCCGCGCCGGCTTGCCGTCGCCGTCGGCGTCAACGGTGTCGTTGGCCTTGACCGCGTCATACATACGCGCGTGCGCTTCGATCATGGCCCGGGTCACCGTGCGCACGGCGTCGCCGTTGAGGCTCACCCGGGGCGGCACGCTGCGATTGCCCAGGTCGGCGAAGTAGCCCGCCACCGCAACCGCCAGGAAGGGCTCGTTTTCGGTCGCCCACAGGTCGACCTCGCCACCGAACTCGCGCGCGCAGAAGCCCGCGTATTTGGCGATCTCGGCAATCGTGCGGTCGGAGTCCATCCAGCCACGCGGCGAGCAGGTGGCAAGGTTGAGGTGGCAGCCGTAGGGGTCGTGGATCCAGGTTGGCAGCGTGTAGTGGTTGAGCGTGACCAGCGGACGCAGCCCGCGCTGGGCCAGGGCGGCAAACAGAGCGTGGTAGTAGGCCAGCGCATCGGGCGCGGCTTTCTGCTTGAGCGCGTCATAGCCGTCCACGCCCACGGTCGAGGTCGGGAACAGGCGGCTCCATTCGATCGAGAGCCGCAGCGTGCTCGAGCGCAGCTCGTTCTTCGCGCGATCCATGTCTCCGGCGAACAGCTCGTAAAAGCCCGGCATGGTCGAGGGCGGATCGCCCGACAGCTGATTGGCCGGGTCGTTCACCAGCTCGGGCTTGGTCACCCACACGTACCAGTCCGAGTTGGGGTCGTTGCAGCGGTCGGGCGCGATGGTAGGGCAGCCCATGTCGACCTGGAAGCCCGCGATGGCCGTGCCGAACTGAAAATTGTGCGGAAAGGTGAGATCCTCCGGCTGGTCGCCGCAGCCCCCGATCGAAAGCGCGAGCGCGGCAGCGAGCGCTGGTCTCACGGCACGCCTCCATCCGGGCACACCACATCGGGCCCGGTGTCGACGCAGGCCGAGTGATCGAGCGTGACCGTGAGATCGACCGTGCCGGCGCTCGGTGCGTTGGGCAGGTTGGCCGTGATGTGGCAGCTCGCGCCCGACAGCTCCAGGTCCGAGAACTGGTTGAAGAAGATCACATAGCGGTTGGAATCGCGCACGCCGCCCGCGGGCGGCATCGTGAAGACCAGCGGATTGGTCTGCATGCTGGGCGGCATGCCGGTCGAGGGGATCTCGTAGCTGAGGTTGAAGGCCGCTTGGCTGGTCAGGGCCGCGCCCGCCGGCACCCGAACCGAAAGCTCTGCCAGCTTGAAGCCCTGGATGCCGGTCAGATAGGGCAGATGCGAGCCGTTCGAGAGCGCCATGAACGTGTTTCCGCCGCGGGGGTACTTGGAGAGCTGGATCAGGGTGGGGCTGGCGTCGCCGGGCGGTCCGTCGGGCGTGAGCCCGTCGCCGGGTGGGCCGTCCACTCGCGCGTCCGGCCGGGGGCCGTCGGGAGCGGCGGCGTCCGGCGCGGCCGCATCGATCCTGCTCGATCCACCGCCGCCACAGCCTCCCAGCGCAAATGTAGCCCATGTCACCAAGGCCAGGCGTAAGCTCATTACCAAATCGAATAGCATAGATCACCCGGGGTTGCTCGCCCGTCACTAAGCGGAGGGGAGGTTCGTTATCCATGTGTCGGTTGACCAGAATCCTGTGGCTTTTGCTGTTCACGCTGGCCATCGGTGACACCGGGCTGGCGCAGACCAAACGCGGAGCGAGCGAGGTGATGACGGAAGCGGACAAGCTGTTTCAAAGTGGCAAGTATCAGGCCGCGCTGGCGCGCTACGAGGAGATCCTGAAGAGCGCGCCCGCCGAGGCCGAAGCCACGCGCGCACTGTATCGTGCAGTCGAATGCGAGACCCTGCTCGCGCAGCACGAGAAGGCGCTCGATCGGATTCGCGCGGCCAAGCTGCCCAGGGATCCGACGCTGCGGGGTCTCGTCGAGCTGTTACGAGTGGAAATGCTGCGCCAGGTCGAGACCTGGTACGGCTACTCCGAGGAGACTGAGGAAGGCGCCGAAGGGTCGGCCAAGATCTCGCGCGCGCAGGCGCATAAGGAGCTGGAGGCCGCCGTGTCGGCGCTGTGGAGCGAGCGGGCGGCGCTGGCCACCGTGCCACTCGACCGGGTCCGGGACTATGTGGTGGCCAAGGACGTCGACCTGGCGCGCTATCCCGCGCTGTGGGACTTCGCGGTCCTGCGGCTGGCCGATTTTCTGGGCAGCCGGATTTACGAGGCCGCGCCCGCGGATCCGATCCCGTTTGCCGAGGCTCAGTTTGCACGTACTTTCTCGGACAAGACGCCGCCCGCGCTGCGGCTGGGTGCGCTCTACGAGGAGACCTCGCACCTCGGCGGCGGCGGCATCGACCGCGCGGCTGTCAACGAGCGCTGGCGCGTGGCCCGCGTGCAGGCGCCGCTTCACGCCCGCTTCGCGATGACCCCAGCCACCCGCAAGGCTTTTTTGGAGAAGGCGGAGGCGCGGCTCGAGGGTCTCTGGAAGTCGCTCGCAACCCCGGCCGGGCGGGCCGATGCCGGCGCGTCGGCGGCCGAGCTGCAGGTGGAGCGAGGCGAGATGACGGCCGCGCTCGCGCTGGCCGAGGCGGTGCTGGCCCAGTCGCCCGACAGCGAGGCTCAGATGCGCTGCCGGCGCACCCGCCACCAGGTGCTCGACAAGGAGCTGTCTTTGGCCGCGCACATAACCCGGCTCCCGGCCACGCAGGCGCTCAAGGTGCGCGCGCGCAACCTGGGGACGCTGTTTCTGCGCGCGTATCGGGTCACGCCACGCGATGACGTCCCGAGCGACGACTTCTGGTCCAACTACCTGGCGCGCCCGCGCGAGGAATGGATCACGAAATGGGTGTCCGGTCACAAGCCGGTCGCCGAGTGGAAGGTTGCGCTCCACGACCCCGGCGATCACCGCTTCTTCGAGCGCGATCTCGATGCGCCGGTGCGCGAGCTGGGTCTCTATCTTGTGGTGGCGGCCGAGGACGCCGGCTTCCGGCTCCGGCAATCGGTGGTCGAGGGAGCCTTCTTGAACGTCACCGACCTCGCGATTGTGCGTGCCGATGGCACGCAGGCGGTGCGCTACTACGCGTTCGACGCCAAGACCGGCGGGCCCGCGGCCGGCGCGCGTATCCACCTCAAAGTCATGCGCGACTGGCGCAACCGGAAAACCGACCAGCTCACGGCCGACCGCGACGGCGTGGCCAGCTACAAGCTGCCCGGGGAGGGGACCCTGCAGCTCGACGCACTGGCCGAGCAGGGCGCTGCGCTGGCCTATTTCGACGGCCCGTCGTGGCACTCAGCACCCGGCAAGGAGCCGCCGCTTTCGCTGTTTCTGGCCACCGATCGGCCGATCTATCGGCCCAGCCAGGAGCTCAAGCTGCGCGTGACCTCCATCGCGCGCGCGGGCGACGGCAGCTACCGAATCGACAGCGGGCGCCATCTGACCGTCGCGCTGCGCGACCCCAATGGCCGCGAGGTGGCGGTGCAGAAGCTGATCACGGGCCCGCTCGGCAGCGTGGCCACCTCTTTTGCGCTGCCCGGCAAGGGGCTGCTCGGGCAGTTCCAGATCGTGGCCACCGCCGACGGCGTGCGCGACGTGCAGCACTGGCTGCCCATCGCGGTCGAGGAGTACAAGCGGCCCGAGTTCGAGGTGACGCTGGAGCCGCCCAAAGGCGCGGCGCGCTACGGCCAGGCGGCCAAGCTCGCGGGCAGCGTGAAGTACTACTTCGGCGGCGTGGCCCCCGATGTGCCGGTGCGCTTCAAGGTATTTCGGCGCCGTTGGATCCCGTGGTGGATGTGGCGGCGCGGCGAGAGCCCGCGCGTCGAAATCGCGCGCGGCGAGGTCAAGACCGGCAAGGACGGCAAGTTCGAGGTCCCGTTCGTGCCCGAGCGCGATCCGACCCTGTTGTCGGATCCGGATGCGGATCCGGATATGCCCGACATCTCCGATTTCGAGGTGCAGGTGGAGGCGCACGACAGCGGCGGCCGCACCATCGCGGCCCAGAAGACCATGCGGGTGGGCGCGCAGGCGCTGCTTTTGGCTGCCGACAGCGAGCGCGGCTTCTTCTTCTCCAACGAGCCGGCAACCCTGCGCGCGCGCCTCGTCAATCTCGAGGAAAGCGCAGTGAGCGGCCAGGCGAGCTGGGAGCTTGCGCGCCTTCACGCGCCGTCGCAGAAGGACAAGCCCACCAAGCCGCGCGAGGACGACAGCGGCAACCTGCAGCGGGTGCTGCGCGCCTACCCGGTCGAGAAGAAGGTGGCAGCCGGCCAGGTTGCGTTTGCGGAGGGCAAGCCGGCCGCGCTGGCGCTGCCGGTCCTGCCGGCGGGCGGCTATCGGGTGACGCTAGAGGCCAAGGATCCATGGGGCGCAACCGTCAAGGGGATGTTCCATTTTCTGGTCGCGGACGCGGCCAGCAAATCGCTCGATCTGGCGCTGCCAGCGCTCGCCATTCCAAAGCAAGCCGAGGCGCAAGTGGGCGCGAGCGCGCAGGTGCTGGTGGGCTCGTCGCGCGCAGCCGGCACCTACCACCTCGAGATCTGGCGGGGCGGCGCGCTGCAGTCGCACTGGGTGGAGAGCGGGCGGCCGGTGCGGGTGGTCGAGGTCAAGATCGGGGCCGCCCAGACGGGCGGCTTCGCGCTGCGCTGGATCGGGGCGGGCGGGCTGTCCGTGCAGGGCGCCGACGCGCAGGTGCGCGTGCCGCGCAAGGACAAGGAGCTCAAGATCGCGTTCGAGCCGCGCGCCGAAGCCATCAAGCCCGGCGAGCGGGTCAAGTGGGGCCTGGTGGTGCGCGATGCCAGCGGCAAGCCGGTCGAGACCGAGGCGCTGGTGGCCATCTACGATCGTTCGCTCGAGCTGTATGCCAAGTCCAACCCACCGTGGGCGGATGGTCTGTACGACCCGCCCCCGCCGCCGCAGCCCCGCAAGGATGGCCTCAACGTGGGCGCCGCGACTCAGGTGTGGCTCGACAGCGCGCTGAGCGAGAAGATCGAGAAGCAGATCCTGGGCAAGTGGAAGCCCAGGGAGCTGCCGCGCTTTTCCTGGCAGCAGCTTTCGCGCACCTATGGGCACGGGAGGCTGGCGCTGTTGGAAAGCGCAGCGCCCGCGCAGACCCGCGCCGCCAAGCCAGCCGCGCCCGCCGAGAAAAAAGCCAAACGCGAGCGCGAAGCCGCTGGGGACAGCGACAACGACGGCATCCCCGACGCAGCCGACAAGGAGCAGGCCGAAAAGCCGCCCGCCCCGCCGCCCGGGCTGCGCACCAACATGGCCGAGACTGCGCTCTTCCTGCCCGATCTGCGCACCGGCAAAGACGGCCGCGGCAGCTACTCGTTCACCGCGCCCGAACGGCTGACCAGCTGGCGCGTGCGCGTTCTGGCGCTCGGCCACTCGGTCGAAGCCGGCCGGGGCGAAGACACCTTCGCGACGCGTAAGGAGCTGATGGTGCGGGTCGAGATCCCGCGCTTCTTCCGCGAGGGCGACCGCGCCACCGTGACCGCGGTCGTGCACAACGAGACCGCCCATCCACTCGACGGCAAGGTCGAGCTGGGTATCGTCGATGCCAAAACCGGCAAGTCGGCGCTGGCCGCGCTCGGTGTGCGCGAGTCGGCGCGCGGGGTCAAGGTGGCGCCGCATGCGCTGGCCTCGGTGGACTTCCCGATCGCGGCGCCCGACGGCATTGCCAGCTACAAGGTGCGCGCATCGGTCGCGGCTGGCGAGCTGCGCGACGCCGAGGAACGCGAGCTGCCGGTGCTGCCGTCGCGCGAACGGCTGGTGCAGTCGCGCGTGGTTGCCCTCAAGGGCGAGGACGCCAAGGACCTCAAGTTCGAGGAGCTTTTGCACCAGACCGATCCCACGCTCAAGAGCGAATCCATGGTGGTCTCGGTCGAGCCGCAGCTCGCGCTCGCGATCCTGCGCTCGATCCCGTTCCTGGTCGAGTATCCCTACGAGTGCACCGAGCAGACGCTCAACCGCTACGTGCCGCTCGCCATCATGAGCGAGATCTATCGCAAGCATCCTGAGCTGGCGCGCGCGATTGCGCAGCTTCCGCACCGCAAGACGCAGAGCGAGCCCTGGCTGGCCGACGATCCGCGCCGCATGCTGGAGCTGACCGAGACACCCTGGCTGCGCGAGGCCCAGGGCGGCACCGACGATTCGCGCCTGCAGGACCTCTTGGATCCGAAGCTGGTGAGCCAGCTGCGCGAGGACTCGCTCGATCGGCTGCGGCGCGCGCAGCTGGGAGACGGCGCGTTCCCCTGGTTCCCGGGTGGCCGGCCCAACTTCTACATGACCCTGTATGCGCTCGAGCAGCTCGCGATGCTCCAGGATTTTGGGATCCAGCCGCCGCGCGATATGGTGGCGCGGGCGCTCAGCTACGTAGCCAGCGAGCTGCCCCGGCACATGCACAAGGATGAGCCGAGCGTGGCGTTTCTGGCCTACGGCGGCTATGTCCTGACCGCCTTCGATCCCAAGACCTATCCCGAGGCGGCCGCGCTGCGTCCGCAGGCCGACAAGTGGATGGAGTTCGTCTACGCAAATCGGCAGATCCTGACCCCGTTCGGGCGCGCGTGGAGCGCCCGCACGCTGGCCCGGCTGGGGCATCAGGCGCGCGCGCAGGAGCTGCTCGAGAGCGCTCTCGACGGCGCCAAAAGCGATCCGGTGGTGGGCGTGTACTGGACGCCCGAGCGCTACTCGTGGATGTGGTACTCGGACTCGGTCGAGAAGCACGCCTTCTTCCTGCGCACGCTGAATGCTCTCAAGCCCCAGGACGCGCGCATCCCGGGCATGGCCCAGTGGCTGCTGTTCAACCGCAAAGGCAACGCCTGGCATTCGACCAAGGCGTCCGCGGCTGCGGTCTACGCGCTTCTGGATCTGATGGAGAAGCAGGGCGCGCTTCGGACTCCGGAAAAATTCCACCTCAAGTGGGCGAGCATGGAAGCCAATGTGACGGTCAAGCCCGACGACGCACGCCGCGAGCCGCTGCTCTGGCGGGTGCCCGGTCCCGAGCTTTCACCTGCGCATGGCAGCGTGCGTATCGAGAAGCAGGGCCCCGGCATCGCGTTTGCCTCCGGCACCTGGATCTACTCGTCGCAGAAGCTGCAGGCCGCGCACGCGAGCGACCTGGTGGCGGTCGAGCGCAAATTCTTCCGCAAGGTCAGAAAGGGGGATGGCGATCATCTGGTGCCGCTCGGCGCCGGCAGCAAGGTCAAGGTGGGCGAGGAGATCGAGGTGCGGCTGTACATCAAGACCAAGAGCCAGTTCGAGTATGTGCACGTCAAGGAGCCGCGCGGGGCCGGATTCGAGGAGACCGCCCTGCGCTCGGGCTATCGCTGGGAAAAGCTGTTCTATTACGAGGAACCGCGCGACTCGCTGGTCAACTTCTTCGTCGACTGGCTGCCGCACGGCGAGTTCGAGCTGCACCACTCGCTGCGGCCGACCACGCCCGGCCGCTACAAGATCGGCTCCGCGGTCGTGCAATCGATGTACTCGCCGGACGTGACCGCGTATTCAGCGGGCATGGAGCTGGAGGTCGAGCGCTGAGGGCTGAGCGAGTGAGCGCGTGATTCAGAGGCTCAAGCGTCGCGCTCGCGCCGCGCGGCGATGGGCGCGCGTGTGCCTAACGCGGCTGCATCGGCGC
>DATFWX010000279.1:0-26333 GCA_035258845.1 Polyangia bacterium | reverse complement strand
CGCGTCCAAACCATCCGAGCCTGTGAAGCCGCCGCCGCCGGCGGCACCGGTTGCAGCGGCGGCAACTCCGGCGCCCCGGGACGATCCCAGCCCGCTGGCCGCCCCGGCGCAGCCGTCGGCCGATTCGTCGGCCGAGGCGCCTTCACCGGCCGACCGAGGCAGGGGCTTGCGCGTGGTTGGGCTCACCACCCTGGGCGGCGCCGCGGTCCTGGTCGGGTTGGGAGTCTACTTCGGCCTGCAGGCCTCCGACGCCTCGACGCAGCTGGAGCAGATGGCCCAGCAGCACCAGACCTGGGACAAGAACCTGTACGACGAAGGCCAGTCCGATCAGACCAAGGCCATTGTGCTGCTCGGGCTCGGCGGGGCTGCGCTCACGACCGGCGTGGTGCTGTCCTACCTGGGGTGGCGCGAAGGTCGGGTATCGGTGGAGCCGACGGCGGGAGGAATCCGAGTCGCATGCCGTTTCTGACGCGGGCCGGGCTGGCGGCGTCGATCGCATGCGCAGGATGTTTCTTCTCACCCAATCTGGACGGAAAAGTGCGCTGCACGCCCGGCAGTGGGTGCCCGCCCGATCTGGTGTGCGCGAACGACGGATTCTGCCGTCACGCATCGGTCGCACCGGATGCAGCGGCGGACGGCCCAGCCGGCGATGGCTCGACCTGCATGGATACGTTTCGCACGGCGCTGCCGCCCAACGTGTTCCCACGTGGGCTGGCCTTGGATGCGGGCGGTCTGGTCTATGTGGTTGGTCGGGAGGTCGACAAGGCCTGGGTCAACACCTTCGAAACCTGCCTCGGACAGGCCGGGCCCAACCCGGCCGCCGGTACTTCGCCCGGGATAATTTCCGAGCTGGCCGCAGTCACCCTGTTCGCTGACGGCGTGTTCGTGGCCGGCAACCTCAAGCCGGTGATGGGCGATGGGCCGGCTTCGGATCCGGGCAGTGGCCTGTACGGGCGACTGACCCGGGTGAACCTCGTGACCCAGTTTTCTCAAATGTTGTTTGGGTCGACGGGCGTCGACGAGATCTCCGCAATCGCTAGCGGTGCCAGCGACCTCTGGATGGCCGGCGTCGCCAACGGGCAGATCTGGGTGGTCAAGGGCGCGCAAGGTGGAAACGCCTGCGGCTCCGGCGTCGGCTCGACCAGCGGCGGAGCCGGCCGTGCGGTCGTAAAGAGCGGCGCCGACATGTACATCGGCGGGACGCGGGACGGTCAGGGCATCCTGCTCCGTTATCCGGACAGCTCCTGCGCGTCCAGCCCACCGTGCGGGATGTGTGCGCCCGCGTCGATGTCGCCGCCGATCGCGGAGGGCACGCAGTTCAGCGAGATCCGCTCGCTCCTCGTGCTGGGTGGGCAGCTCTATGCTGCCGGGCTGGCCGCGAACATGGCAACACCTGCCGATTGGTTCGGCTTCGTGGTGGCGCTCGACGGCGCGGGCACGGTCAGCGCGCGCTATCGCTGGAACCCGACCGCGCAGAGGGATCTGTTCTTGGCCATTGCCACCGATGGCCAGCAGATCTACGCGGCCGGTCTGCAGGGGTGGAACGGAGATAGCGCGGGCACAGGTGCCATCGCGAGCCTGATCGCTCTGCCGCTCTCGCTGGCTGTGACCGGAAACCCGCGCGCGCAGACCGCAACCGACCTGGCCACATTTTGGAGCATCGCGGCCGATCCGGGCCCCGGCGGGGGGCTCTACGCGGCGGCATCCTGGGGCGTCCCTGAAATGGGAGGCTATCTGGTCAAGCTCCGGAAAAACCCATGATACGGGGGTTGCTCGCGATCTTGCCGCTGTGGGCCCTGGTTGGCTGCGCGAACAGCTCGAGCTCGATGAGCCACGACGCTTCAGTCGACGCGCGGGGGGATGCGCCTTCGGATGGAGGAGCGCCCGACGGCGGCCTCGATGCCGCACGCGACGCGGCTGGTTGTGGTGCGCACGGCCAGCCCTGCTGCCCGCCGCCGCTGCCGGGTTGCGAGCCCACGCTGGTCTGCTCGAGCTCCAACGCCTGCGCGTGCGCGCCGGGCACGCATCGCTGTGGATCGGCCTGCATTCCGATGGCGACCTGCTGCACGAGCGCCGACTGCAACCCCCCGAGCGCCCTCTGCGTGGGCGGAGTCTGCTGTGGCGTGGTGGGGCTTCCCTGCTGCTCGAGCGGCCCGGCCTGCGCGCCCGGCTCCCTGTGCATGGGCGGAAGCTGCGTGGCGTGCGGCGGCTTGGGTCAACCTTGTTGCTCCAGCGGCACCGCCTGCGGGGCCGGCTCCTGCCTGAGCGGACACTGCGTCGACTTTGCAGGTGGCTACCAGGTCGACGACGTCGCGAGCTCGTGCGCGGGCGCCTGCCACGTGGCAAACCCCTTCACCAACACCTGCTCGTGCCCAAGCGGCTTTGCCGCCACCTGCTATCGCGTCATCGATGACTGCGCAGGCGGCGGCACCCAGAGCGGATCGCTGGCTTGCCTGTGCAGCCCCCCGGGAGGGTTTCCCGGCGGCAGCTTCGGTGGCGCTTTCGAGCGCGACGATGGGGTCAACTGCAACGTGGGCTGCCGCATCCCCAACCCCTACACGGGCGCCTGTAGCTGCCCGGCCGGGACCGGTGACGTCCCGCTGCGCACGATCGTCGACACGCCCTGTCCGGGCACGCTCATCGGCGCGGTCATCGTGGCCTGTGTCGGCTCCGGACCCGCCACGACCTTCGGCGGAGTCTGGCAAAACGACGATGGGCCGGCGTGCACGTCCAGTTGCCGCACGGCCAACCCGCGGACGGGCGGCTGCTCCTGCGCATCGGGCTTTTCGAGGCAGGCGTTCCGGGTGGAGGTGGACTGCGGCGGTTTCCTGGGGTCATTGTTCTCGGCCTGCGTCGGCACACCGTGACCCGTTAACCTGCCCGACCCTACTGGATCTGATAGACGTGGGCTGCGAAAGGTCCGAAGGCGTCGCTGAAGGTGGCTCCAGTTGGCGTTACCGAGCGACCTTCGCCCACCACCGACACTGACCCGGCGGACGCGGCCAGCGTGAAGGTTGGCGTGTGCGGCGCGTTGTCGCCGTTGTAGGCCCAGAGATACCGCTTTCCGCTCACCATCGTGATCTTGGTGTGAATCGCCGCGTCCGACACCGTCGCCAGAGCGGCCGGGGCATCGTCGGCCAGCAGCGCCGGCTCGAGGCCCGCGATCTCGCTCACCACCGCTCGCAGATCGTCCATATGCTGGACGCGCTCGGCGCACCACACCGAGCTGCTGCCGCAGGTGTCGGCCAGCGCATTTCCGCCCAGGCTCCACCAGAACAGACCCTTGGCCCCCTCGACGATCGCCATGTACGCGTGATTGCGCATCTCGGTGCGGGTCGGCCAGCGGCCCAGTGACGTGAACTGGAAAAACTGCAGGACCGTGAGAAAGGGCCGCGCGTTCTTGACGACATTGCGCGTGCGGACAGTCCAGTCGGCGACCATGCCGTGGTTGTAGCCGCCCGGCGGCTCGGCGCCATACATCGGGTACGGATCGGTCGACAGCACGTCGACCGCGTCGCGCCAGAGCGAGAGCTCATTGTCGCCCAGGAGAGCGCCGAACGTGATGCTGTCCGGATCCAGGCCCTCCAGGCGCTGAAACTGGGTGAAAACCCCCTGGGCGAGCACGCTGTCGCATTCGTCGGCCGTGTAGTAGCCGGCGCTGCCGGTGTGCGCGCCAAACTCGCGCACGTACGCGTCGGACATGTTGATCTGAAAGCTGCCGCCCGCGGCCGAGCTGGTCACGCAGTTGCCGGTCTGCAGGTACATCACGCCGTGCCGCGCCAGGTTCGTCATGAGCGCATTCATGGCGTCCAGGCCGGCCGCGCCATACCAATAGTTGAGGTACAGGTTGATGGGCAGGTCCTGCATGCGGCGGTCGCCGGTCGCGGACCACAACGTGTTTTCCCAGAAATCGTCGGTGGTGCCGTAGCCGAGGCCGGAGTCGTAGACGCCCAGGATGAATCGTGGGGTGCCGTGCAAAAGGATGCGGCCCTTGTCGTCGAACGTGACGTTCATCGATGCGCGCGCGGCCGCGGGCACGCGGGTCAGGCGGTAGCCGGGCGCCTCGTAGAGGGGCTGTCCGCCCGTCGGCGCCAGCGCGGCCGTGGCCACGTAGGTGCGGCCCGTGGTCATGCCGCAGCCGGAAAGCTCGGCGGTAAGATGCGGCGCGGCCGGGTAGTCGCGCATCGCAACCACCGCGTGCGTCTGCGTGTCGGTGAGCCGGGCCGTGACGGTGTAGGCCGCGAAGTTGCCGCCCGGTGGCGTGACCGTGACGTCGAGGCGGATCGTGCCCGGTTGGTCCTCGAACATCATGCCACGGTAATTGGGGTAGAGCAGAAAGACGTCGAGCGGAGACGGGAGCTGCTCGGCCAGCTGCACGTCGTCGAACCAGGCAGTCCCGTCGGGATGCGCGTAGCCCTCCAGGGTGAGCGTGGCTGTGCGATCCTGCGGCACCACGATGTTCGGTCGCTCGTACGAGGTCCAGTCGGTGGTGCCGGAAATGACCTCGGTGGTCAGCCACTCGTTGTAGGTGGGACGGAAGTCGAGATTCAGACGCACGCCGCTGCCCGATCGGCTGGCGCCCAGCGCCTGGGTCTTCACCCAGCCCGACAGCCGATACGTGCCCGCGTGCAGCGCCACCGTCTGCGTTGCCAGCGGGGTTAAGGGATCCGACTGGGCGTTCTGCATGCGCAGGCTGGCCGCTCCCGAGTGCATCTGCGTGGTGTCACGCGCGAACGTGCTGTCGCCCGTCCAAGCGGCTGGCATCGCCGAGGGGCCCGGGTTCTCGAATCCGCCGTTCTGAGCCAGCTCGGGGCCCGAGCCGCCTCCAGTCGGCCAGCCCGCCAGCCCGCCCGCAGTCAGCGCGCCGCTGGTGGCGCCGCTGGGCCCGCACGCGCCCATCATGCCGCCGGCGCCGCCGGAGCCACTCCCGCCACCTGCCCCGCCTGCCCCGCCCGTGCCCCCGCTGCCACCAGACCCACCCGTGCCGGTGACGGTATCGTCCCCGCAACCCGCGGCCAGGACGGCCAGCACCGCCCATGCGATCGAACATCGCTTCATGCGCTCGAGCATATCGCACGCAAGGCCGGGCTAGAACAGTGTCGTCGGGTGGGCACGATCGTGTGCCCTATCGCGAGTTCGCAGCTCGAACCATTTGATTCATTGATCATGAGACTCGATCATGAGCCTCGGGTCGGTGCGGGGGCGGGAGTTTCAGGGCGCAGCGCTCGCATCTCGAGTTCGAGTGCCAGAGCGAAAGCGATTGCGCGGGGGAGTTGCGTGGAGATTGCTAGCGGTCCGTCGCCTTGCCATCCGCCGCATCGGACATGATAGCGCCAGTCCGGCTGTTGACGATGCGGTTGCGCGTCGTCGGCGGGTTGAACTTGCTGTTGGTCAGACCGATGCGAAGGTTGCCGCGGTTGGTCAGAGACGCGAGGCCACGACCGGTGGTGTCACCGGCGTGCACGCCGAACGCGTAGTCGCGGACGGTGCTGCCGCCCTTCGCGCCGCCACGTCCCTCGGACAGCGCGACCAGCTGCTTCGCGCGGCCCTGGAGGTGCGAGTTGGTCCGCTCGATTGCGCCGGTCCGACGATTCACGTAGTCCAGCTTCACGGACTTGCCCCGCTCCTCCATCACCTTGTAGTAGTGCGGCGTGGTGCCGATGCTGCGCGCCTTGTCGACGCCCGGCAGTTGGCTGACCATGCTGGCCGCGCCCTTGCGCGAATAGAAGCCAGCTCGCCCTTTGGCCTGAGCCGACGAGGCCAGCGCCAATGATGCCAATACGATTCCGATTCCAATAGCGATTCTCTTCAGCATTTTCCTTTCCTCCTCAGTGCAACGTCTCGCTCGGCTGGCAGGGCGCTAGAGCAACTCTGGTGCCAACGACAGATTTCGCGAAAAAGTAGCTGCAACCGTCTGCGCTTGCAGCGCGCGGGCGAGCGAGCAGTGGCGGCTAGAGTAGTAGCCGGGAGAACGCCCTCAGCGGCTAGCCGCGTCGCCACTTCGAGGCGAGCCCAAGGGGAGGAGAAAAAAACGTGCGCTGAGCCGCCCAGCGTGCGCACACGGAGGGCGCCAGCGCAGTGCGCCCAGCGCGGTCATCGGGCGGTTACGCCCGCGACTTACCGGATCCGAGCTTCGCCTTCTTCGGGGTCGCGCGCGCCTTCGCGGTGAGAGCCTCGATCGCCTTGGCCACGCGACGCTTCAGGGTCTCGGCTTGCTTTGCCTCGCGAATCGCCACCGCCCACTCGCGCTTGTGAGTGAAGCTCATGGCTTCCCAGCCCGCGCGCGCAAGGGCATTCTTCTTCATCGCGGCGGCGAGCTCCTTGGGCGGCGTCACCGTGCGGGGCGCGGAGTCGGGCTCGAGCGTGACCTGCAGGGTCTGCCCGCCACGCAGCTGGTGCTGCTCCCGCACCGCCTTCCAGAGCCCGAGGCAGTACTTGCCGCCGTAGACCATCACGCGGGTTCGGAAGGTCTGGCCGCACACGGTCATCTTCACGGCCGGCCGTGCTTCGCCGTAGATCGCCCTGATGTCGATCGGCAGCTCGAACACGCCGTCCGCTCGCAGCTCCACCGAAAAAGTTTGTTTCATGGGTGCCTGCCGGTTTTCTGACGCGCGACTCATAGCACGAAAGGGCGGCGCGCTTCTATCGGTTTCCGACCACCCGTGACCACATCGTGATCAGGTTGCGGATGACCGGCGCGTCGGGCGGCGTGGCTGCCGGTGGGATCTCGAGCTGCACGCCAAACGCAGCCAGCCGGCTGAACGGGTTGTGCGCGTCGGCGGTCCTGATCGGCACCGCCGGATCGGCGGGTCGGAAGCCCCAGTTGAGCGCCTGCGCCTGCACCGGTCGACTGCGCAAATAGCTCACCAGCGCGGTCGCGGCCTTCTTCTGCGCGGGCGTGATCCAGCTGCCCTGCAGCAGCGCCACCGGATGGTCGCTCCACAGAGTGCTGGCCGGATAGTAGACCTTGAGGTTGCCCCAGCGGCCCTGCGCATTTTCCAACTGCGAGATCGCGAGGCTCTCGTAAACCACCGCCAGATCGTATTTCGACGGACCGAATCGCACCATGTCGGTCATGAAGGTGCCGGTGGAGCGCTCGAACCGGCTCACGCCGCGCTCGATCTCGCGGATCCACTGCTGGTAATCCGGTTTGAGCAGATCGCCCACCTCGAGCCCGCTGGTCTTCTTGTAATACTCGAGCGTCATCAGCAACAGCGCCTGCAGGCCCGAGTTGGAGCGGGTCGGATCGGTGTGCCCGAGCTTGACGAAGCCCCACTCGGGCTTGCCGCCGATGGCGGGCCAGCCCCGATTCGAGACCACGGCGTCGCGAATCGCCTTCCACGTGATCTGGCCATGGGTCGCCTTTTGCAGCACCTCGGCGCGGTCTTCCCAGATCACGAAGACGAGCGGCGTCAGCACCAGCGGCTCGGGCGCGTCTTCGGTGCCGCTGGCCGCGACCAGCCGCGAGCCGGTCTTGGTTTCCCAGTCGGCGGCGGCGAGGTTCAAGACCAGCGAGTCGGCGGGGCTCCACAGCACCGGCTGCTGCTTGCCCTCGAGCAGCGCCTGTGCGGCCTCGAGCGAGCCCATGCCGATCAGCTTGACCGATACCTCGGGGTGCTCCTTCGCGAAGGCTGCCACCGCGGCTTCGATCCAATCTTTTTTTTCGGTGCTGTACAGGAACGCGACCTCGACCGCGTCCGCGCGCGCGCCCCCGCCAGCGGGGCCGGCGCCTGCATTCCCCAGGCCACCGCGCCGCGCGATCAAGATGATCACGGCCACCGCCACCAGGAAGCCGAACAGGATGAGCGCTTTGCCCTTCATCCGGCGATCTCCACGGCCACCTCCTTGAGCGTCTGCTCGAACTCCACCATTTCCTGGTTCATGTGATCCAGCTCCTGGTTGACGTCGCCCGAGACCGCATCGCGCGCCTGCTCGTTGAGCGTGCGCAGGTGCACCAGCCGCGCCGGCAGACCCTCATAGGTCGCCACGATGCGAGCCAGATTGGCGTGCACACGGTCGAGCGCCCGCACCAGGTCGTCGATGGTCGCCCTCTGCTGCTGGCGGGTCGCGCGCGCCCGCTCGAATTCGGCGCGCGCGTCGGCGTCGGTGGTGCGGGCGGCCTGCTGGCTGAGCCGCTGCATCTCGGACTCGATCGCGCCCGCGTCGACGCCGTCGAGGTAGCGCGCGAGCTGGTCGCCGCGCAGGATGAGGCGGGCGGCGGCCCGCTCGAGCTGGTCCAGCGACACCAGCGCTTGCGCTACGTAGCGATTGACCTCGGGCGGGGTCTCGGTCTTGAGTCGGGCCAGCTCCTGTTTGGTCGCGATCAGCCGTTCGACGTGATCCTTCAGCACCGGGTCGTGAAGCGCGCGCCGGTCGGGGAGCTCGGGTCCCCCGTCGCCAGGCGCCATCAGCTTCTTCCAATGCTGCGGGCTCGACAGGTCCCACGCCACCAGGGCGGCATACGCGGCCAGCCCGACGCCGAGCAGCGGCAGCGAGCCCAACGCAGCCGCGCCCACGGCCGCCGCGCCGAGCGCCGCAAGATTGAGCCGGCCCGTGGCCGCGCTCGCCACCCCACGCGCCCAAGGCCGCTTCTGCCGGTCTCCCATCAGAAGAAGGATGCCATGTCTTGATACACTTGGACGATAGTCTCGGCGCTGCCGCGAGCATGCGAGCCCTTGGCGGCTTCCGCAATCTGCTCGAGCACGCGCGGATCGGCTTCGTCGCCGTAGGCGATGGTGAACACCTTGACCATCGCGTCGCCCTCGCCGGCCAGGTGCTTCTGCAGAGCCGCCAGCGTGAGCTGGCTCGATTCGTCCCGGCCGTCGGTCATGACGACCAGCGCGTGAATGCGCGTGGTGTCGCGGCGCGCGCGCGCCAGCGCGGCGTCGTAGGAGGCCGCGGTCGCGTCGTACAGGGAGGTGCCGCCGCCCGCGATGATCTGCTCGATGCGCGTGGTCAGGCGCGCCCGCTCCGCGCCCAGCTCGAGCGGGCCCACCGCCGGATAGACCTGATGATCGAACAGCTGCAGCGTGACCTGATCCTGATCGTGCAGACCCTTCAGGAACGCTTTGGCGCCCTGTTTGGCTTCCTCGAGCGGCTTGCCGCGCATGCTGCCCGACTTGTCGAACACCAGCACCACGTCGGTGCGGCGCTTGGCGATCTGCCAGACCTCGAGCAGCTTGCGCAGGACTTCGCCCGGCGGCACCTCGAGCAGGGTCTGCGGCTGCTTCGGATCGGCGCCGTGCGCGGCATCGATGGGCGCGCCAATCGGGATGCTGGTATCGGCCGGCCGGAAGCCGAGCGCCAGCGCGCGCGCCTGCGCCGGGCGGCTCTTCAAGAACGCTAAAAAGGCCTCGCCGGCCGCCCGCTCTTCCGGTCCCACCCATTCTGCGTCGAGAATCGCGTAGGGATGATCCGACCAGAAGGTGCCTTCGACCGGATAGACGGCGACCACCGGAAACCCCGACGGGCTGGGATGCGCATACGATTCGATGACCAGGTTCTCGTACAGGACCGCCGCCGACAGATACGAGGGGCCGCGCGCGAGCATCTTGTCGGCGAAGAACCCGGTCGACTTTCCGTAATGGACGATGGTGCCCTCGATCGCGTGCAGAAAATCCCGGGTGGCCGCGGCTTCGAGATCGCGAGCCGTCAGGTCGCGCGTCTTGTGGGCGCCCGCATAGGCTTCGGCCAGAACCGCCAGCAGGCCCGAGTTGGAGAACTCGGGGTGCGTGTGGCCCAGCTTGAAGCTGCCCCACTCGGGGCGATCGAAGGCGCCCCAGCCGCGGCGGTCGCGGCTCACGCGGATTAGGTCCGCCCAGCCCAGCGGCTTTCCGGGCCAGCCCAACCCCTCCGCCATCGGCCGCCACATCGCGATCACGATGGGCGACAGCACGACCGGCTCGCCGGGCGGACAGAGCGGTTTGGTATGACCGGGCGCCTCCTGCCAGCGCTGGTTGAGCAGCGTGACGTAGGCGCCCGAAGCCGGGCTGAACACGTGCGGCTTGAGCGCACCCGAAAGGATGTCCTGCATCGCCTCGCCCGAGCCCATTGCGTGCGGCTCGATGCGAATCGGCTTGCCCGAGCGTAGCTTGCCACCGCTGGCGACGAATGCGCGCGCCTGCTCCTCGAGCCAGGTCTTTTTTTCGCTGCCGTAGGCAACCACGAGCCGCACGCCATCGGAGGGGCCGAGGCCTTGCGGAGAGGCGGCAGGCTCCGATCCGGAATCGGAGCACTTGCAACCAGGAACCGTGGCCGCGAGGGCCACTATGAAGAGCAGGGGCCGCATGGCGATCCGAGACTACTCGATCGTACGGGCGCGCCGCGTGACCAACTCCCGCGACGGCTAAATTGTCACAGTGCCGTCACAGAAACGCCACAGACCGCCAGAAGGGCTCACGCCGCAGAATCGGCGGGGGCTTCAACAGTTGATTTGCAGGCCGACCAGGAGCATCAGCATCACCACAACCACCATGCCGACCAGCTTGCCGCCATGCTTATCGGTCCAGGTCAGCGGGGCATTGGGCTCCGGGTTGCTCTTCGGCTCTTCCAGGTGCTCGCTCATGAGAGTCCTCCTTTCGGGCAGCTCGAGCTGCCCGGGCTCAGGGTCCGGATTGCGATCAGCTTCGAGCCGGGAGAGGAGGAGCTCGCGGGACGTGTGGCCGCGCAACCTCGAACAGCCGGCGCGCGGCGTGGGCAGGAGGGTGGGCGATGGAATGCGCTGGTGCGGCCGGCAGGGCCAGCGGCGCCGGTGCAGCCGCGAGGGGGTTCAGCCGCCCGCCCGGAATCGGCCGTGGCCTGCGCTCGGGCGCGGACATTCGCGCGCCCCCGGCGTCGCGGAGGCTGGCACCCGCATCGGCGTCGTCGGCCTCGCTGCCCGCGGTGCCCGCGCGTTCCTGGACCCAGCCCGGCAGCAGCCGCACCGTCGGTGTGGCCACCGCCCAGCACCAGGATAAAAGCGCCACCAGCAAAGCGCGCACACAGGTTCCTAGCACGGCCTGTGCGCGCGCGGTAGGCCGAACTGCCGACTCGTGAGCGGCTACTGTCCTGGCCGAAGCGATGGAGAAGCCCAAGCGCGAGGTCGAGCGCATCAAGGCCCGGCTGGTCCCGAAGTCCGTGCCCAGAGACGTCGTACGCAAGGCACCCGTACTTGCGCCAGGAAAGGTTGTGGCCAACCCGGCCTAGGTCGAGATGCTGACGGAAGAGCTGTCACGGCGGCATCGGACCACCGACCGCGAGCCAAAAAATTTCCGCCGGCGCGGCGCGCGCACCCCACCTGAAACCGGCTGACCGCCGGCGCGCCGAGGGCGCCAACCGCCCAGCTGGGGAGTCTGCCCAATGGAGCTCGGACGCAGCGCACGGCTCTGATCGCGCTCGGGTGCCAAGAGGCGTAGGCGCACCCAGGCCAGCCCGGCTTTGCGACCGGCGGGTGTGCCGGCCCGATCTGCTCGAGAAGACGAGCGCGCGCCCGCTGGACCGCCGGTTGCTCCCAAGCAGAGCGTCACCGCTGGAGGAGCCCAAGGAGCCGGAGCGGGACTGCGCGACCAGGTGAGGTCGGAGCAACCGCTGCTCGGGGCGGGAGGAGCCATGATCAGAGCGACGTCTGTCATCCGGGCCCTGCTTCTGGTGGCCGCGGTCGGCAGCTCGAGCTGCAGCGAGCCCGGCTCGGTCCGCAGCTCGCTCACGCCGGGCCCGACGCAGAGCACGCACAGCGCCTGCGACTGCTGCACCCGCGAAGACGTGAAGTCGGTGTACGGGAAGGACGGCAAGGACCCGTTCTGCAATCCCGCGCTGGCTCACGTCGATTACACGCCCAACGAATGGTTTGACGAGGAGCCGTTCGAGACCGACCAGGCCGACATCTGGATCGGCCCACCCGAGGGCATCAAGAACTGGCGCCCGACCCTGTGGGACGAGGTCCGCGAGGACCTGTTTTTCGATGACACCATCGACCACGCGCTGCCGTCCGAATTCGTCGTCGACTTCACGACCGAGGGCGTTCCCATCGATCGCGACGACCCGCCGGATCAGGAGCCCAACTGCACCGAAGCGTGGTGGTTCCACCCGAGCCTGTACGAATGGACGCTCTACCAATCGCTCCCCCCGGGCGATCCCCATGACGGCATCTGCGAATGCGCCGAGTACGTCGCGGCCGCGAATTCGTTGCTGGCGCTCGCCATGCCGCCGGCCGACGGCCACCACATGGATCCGCGGCCCACCACGGTCGGCCGCGGCGTGCCCCCTCCGGGGACACGCGCCCGCTCCTTCCGAGCGTTTGCGCGCGCCTACACGCAGGTCGGCCGCGAGCAGCTTCGCGGCACCCAGCGCTACCGGGCGCTCAACCAGGCGCGCTCCGACTGGCTGCAGGGCGAATACTTCCGCAACGGGACGCAGCCCGCGCGCAAGGTGGTCGTGGTCGGCATGGGGCCGGCTGGTGCGACCGTTCTGGCCAACGTGAGCGGGGATCTGAATCCTCGCCGCGGCTTCACGGTGGTCGGCATGGGACTGCGCAGCCACTTCGAGCACATGGCGAACTTCGAAACCGGACAGGAGGTCATCCGGTTCGCCGTGCCGGCCAGCATGGCCGACGATCGCGCCCTGCACCCAGAGACCTATCGGGCCATGTTCCCGGCGTCCCGGCGCACTTACCTCCCGTACGGAACCGTCATGGCGGTGGTGGAGCGCATCCAGGCGACGATGGGCCCCGGGGGAGACAACCAGGGGGTGTTCGATCAGCACGGGGGCCGGGTGTATCGGCTCGAGCGTCTGCCCAGTGGCAAGTATGTGGCTCGCTACCGCTACCAGGGCAACGCGCGGACGGCTCTGCAGGAAGGCGAGTTCATCATTCTCGCCACCGGCAACGGTTTGCCGCGCGAGCTCGCCGACTCCGTGATCCGGGTGGATGGGATGGGAGCGGAGGCACAGGCGCAGCGCCGCACCGTGCGGCGCTCGATCAAGACCATCGAAACGCTGTTCTCGCGCGCCAACGACAATTACCTGGAGAGCTTCGACGAGGGTGGGGTTCGGCGCCCGCCGACGCGCGGCGAACGGACGCCGCTCGAGCAGCAGGTCGACTACTACCGGGGCAAGAAGGTGCTGGTGTTCGGCGGCGGGGCGTCCGGGCTGATGGCGCTCGACCTTCTGCACTTCGTCATGCCGGAGGCGGCCGCGAACGGCGGCGACCCGAGCAACCTCCGGCCCGAGCTCGTGTTCGCCTATCGCGGCGACCGCATCTCGGCCGTCAGCGGGGACGTACGCAGCCTGGTGGGCCGCCGGGGCCAGTACCGCCGCGTCTACGAGCTCATGCGTGGAAGTGATCCCACGATCGAGGATCTACCGTTGGGAGAGGGGGGCACCGTGACGCGGGTCGAGCCGGTGTCCGCACGAGGTCGCCAACGCTTGCGGGTGACGTTCAGCGACGGCTCGCAGCGCACGGTCGACGAGATCGTCACCGCCATTGGACAGGTGACCGACGTCGACCGGGTGATCGGACCGGACCTGCTTCAGAGAATCCGGCCGCTCACGCACAACGGCCAGATCGTCGGCCTGTGGGACGAAGGCGGCCTGGTCGTGGTCGGCATCGGCGCCAACGCGCTGGCGGGGCGCCTGTTGAGCCCTGATTACGCGGCGCCGCCGCCACCGGCAGTCGACCAGTACGCGCAGGCGAGGCGGGCAGCGACGGACTACAGACGCGCGCTCGACGCTCGCGTGACGGCGGTGCGCCGAAGCACGGAGGCTCACGAAGGACCGAACGCCGCCAACACCGGATCGCTCGCCGTGCATGGTCCGATGATCCAGGGCGCCGTCGAGGAGCTGCGTGACCGCGGCTTCAGGGTTCCGAATCCGTGACAGGGAGGTCAGTCATGCGCAAGCTGGTACCATGGTGCTGCGTTGCCTGGGCGGCCGCCTGCTCCGCCGAGCCGACCGCGCACGAAAACGGCCAGAACGATGGGGTCACCGATTTCTGTGGCCCGCAGACCGATCGACCCACGAACTTTCCACGCAATACCCTGTTCCGCCAGTACGAGACCGTGGCCTTTCAGGACCGGAACGTTCGGCGCGAGGTGGTCCCGGTCGAGAGATTCAGCGGGCGCACGGCCGATACCTCGTTTACCAATCGTATGCAGACCCTTTGGAACGACTCGACCGGGTCCTACTGGCAGCCGGGCGTGGGCGACATCGATGGCGACAACCTGGACGACGTGGTCGGAATGAAGGCCGACGAGTTCGACTTCACCTACGTCTCACGCAATCGCACGGGTTCGCTCCGGTACAGCGGCCGGACTTTTCGGGTGACCGATCTCGGCGACGCGTTCTATACCTTCGTGCGCGTCGTCGATGGGCGGCTGCGCAGCCTGGCCAATCGGAAGATTCTGGTCGTGGTGCACCAGAATTGGGACGTCTCGCTGGTCGAGACCCGCTTCAACGACAGCAACCAGGTCGAGGTCGTGAGCTTCCGGCGTTATCGCGCCCAGAATGCGCCCATGGATCCGCCGCGCATGCGCGGCGTCGCGGGTGACCTCTACAACGACGGCCAGCTCCGGGTTGCCATCCTGCCCCAGAACGGTCGGGTGGAGCCGGGCAACACCGCCCAGATCGGCACGTTCAGCGACGCCAACGTGTCTTATCAACCGGTGACCTTCGCGCCCCCGCAGGCTCCCCGCGTGCATCTTTCCAACATCTATGACGTGACGCTCCGCAAGAGCCTTTCCTACGGCATGGACGGCCAGCCGCGCCTCGACGCCGATGGCAACTTCATCTGGGCGATCGAGCTGGTCGCGGTCGGCAAGTTCAGCTGCCCGACGCCGCAGCTGGGCACGCACGGCGTGCACACGTATCGACTCTTTCAGAACGGAGGTCGGCCCACGTTCGAGTTCCTGCAGACCGGCGGGCTGGGGCTCCTCAGCTACCACATGACGACCAGTGGAGCCGACCGCGCCATTCCGTCCGAGGTCACGATCGCGGTCGGAGCATCGGCGCGAGCCCAGCCGGTCACCGATTTCGCGCTGCTCTCGAGCCGGCTCTACATGCGGATCGGCGACAAGAAAGTCTACATGTACGAGAATTACTCCGGCCTCACGGTCCCGATCGCCTGGAACTACTCGTTCCCCGGCGGCTACCGGAGCAGCTCGGGATATTTCCAATGGATCCAGGCGGGTGATGTGAGCGGCTACACCGAGCAGATGCAGTATCATACCGGGCCCGATCTGACGCTGGGCTCGGACAAACCCATCGCGGTCGTCATGTATCCGCCCTTCTGGCGGACCCGACAGAGCCTGCCTTCGGGCTCGCTCAATCGGACCTACACCAACTCGATGTCGCAGCAGCGCGAAACCACGTTCAACGCGCGGGCCGCCATGGGGATCCACGGTCGCGTCGGTGGCGGCGGGGGCGTCGGCGTGGCGGACGTGCACGTCTCGGTCAGCGCCGACATGGAGGTGTCGGTCAACTCGTTCATCAGCCAGTTCCAGACCATGGATTACACGTTCACGCAATCCGACACCGCGCACATCGACGAGCACATCAAGCCGATCGTCATCACCGAGCAGACCTGCGTCTACAACCTAATCTACAAGCTCAAGCGCGGCCAGGTGAACGCGCTCGTGCGGGCGGACACGCGGCGCGTCATCGGCGGCAACGAGTTCGTCCTGGTCACCATACCCAAGAAATATGTGGATCAGGGCGGGCGGGTGATCAATCGGCCCGTCATCAGCATTGTGGTGCGCGCGCTCGCCAACTACAACCAAGACATGGCGACCGCGGGCCGGCCGCACATGATGATTCCGGAGCCACACGTGGCGGGCGTACCCTGGACCAGCTTCTTCTCGGCGGCGGGAAGCGAACGCTACTACAACCTCGCGGGCGACGAGATCGCCCGCCCCGGCGACAACGTGATCACGGCGACCCGGTGGATCCGGGCGCCCGAGGGCGCGGGGGGCGACTCGGTCAACGTCGATGTGACCACCGGGCTGTCGACCGGCCGCAACGTGGGCGTGGGGCTCGACGTCACCACGTCGACACGAGTCGACACGTCGGTGCGCGGGGGGATCCCGTTTATCGCGGACGCCGAAGTCGGAGCGGGCGTGAGCTTCTCGGTGGGGGCGGGCGTGACCACATCGACCGGCACCACGTTCGGCAGCCACACCGGCCTGGGCTTTACCGCCGGGCTGGGCGCCATCCCCGAGGGCGTCGATGCCACGCGCTTCCGCTATCAGATGAAGCCGTACCTCTATACCTGGGAGCTGCCCAAGCCCAACAACAATCCGGAAGGCTTCCCGGACGCATATCCGGGTGGACCGACCAAGGTGCTGGTGTTCGATGTGCTGTTCCAGGGGCTCGGCGGCGTGTCCTGGCCCGAGCGCGTACCCGAGCGCGCGCTCCGGGTGCGCGACCGGTTCTGCGAGCCGACACCGAATCAGCCCGAAGAGGGTTATCCGGATCGGCTGCTCGAGGTGGTGCGCGTGGTCGGTCGCGGCGCGGTCTGGCGCGTGGTCGAAGACTGCTCGACCAAGACCGACATGGGTCAGGACTGGGTGTGCGACGATCCCAAGGACGGCGCTGCCAGCTGCGTTCCCAACACGCCCGGCGCGCCGCGTCGCAATACCAACACGCCCGCCCCCGAAAACGCGGCCACCAGCGCCTCCGAAACCGTCTCCCAGTGAGGTTCAGGAAGACTCACCACAGAGAACACGAGAACACGGAGAAGGAAGAGGGATCCGGCTTGAGGCAAACGACGGCCGACCCCGTACACCTATCGATCCTCTGTGTTCTCCGTGTTCTCTGTGGTTCCCCCAGGCGTCCCCAGCTCAGGCTCAGGTGCGGTAGCGCTCGGTATCTCGGTGGGCCGCGCCCTGGCTCAGGCGCGGATGCAGCCAGCGGATCTTTCCGTACTTGCGCTCCAGCTTCTGGCCAACCGGATTGGGGCCGCTCGCGACCAGCGTTCCATCGTGACCATACTCGGGCGGATAGAGCGGGCTCGCGAGCACGCCAACCATGAGGACGACGCGCAGTCCCGACAGCCGGCTGCGCGAGGCGGCGGCGAGCGCTTCCATGCCCCGAACCGTGAGCCTGCGGTTCTCGCTGAGATCGAGCCACCGAAGGCGGCGCAGATGAGGGGAGGCGGCGAGAGCAATCAGGTCCTGGTCGTCCAGATCGTTTTCCGCAAAGCCGAGGGAACGGCAGCGGCGCAGCAGCGAGGAGCCCGCGAGCTCCGGGACCCGTCTTCGGGCGTTCCGAAAATCGAGGTGACGCACCGGCGCGGCTTCGAACACGCGCGCGCCGCGCTCCTCGAACCCAAGGGCCTCCATGGTGACATGCTCCACGAACCCGCGGAAAAAGGTCCAGGAGACCACCAGATCACGCACCGGCCCGGCCCAATCGGCCCCATGGTCGCTGAGAAGCGCCGCCTCACGACGCTTGAGCTCCGGGTAGGAAAGATCCACGCCCACGGTCGTGCCGCGCTCAGCGGCGTCGAGCTCGCATTGGACGCGGATGAATTCTCCCCGCGGATCGCCGCGCTTGAGGAGGCGAGCCGCGTAGCGTAGGCGAAGCGAAATGTCATCGGGCGCCCGCACCACGGCCTGCTGGGAAGCTTTCATCTTGGGGCGCTTCACGCGGGCCATCGAATGGGAGCGCGGAGGGCGGCGCTCAGTAGTAGCAGCTGGCAGCGTTGAAAATCAGAACGCCGCCGGCATCCTTCGATGTGTTGTCGTAGCACAGGTGAGCCGGGATCTTGTACGCATGGCCGGCTGCACCCGGGCCGCCCATGACGTCGGGGCCGATGGGAGGCCAGGGCACCTGACGGAACCAGGATGGCTTGGCCGGTAGGTAGAACGAAGCCGGCAGGACGTTGCCGGCCGGAACGGCATTTGAGAATTGAGGGAGCGAGGAGGGGACTTCGCTGGCGTCGAAGCGCGTGGTTCCGTTCACGGTGTCGTAGTTGCCCCAGCGCAGAAGGGTCGTCCGCACGACCGGATCGCCAGCTGCACCGCGCCGATTGTCGGCATCGCCAAATGCATAGATGGCGGTCGGATTGCTGGTGAGATTGGATTCGTAGGCATTGTAGAAGCCGCTGCGTCCGAGAACGTTTCCAATCACGTTGAAGAACCGGGAATAGGCCCAGAAGTGCATCGGCTCGGTGTTGGAGTCCTTGGACGGATTGTTGTAGACGTCCCCGTAGAAGTTGTTGCGGAAGAGCGTCACGAAATGGTGGGTGCCATGGATGTTGTCGCTCTGGATCCCGAGGCCGTCATTGCCTTCCAGGAGGATCATGCCGTCGCCGCCGTTGTGATTGGTGAACATCGGCATCATCCAGCCCGCGGAGACGCTGTAGTAGTCGTCGATGGCGTAGTTAAAGGCGACCACGTCGCCGGTCATGAAGGCGCCCTGCACGAGCGGCGCGGTCACGTGCTGAAAGATGTTGTTCTCGACCAGGTTGTCGCAGCCCGGATACCATTCGACGCCGTAACTCTGGGACGCCGCGTTTTTGGTGCCATAGAAGTAGCTGTCGCGCACGACGCTCTGGGCAGTGATGAGCAGCCAGACGTGGTTGCGGTTGGGATTCATCGAGCGCACGCCCCGGACCCAGCAGTTCAATCCATTGAAGATGTAGATGTTGGAAAAGGTCGTGCTGCCGGTGGCATCGACGGACAGGTCCTCGACTCCCGAATTCTTGATGTTCGTGTTGGCCCACCACGCTCCCGGGCTCTGGGAAGCGCGCCAGTTCGGCATGCGCAGGCCCGGCGTGATGGTGACCTGATTGCCATTGATTGCGGTCACGCGCACGATCTGACCCTGCGCACGCCCGTCGCGCGAGCCGTTGGCGCCTTCGCCGGTGCAGACGGTGGTGCCGCACACGAAGATGCCGCCCCCATCGGAATTGTCGTCGAGCTGGTCGAGGATGAGGGCGTTGCCGACCATGAGGTTGGTGGTGCTGGAGAGCGTGATCACGGTGCTGCCTTTGGCGTAGCCGGCCGTCCAGTCCGCGACATTCGAGGGCCCGCCCACCCAGTTGGTGTCGCCGTTGTCCAGGCAGATGCTGGCCGACATGCCACGGCAGTCGACGCTGCCCGTAAACACGAGCCTGGTCATGTCGGCGCCCGCCCCGCGCAGCGTGACGTCGCTTTTTCCGTGAAAGTCGATCCCGGACGAGAGGTTGAACGTGCCGGCGCCGAGCGTCACCACCTGTCCGCTCGGGCAGCTCGCAATCGCGTCACTGATTTGAGTGGCGGTCGCGCCTGCATTCAAGGTGGCGCAGGAAGTCGTGCGATTGGGAATGCCGCCCGGGATCCCGGCCTGACTCCAATCGACGCTGCGCATCGGATCGATGATGCCTCCGGCGCCGCTGCTCCCGCCCGAGCCGCCCGAGCCGGCCATTCCGCCCGCGCCGCCGGAGCCGCCCGCTCCTCCGCTCCCGCCCGAGCCGGACACGCCGCCTGATCCGCCGCTTCCTCCCAAGCCCCCGTGCCCGCCGGAGGCGGAGATGTCGTCCCCGCAGGCGGACAGAGAGGTTGCGAAAAAAGCAACCAGCGCGATCGGGGACGCCGCGGGTTTCCAGCTCATGGCCGGCCCCGATTCTATCATCGATCGAGATCAGTCGAACGAGCGCTCCCAGGCCTTCGGCCGCTGCTCCCACGCCTCGGACCCTGGCCGCGCGGGCTCGCGCACCAGGAGGAAGTATCCGGCCGCGCAGGCGAGGGTGAGCAGGCAGGGCACCAGGAAAACGCTGGTCCACTGTGTGGTCGCGGCCGCGCCCATCCCGCGGGTGAAGTGCTGCATCACGGTCGCGGTGAGGAGCGTGCCCAGGAAGTTGCCGAGCCCGAGGGTGACCAGAGTGAGCAGGCTCTGCGCCGAGGCGCGAATGTCGCTTGGTGCGACCCGGTCGATGAAGATCTGCGAGGCCACGAAAAAGAAGGTGAAGCCGATGCCGTGGAGGGTGAGTGAGCTGATGACGAGCGGACGCATCACACCCACCGGCCCCAGCGGCGCCAGCGCAAAGACGAGGTAGCGCAGCGGCCAGGCCAGGACCCCCAAGGCCAGCGTGCCGCGGAGCCCCCAGCGCTTGAGCGCCACCGGCAGGGCAAAGGCCAGGGCCAGGATCTCGGCGGCCTGCGCCACCGCCATGGTCATCGGCACCGCGGCGTGAGGGACCCGCAGAGCGCTCTCGAGGAAGCCTCCGGTAGGCCCGTAGTAGAACTGAAGCTCGGTCGTGACCAGGAAGGCGATGGCCAGAAAGGCGAGCGTGTTGCGGTCGCGCAAGAGCACCAGCGCGCGCCGGAAAGCCAGCGGATCAGCGCGGCCGCGCGCCGGCGGCGTGTGGGGCAGGGTGAAGCAATAAGCGCCCAGGACGAGCGAGAGCCCGCCCGCCAGCAGGATGGCGTCGCAGCCGGCCGGGGACGGCACAAGCCCGCGCCGCCAGCCCGACAGGATGAGCCCGCTTGCGATCCAGCCGATGGTGCCGAAGACGCGGATGCGCCCGAAGTCGGCCTCGGACAGATGGTGGAACACGATCGAGTTGGTGAGCGCCAGCGTGGGAGCGAAGACGAGCGAGTAGGCGCCCATGAGGCCCAGCCAGGGGCCGAACGCCCCCGGGCCGGCTCCGGTCCGGCGACCCAGGACCAGCAGGATGGCGCCGCCCACGAGATGGGCAATCCCGAGGAAGCTCTGGGTGGGCAGCCAGCGATCGGCCACCTGGCCGCCGGTGAGCGGCGCCAGCAGGCAAGCCAGCCAGAGCAAGCTGAAGATCCAACCGGCCTGAGATTGGCCGAGTCCCAACGTGTCCGTGAGGTAGGGCCACAACACCGGCGCCCACGCGCCCCAGATCGCGTACTCCAGGAACATCATCAGGCCGAGGCGTGCCTTCACGGCTCCTCGGCCTCCTCTTCCATGACCCCGTATTCGGCCAGCTTGCGCTTCAGCGTCGAGCGGCTGATGCCGAGCACGGCCGCCGCCCGCGTGCGGTTGCCGCGCGCCGCCTCGAGCACGCGCAGAATGTGGGCCCGCTCCACATCTTCGAGCCGTTCCGAGGTCGAGCCCGGAGCGGCCCCGCGGATCTCGGGCGCCAGGTGCTCGAGCTCGATGGCCGCACCCCGCGAAAGGATGATCGCGCGCTCGAGAACATTGCGGAGCTCGCGGACGTTGCCGGGCCAGTCGTAGCGAGCGAGCGCGCGCAGCACCAGTCGCCCCAGCACTACGCGACGGGGGCCGCTGAAACGGCGCACCAGTGTGCTGGCCAGCGTGCGCGCAAGCTGGGGGATCTCCTCGCGGCGCTCGCGCAGCGGCGGCACCTCGATCGGCATGACGCTGAGCCGATAGTACAGATCGCGCCGAAACACCCCGCGCGCGACCGCCTTCTGGAGGTCGACGTTGGTGGCTGCCAGCAGGCGCACGTTGGCCGTCAGCGCCCGGGTTCCGCCCACGCGGCGAAAGCTGTGGCCATCGAGGAACGTGAGCAGCTGAGCCTGCACCGCCAGCGGCAGCTCGCCGATCTCATCGAGCAGGAGCGTCCCGCCCTCGGCGGCCTCGACGATGCCGCGCTTCTGGGCGACCGCGCCCGTGAAGGCGCCGCGCTCGTGGCCGAACAGCTCCGACTCCACGAGCTGCGGGCTCAGGCTGGCGCAGTTGACCTCGAGGAACGGCTTGTCGGCGCGCGGGCTCTGGGCATGAATGCGCCGCGCCAGCCAGCCTTTGCCCACGCCGGTCTCGCCCAGCAGCAGCACGGTGGCCACCGGGTCGCGCGCCACCAGATCCGCTGCCGCCACCGCCTGCTGCATGCGCGCAGACAGCGGTCCCCGCTGCGCCTCCGGGGCGTCTTGCGGTCCGCCCAGGATCTCGGTGATGCGGCGAAGGCGCGCCAGCTCGGTGAGATCGCGCGCCACCCCGGCAAATCGCGTCACGTTGCCCGCCGGGTCGCGCACCGCGAACAGGCTCAGCTCCAGGTCGATCTCGCGGCCGTCGGGCCGGCGCAGCGAGACCTCGTAGATGGGGCCGTCGTCGCCGGCCAGCAACCGCTCGATGGCGGTGCGATATTGCGGCGAGGTGCCGTCGGGCAGAAGCTCGTCGATGCGGGCGCCCAGTGCCACCGCCTGCGGGATGCCGAGCATCGCCTCGGCGGCCGGGTTCCAGGACACCACCCTGCCATCGGGCGTCCAGGCGGCCATGGCCTCGCGCGCGTTCTGGGCGATCAGCGCCACCTCGCGCTCGAGGGCTTGCGCGCGCTCCTCGGCCAGCTTGCGGGCGGTGATGTCCTCCGAGATCCCGAGCAGGTAGCGGGGACGACCGGTCTCATCGAGGATCGGCACCTTCTTGGTGTGAAGCCACCGGAGCCCCTTCTTGCGGGTCTGGATGGGCTCTTCGAGGATGTCGACCAGCACCTTGTTGCGCAGGGTCTCGCGATCTTTGAGATGGAAGAAGTCGGCCTGCTCCTTCGGGTAGAAATCGTGGTCGGTCTTGCCGAGGAGCTCTTCGCGCCTCCAGCCCAGAAGCTCTTCGCCGGCCCGGTTGAACCGCTCGAACAGCAGGGATTCGGCGTCCTTGACGAAGATCATATCCGGGATGTTCTCGACGATGGCGTCGAGGAAGGCGTTGGCCTTCTCGAGCTGCTCCTCGAGCTGCGCCGTTGCCGGCGCCCGCGGGGCCTTGGGTTGCCGTCCGTCCGACTCGTCCATTCTGGGCCGCCTAGTGGCCTATTCTGAGCCTATTCTGAGCCAAATTCAGTAGCTCCGCAATCCCCTCGTTCAAGCGCCGGGCCCGAAGAACCCCTGGATCGTCGCGTTGTTGGCCGTGTGTACGGCTTCTCCATACCGGTTCGGCCCCACCTCTGCAAAACGAGCCACCCAGGAGGAACCGAAACATGGCAACCAGGAACATCTGCCTGCTCGCGTGCATTGCTTGGATCGGCTGTGGACCCGTGCTCAACGACGGCCCCCGGGGTAGCGGTGAGGGCAAGTCCGATCTGATCGGACCCGACGGCTCGAGCGGCTTCGGCGCCGCCTACGACGCCACCATGTCGCAGGTGAACTTTCGGGTGTTCTCGTCGCGCGCGACCCGCATCGAGCTCGACATCTTCGCGCAGCCGATTGGCGCCAGCGCGGTCGCTCGCTTCGAGATGAAGCCGGGTGCCAGTCAGACCTTCTCGGCCACGGTTTCGGTGGCCGATTTGAACGCCCTCGGCGTCACCACCATCTATTACGGCTACCGCGCGTGGGGACCCAACTGGACCTACGATCCCAGCTTCGCGCCCGGCTCGGCGGTGGGCTTCGTGAGCGACGTGGATCCCGCCGGGAACCGCTTCAACCCGAACAAGCTGCTCTTCGATCCGTACGGGCTCGAGCTCAGCCACGATCCGGTGGGGCCCCAGCAGCCCGACGGCGCCGTCTACGCCAGCGGCGATCCCGGCCGCAGCAAGGACTCCGCTCCAGCGGCGCCCAAGTCGATCGTGCTCGCGCCCGACGGCACGGGCATCGGCCAGCAGCCCACACGGCCGCTCAAGGACGAGATCATCTACGAGGTGCACCTGCGCGGCCTGACCATGCAGGACCCCGATGTGCCGGCCTCCCTCCGCGGCACCTACGCCGGTGCGGCCCAGGTGGCTGCCAAGGTGGCGGCACTGGGCGTCACCGCGGTCGAGCTGCTGCCGGTGCAGGAGACCCAGAACGACCAGAACGACCTGGCCACCTCGACCAGCGGCGCCAACTACTGGGGCTATGCCACCCTGGGCTTCTTCGCGCCCGAGCGCCGCTACGCGGCCGATCGCTCGCCCGGGGGACCGACCCGCGAGTTCAAGCAGATGGTGCGCGCCTTCCACGATCAGGGTCTCAAGGTCTATCTCGACGTGGTGTATAACCACACTGGCGAAGGCTACCTCTGGGGCAGCGACCCGCGCGTGGCCAACGTGATTTCGTACCGGGGCCTCGACAACGCGACCTATTACGAGCTGACCAGCGACCACCAGTTCTACTGGGACGACACCGGAACCGGGGGCAACTTCAACACGGCCAACGACGTCGTGCGCACGCTCATCATCGACTCGCTCCACTACTGGAGGAACACGATGGGTGTCGACGGCTTCCGCTTCGACCTGGCCTCAGTGCTGGGCAACACGTGCCAGCAGGGCTGCTTCCAGTTCGACAAGCTCGATCCCAAGAACGCGCTCAACCGGGCCGTGAATGAGCTGCCGGGCCGGCCCGACCAGGGCGGCTCGGGCGTCGACCTCATCGCCGAGCCCTGGGCAGCCGGCGGTGATGGCAACTTCCAGGTCGGCGGCTTTCCCTGGGGTTGGGCGGAGTGGAACGGCATCTATCGCGACACCTTCCGCAAGGCGCAGAACCGCGCTGGCATCGCACCCGTCACGCCGGGCGAGCTGGCCACCCGCATCGCGGGCTCGTCGGACCTCTACCAGCCCAACGGCCGCAAGCCTTGGCACTCGATCAACTTCCTGGTCGCCCACGACGGCTTTACCCAGCGCGACCTCTACTCGTATAACAGCAAGAACAACAACCAGCCCTGGCCCTACGGTCCCTCCGACGGCGGCAGCGACGATAACAAGAGCTGGGATCAGGGTGGTGATCCGACCGCGCAGCGCCAGGCCGCGCGGACCGGCATGGCGCTGCTCATGCTTTCGGCGGGCGTGCCCATGCTGACCGGCGGCGACGAGATGTACCGCACGCAATTCGGCAACAACAACGCCTACAACCTCGACTCGGGCAAGAACTGGCTGAACTGGAGCGACCGCCAGACCAACCAGCCGTTCTACGACTTCGCGCGCCGCCTGCTGGCGTTCCGCCGCGCCCACCCGGCGCTGCGGCCGGCTGGCTTCCTCACCGGCAACGACAACGACGGCAACGGCCTCAAGGACATCACCTGGTATCGCGACGACGGCGGCGAGGCGGACGGCGGCTACATGGGAAACTCGAACAACCAGTTCCTCGCCTACCGCATCGATGGCGGCGAGGGCGGCGACTCGGTGCGGTCGATCTACGTGGCTTACAACGGCTGGACCGGCACCGTGACCGCGACGCTGCCGCCGCCGGCGCCGGGCCGGGCCTGGTACCGGGTGTCCGACACCGCATCCTGGGACGAGCCCAGCGGCAACTTCCGCGTTCCAGGCGCGGAAGATCGGATGGACGGAGCCACCTACGGCGTGTCCCCGCGCTCGGTTGTGGTGCTCATCGAGCAGTAGCCGTCCCGCCCCGACATCTTCACTTCTCGGGCCCCGGCCGCTAGGCTTACGCTCTGAACATGAATGCCAGGAGCTGTTCTGGGCCCTGACCCGCGCGCTCCCAAAGCCCGCCTCCTGCCCGCGAGCGCAACCAGCGACGCACGCGTGCTCCTTTTGACCCGCGGGCTGCGCGGATTCGCCGACGGCGTCGTGAGCATTCTGCTGGCCAGCTATCTCACCCAGCTCGGATTCTCGCCGATCGCGGTGGGCGCCATCGTGACCGGCACGTTGCTCGGCTCGGCAGCGCTCACGATCACGGTGGGCCTGCTGGCCCATCGAATCGGCACGCGGCGCCTGCTCATGGCCGCCGCGCTGCTGATGGTTTCGACCGGGCTCGGGTTCGCCGGCTTCTCCACGTTCTGGCCGCTGCTTTTGGTGGCTGTGGTGGGCACGCTGAATCCGTCGGCCGGCGATGTCAGCGTGTTTCTACCGACCGAGCAGGCGGCGCTCGCACAGGCCGTCCACGAGAGAGAGCGCACGCTTTTGTATGCCTGGTACAACCTCATCGGCGCCCTGGCGGGCGCGGCGGGAGCGCTCGCGAGCGGCTTTCCCGAGCTGCTCGCGCGGCACAGCGGGCTGCCGCTTCTGGACGCAGACAAAGTCGGCTTCCTGGTCTATGCGGCGCTCGCGATCGCGGCCGGCCTCGCGTACCGGGGATTGTCGGGCGCCATCGAGCCGGCGGCTCCGCAACCGAACGCGCGGCCGCTGGCCCGCTCGCGCGCGCTGGTGCTTCATCTGGCTGCGCTGTTCAGCCTCGACTCCTTCGGCGGCGGTTTCGTGGTGCAGGCACTGCTGGTCCTGTGGCTGTATCGCCGCTTCCACCTGTCGACCCAGACGGCGGCTTCGATTTTTTTCGTCATCGGCCTTCTGGGCGCGTTTTCGCAGCTGGTGTCGGCCCGCATCGCGCGCCGCATCGGCCTGGTTCGCACGATGGTGTACACGCACCTGCCGTCGAACTTGTTTCTGGTGCTGGCGGGGCTGATGCCGAACCTCGAGCTGGCCGTGTTGTTCCTGGTCGCGCGGGCGGGCCTGTCGCAGATGGACGTTCCGGCCCGGCAGTCGTTCGTGATGGCGGTGGTGCCGCCCGAGGAACGCGCCGCCGCGTCGAGCATCACGA
>DATFWX010000278.1:0-20897 GCA_035258845.1 Polyangia bacterium | reverse complement strand
CCAAGGTCGCCCTCGTCGCAGCCATGCGCAAGTTGCTCCATGCCGTCTATAGCGTCGCCAAGAACCGTAGACCCTTCGTGCCCATCCTTGCGGAGCTCACGTCGTGAAGAAAAAACTTGCTGCGCGAGACGGGATCTCATTGCATCACCCGTAGCACGATCCGCGCGGCAGCGCAGGCAGCGTCGATGGCGCCGCCCAGGTCCCAGCGCGACCGGTCGCGGTCGCCGCACGGGTTGGATACCGCGCGCAGCTCGAGGAACGGCAGCTGATAGCGCCGCGCAACCTGCGCCAGCGCGGCACCTTCCATGGACTCGACCAGCGCCTGCCAGCGCTCGCGCTGACGCGCGGCCGAAAGGTCGGTGCCCGAACCGGTGGAGACCGTTGCGAAGGGGCCCACCGAGACGGCAAGGGCGCGCTCGCGCAAGGCCGCGGCCGCGCGTGCCACCAGCGCGGCCTCGAGCGGCAGCCGGTTTCCCGAAACCCCGTCGGCAAGCGCGAGGCCGATGAGCTCGCAGCCCGCAAAGCCGGCTGGCGTCTCGACCCCTTCATCGGCAAAGATCTCCTCGCTCGCAAGCGCGAGATCGCGCAGCGAAAGGCCAGCCCCCGGGTAGGCGCCGCCCACTCCGACCGCCAATACGCCTCCGACCGGCTGCGCCTCCAAGAGCGCGGTCAGCGCATGGGCCGCGTTGCTCTTGCCCAGGCCGGACGCGCACAGCACGACCGGGCGGCCGTCGAGCGCGCCCGTCCAAGCCGGCCGGCCGGCGCGTCCGATCGCAACCGAGCTGCCGCCCGCGAGCGCCGCCGCCAGCGGAGCCAGCTCGTCGAGTACCGCGGCCATGATCGCAATCGGCGTCATGCGGCCGGCCGCTACAGCTCGTCCTCGTCGTGCGGCGGCTGCGGGCCCGCGAACAGAGGCGGCCTCGTGGCCTCGCGCGCCGACTGCACCACCTGCCCGTAGATGACCGACATCCCGAGATAAGCCAGCCCGACGCCGGCCAGGTACTCGGGCAGCCACTGAATGACGCCGAAGCCGTAGACACCCAGGATGTTGGCGACGATGATTGCGTTGGCGACCCGATTCTGGGTCAGGCCGAGCTTGGGCACACGCAGCCGGCTGACCATGAGCGCGCCGCCCGCCAGCATGATGAGCGGCCAGTAGTGCCAGGCCTCGGTCGGCACCTGGGTATGCCCGAGCAGGTGCGGGCCATGAAACCGATCGAGCCCGATACCGGTCGCATGCGGATCGCCGTATTTCAAGAAGGTCACGAACAGGGCCAGCAGCGTGCCGCCCATCTGCGTGGTGGGCACGCCGAAGTAGAGCTTGGTGCCGCCGGTGGGCGCGGACACGTTGAAGCGGGCCAGCCGGAACGCGACCAGAAGCACATACAGGACGGTCGCGACCTGGAGCGTCACCCGCAGCGGGCCCGGCGCCTGAAAGCCGAGCGCCGGATTGCGCGATAGATAGCTGTAAAAGAGAGTTGCAGGCGCGACCCCGAACGACGCGAAATCAGCGAACGAGTCGAACTGCACGCCGAACGCGCTGGTGGCACCGAGCAGGCGCGCCGCGAAGCCGTCGAGCTTGTCGGTCAGCACGCAGTACAGGGCGAACCAGGCCGCCGGCACCGTGTGGCCGGAGATCGCGTTCATCACCGACAGAAAGGCAAAGGTCAGGCTGGTCGCGGTGATCAGGTTCGGGACCGCGAACCGCCAGAGCCTCATCGAATGCTACGTTATCCGAGCGCCTCCTGCGATTCAACGGCCCATGAGCTTGCTGTACAGAAGCGGGCCCAGGGAGTCGACCATCAGCTTCTCGACCGTGCGCTCGACCGATTCGCGCTGCTCGTCGGTCTCGTAAATGAAGCGGATGCCCATGCCGGCCTCGTGGTCGGCCGGTACGCCGTCGGGCGGCGGCTCGCCTTCGCGCATGACCCACTTGACCTGGCCGCGCAGCGCAAGCGGCTCGGAAAGGGTCGGCACCGAAAGCTTGAACAGGAACTCGGTGCCGACATCGAGCGGCTTCTTGGTCTTGATGAAGGTGCCGCCCTTGCAGATGTTTTTGGTGTAGTCGGCGAAGAAAGTGTTGAGCTTTTTGTACTCGACCTTGAGCTCGATGGGGGCTCTCGGAAACTCGCGCCGGTCGCCTCCGCTCATCGACGCGCCGTTCCCAGTTTCCGCAGACATAAAAGCGATTTCATCGTAATCTTTCGCGCAAGGGCTTGTCAACGCTCGTAGATCGCCGACTCGTCGTGGCCGCTGGCGTGCTCGCCGCGGGCGCCCTCGCGCTCGCCTTCGTGCCGCTTTTCGGCTTGCTCGGCTACGAGTTCGCGACCGCGCTGGCCGTGCCCGCCAGCATCCTGGCGGCCTGGTTGGGCGCTCGCGCACCCACGTGGCAACGCGCACTCGCCCAGTCCGAGCTCATGCTGCTGCCCCCTCTCTTCGTGATCACGCTCAACGCGCTCAGGGTTCGCAACTGCGACTATTGGGGTGGGTTGGCGTTTTATCTGCTGGGGCCGGGCCTGTCAGTCTTCTGTGGGGCCGTAGCCGGCTTCGTGTGCGCGCGCGTTTTGCGCCGCCCCACCCTGTGCGCGGTGCTCGTGATCGTGGGCTCGCTGCTGTGGGGGCTGGTCCGCTTCTACCGCACGCCCGCCATCTTCGGCTTCGACCCTTTTCTGGGCTACTTCGCCGGCACCCTATACGACGAGGAGGTCGCGCTGCCGCCCGCGTTCTTCTACGCGCGGGCCATGCACATCGCGCTGGTGGCCGCGGCCCTGCTTCTGGCCCTGCGTCGGCGGGTGCCGGGCCTGGCGGCGCTCGCGGCCGGGTGCGTGCTCTATGCGCTCAGCGGGCGCCTCGCGATCGCGCCCGAGGCGTCGGATATTGCGCGCGCGCTGGGCGGCGCGCGCACGAGCGCGCACTTCACGATCGTCTACGGCCGCGGCTCGGCAACCGAGAAAGAGATCGACCTGCTCACGCGCGACCACGAGTTCCGCTACGCGCAGCTCGCGCGCGCGATCGGGGTGGAGCCGCCGGGCGGTCATGTGGTGTCGTTCATTTTCCCGTCGGCTGCCGAGAAAAAGAAGTGGATGGGTGCGGGCCGCACCTTCATCGCCAAGCCGTGGCGACGCGAGATCTACCTGCAGCACGAGCCGTTTCCCCATCCGGTGCTCAAGCACGAGCTGGCGCACGTGTTTGCGGGCGCGTTCGGCGACCGACTGTTCCATGTGTCCATGCGCTACTGGCCGCCGCGGCTCAACGTGGGTCTCATCGAGGGGGTGGCGGTGGCGCTCGATTGGCGGGGCGGTCGCGAGCTGTCGGCGGCCGGCTATGCGCGCGCCCTCGACGAGCTTGGCCTTTCGCCCCCTTTGCGCGCGGTCTTCGGCCTGCGCTTTCTCGGCTTCTCGGGCCCGCGCGCCTACGCGGTCGCGGGCGCGTTCTGCCACTATCTGCTCACAAGCTACGGCCCCGCCCGGCTGCGCGCGCTCTACCAGTCGGCCGGTGACTTTGCAGGAGCATATGGGCGGTCGCTGGAGGCGCTGGAGCAGGAATGGCGCGCCGCGCTCGCGAGCGAAAAGCTGACCGAGCGCGAGCGCGAGCTGACCCGCGAGGCCATGCGCCAGCCCGCCATCTGGCACAAGGTGTGCGCGCACACCCTGGCCGCCCGCCGCGGCGAGGCCGACGAGGCGCGCGGGCGGGGCGACTTCGCGGAGGCAGAGAAATGCCTCGAGCGCAATCTGCGCGACGATCCCGACGAGCCCCAGAACCTGTCCGCGCTCGCCGAGCTGCGGGCGGCCGCCGGTGACCTGGAGCGCGCACGCGAGGCCATTGGGCGCGCGCAGGCCCATGCCAAGACCTCGGCCGCGCTGCGCGCCCACCTGGAGGACATGCTGGGCGACCTGGCCGCGCGGGCCGGTCAAGCCGACCAGGCGCGCGCGCACTGGCAAGCCGTGCTGGCCCTGCCCATCGACGAGGGCACCGAGCGCACCGCGCGCGCCAAGCTGGCCCTGGCGACCGATCCGCGCCTGTCGGCACCGCTGGGCCGCTTCTTTTTCGGCGACGCGCACGGGCGGCGCGACCCAGCGCTCGATCTCTATTTTGCGACCCTGGCTGCGCAGGCGGCGCCCGAGCTGGGTCTTCCCATCTATCTGGTCGGCCGTGGGCTCTACCTGCGCGAGGCCTTTGCCGATGCGCTGGGCCCGCTCGAGCAGGCGCGCACCCGCCCGCTGCCCCATGCCGCCTTCGAGCGCGAGCTTCTGCGCATCCTGGCGCTGGCCGCCTATCGAGCCGACAAGCCCGAGCGCGCCGGACGCGCGTTCGAGGAGCTGGCGCGGCGGGCCGATGTGCCGGCCGGGATGCTGCTGGAGGCGCAGGACTGGCTCGACCGGCTGCGCTGGGAAACATTGACAAAGCCGCGGGCCTTGGGCAGCCTGCCACCGGCGCCGTGATCGGGATCATCACCAATCCGAACGCGCTCGGCCTGGTGCGGGACAAGACATTGGCCCGACGGCTGGGCGAGATCGTGGGCCCGCTGGGCGTGGTGTTCGAGACCCGCACGCCCGAGGAGCTGCGGGACGCGGTGCGCGAGCTGCACGCGCGCCAGGTCGACATCGTCGCCACCTGCGGCGGCGACGGAACCAATCTGTCGACCCTGACCGAGATGGTGCGCGTCTGGCAGGGCAACCCGGCTTCGCCGGCAGCAGCGGCGGCGGCGAGCGCGAGTGGGCGGCCCGGTAACGGCGTGCCCCCGCGCAACCCGCACTCGGCGTCCGACGCATGGGTCAGCCCCAGCCCCGCTTCGGCTTCCACCCCCGGGTCCGCTTCCGCGGCCGGCGCCCGCGCGGCCAGTCTCCCCCAGTTTGGCATCTTACGCGGCGGGACTGTCAACACAGTGGCCAACAACCTCGCCGTGCGCGGCCACCCCGAAGAGATCCTGGAGCGCCTGGTCGCGCGCATCCGGAGCGGCCGCCAGGTTCCGTCGGCCCCGCTTGACCTCTTGCGCGTGGGCGGCATGTACGGCTTCCTGTTCGGTGCCGCCATGCCGGGCCGCTTTTTCGAAGCCTACTACGGCGGCCCGACCACCGGCATGGCGTGGGCGGGCGCGCTGGCCGCACGCACGCTGGCCTCGGGCATCGCGCGCGGGCCCTTCGCGCGCTGGCTCTTCGATCCGATCGAAATCGAGATCACGGTCGACGGCGTGACCCTGCCCACGCGCCATTTCACGCTCATCGTGGCGGCCACGGTGCGCAACGTGGGCATCGGGGTCAAGGTGACCTACCGGGCCGGCCAGCGGCCCGGACGCTTTCACCTGGTCGCCTCGTCCCTGCCCGCCAGCCGCATGGTGGTGCAGGCCGCCCGCGTGTTCGGGGGCCGCCCGCTCAAGGGGCAGCCCCACACCGACGTGCTGGCTGCACGCGCCCGCCTGCGTTTCGCCGAGCCGCAGACCTATACGCTCGACGGCGACCTGTTCCGCGCCAGCGAGGTCGAGCTGGCGTGCGGGCCCCGGCTCGACATACTGACTCCGTAAGATGGTGCTCGGGCTCGCGCTCGCGGCCGCAGTCGCGACCGGCTTCGTCCGGGTCGAGGGCGCCGACTTTGCACTCGACGGCCAGTCCTTCCGGTTCGTGGGCGCCAATCTGCGCGTGATGCACGGACAGGTGTATCGCGAGCGGTACCAGGAGGTGCTGGACGCGGCGGCGCGCGATGGCCTGCGCGTGGGGCGCATCTGGGCACTCGGCGAGGGCGAGCCCGATGCCGAGCCCTGGCGGCGCGCCGAGGACCTGTTCCGAGCCGGTCCGGACGGCTGGATCGAGGACGCCTACCGCCAGCTCGACCGGGTTTTAGTGGCGGCCCGCCAGCGCAATCTGCGCATGATCGTGACGCTGGCCAACCACTGGAAGGATTACGGCGGCGCGCCCCAGTATCTGCGCTGGATTGGCCTCGACCAGCTCGACTCGCTGTTCGGCCTGCGCGACCGTTTCTACAGCGATCCGCGCGTTCGGCGCTATTACCAGGCCCACATCGAGCGGCTGCTCGCGCGCAAGAACTCGATCGACGGCACGCCCTATGCCGAGGAGCCGGCGATTTTGGCCTGGGAGCTGATGAACGAGTCGCAGGTCGAGGCCCCCGACGGTGCGCGCGCGCGGCGCGAGTGGATTGCGTGGGCGGCCGGCCTCATCAAGGCGCACGACCGCAATCATCTGGTCGCGCCCGGCCTGCTCGGCTACTCGCTGCCCGAAGAGCGCGCAGACTGGATCGAAAGCCACAAGCTGCCCGGCGTCGACTACTGCGATGCCCACATCTACCCGAAGGAGAGCCTGCGCATCCGCAGCCCAGCCGACCTCGACCGCCTGATCGACGACCAGGCGCAGCTGGCGCGCTATGTCATCCGCAAGCCGCTCGTGATCGGCGAGTTCGCGGTGCCGCTCGGCGAAGCCCGCTGGCGGGGCAGCGATGTGGCAGGCTGGTACCGGCGGCTGCTTGCGCGGGCGCGGCTGGATGCGGTCGCGGGCGTGCTGGTCTGGATCTACGAACCCCACGTGGGCGCCGGAAGCGGCGAGTACAGCATCTACACCGACACCATGCGCAGCGCAGCCATCCGCACCCTGCTGGCGCAGGCGGCGCGCGCGCTCGCGCGCGTGGGCGGCGCGGGCACGGCCGGGCCAAAAAATCCGCTGCTCGGGCCGGCGCACGACGCGCACCCGCTCATCGACTTCCACGTGGAGGTGCCGGGCGAGGCGGCGCCGCCGGTCGAATGGGCGTCCAAGGACGGCGCGCTCGAGCTTGCCATCCCGGCCGAGGCCTTCACGCGCGGGCGCTGGGAGCACGTGGGGACCTGGGGCCTGGGCGAGGTCGTCCATGCCTACGGTGCGCGCACCGGGTTTTTCGATTACCGGTTCCGCCGGCCGCCCCAGGCGGTGGGCGCGCCGGCGCGGCTCCAGATCCACGCGCGCCTTTCGTCCGAGTATCCGGGCACCCTGTCGCCGCCCGATGGCAGCTCGCGGGTTTTCGTGCTGATCGACGGCCGTGAGGTGGCCACGCTGGAGGCGTTTCCCGACGATGGCCGCGGCCGCTGGTACACGATCACGGTCGACGACCCCGGGGTGCTGGCCGCGCTCGGGGGGGCCGCCACGCACACGCTGCGCTTCGAGGTGCGGGCGGGGCCGGACGCGCACGGCGTGTGCGTCTACGGCCGGGCCGGCCAGCTGGGCGGCGTGCCCGATGCGGCGCCGCTCGAGCTGCGCTGGATCACATCCCGCGAGTGAACAGCCAGCGCTTGCCGTCGTACTCGAGCTCGAGCCGGTTGTACTCGGTAAAATGCCGGTACTGGTCGCCGCTGCCGGTCGTGAGCTGGAAGCTGGCGTCGATGTAGACGTCGACCTCGGCGCGGTTGCCCCGGATGCGCACAGTCCGGTACTCCATCTCGTAGCGCACGCTCTTGAGTCGCGCCAGCCGGTCCGCGAGCACGTGGCGCAGGCCGTCGTAGCCGTAGTCGTCGTCGGGCTTGGGGGTTCCGCCGTCCTCCCAGTACTTGGGAGAAGCCAGGGCCAGAAGGGTCACGCTGTCGCGCGCTTCGAGCGCATGGCGGTAGCGCTCGCATACGTCAATCACCTCGCGGTTCTCGCTCGTGTCGGGCACCCGGGTGTTGGGAATGAGCCGGGTGGTCCCGCACGCCGAAACGAGCAGCCAGGTAAGCGCGAGCGCGCGCAGCCGCGGCATTCTAGAGGGTTCCTGCAACCAACGTTCCAGCCGTTGGCTGCGCGCTCATCCTAGCGCTGCCGACGCCTCCGCCGCCACAAAACGGCACAGGCAGGCAGCCCCAGTGACAAGATGGCAAGGGAATCGCCGGTTGGGCGCGCTGCGCTGCCAATTTGGCAACCGCACCCGTGGGGCCGGGGCGCGGGCGGTGGGGGCTGCGGCGGCGGGGCGCCAGCGCCCGCCTGCGGCGGCGCGGGCACGCCCACCGGCTCGGTCGCGTCCAGCGCCACCTGCGCGTGCGCACGCGCGCCGTGGCGATCGATAGCCTCGACCGCAATCGTGGACCGGCCCGGCGTGGGCACCCAGTCAATGGCCAGCCCGCGGCGGCTCTGTCCATCCGGCAGCGTCCACAGCAGCGCCAGCACACCGTCTGGATCGGTCGTGCGCTCGCCCGACAGGTGCACGGGCTGACCAGCGACCACCGCCACCGGTGCGTCCAAAACCGGCGTCTGCGCGACCTCGATCGCGATCGCGGGCGGCCGATTCCCCGCCGCTGGCGTGGCATCCACGGACAGCCGGGCCTCGCCGCGCGCGGGCGCGGCCGGGATCTGCACGCGCACGAAGTAGGTCCCGCCCTCGCCAACATCGACCAGAGTGGCGCCACTCGAGAAGCGATAGCCCTCGGGCCGCTCGGGCAGCCGGAAGCGCAGGCTGACCTCGAGCGGCCGCGCATGGCCCGACACCACGGTCCGCCGCTCCGGCCGCACGGGCGCAGACTCGTCCAGCCAAACATTACCAGCCGGCACTGACAGCATTGCGCGCGCGCCATCGTAAGGCTGCGCGCTCAAGCGCCCGCCGCCTGCCACCTCGAACAGCCGGTATCCCCAGTATGCCTTGCCGTCCGAGGGCGCGCCCGCGGCCGCAGTCACGCGCACGAACTCGATGCGGCGCTCGGCGCGCACGCCGGGCGCGAGCTCCTCGCCGGGCTCGTAGGCCCGCTGGCCGTCCTTGTGCACGTGCGCGCTCAGATAGGCCGAGGCATAGCGCGCGACCAGCCGGAGCAGCCGGGTGGCCGAGTTGTCGCGCGCGCTCTCGCGACCTGCCCGCTCGCCCCAATCGGAGTCGTAGTTCCACTCCTTGAACCCGCCCAGCGAGAGCGGATCGGTCGGAAACGGCAGGTTGGCCGTGTAGCGGGCTTCGGCCGGCTGGTCCAGGTTGCCGCGCGGATCGTGATGACCGAACAGCACGATGGTTTTTCCGGCTGTCGCAGCCGCCGCCAGGTCGGCCTCCAGCCACCGGAGCTGCGCATCGCCCAAATAGCCCCCGTAGTTGTCGACCGCGGGCGCGCCCAGGTGCAGATCGAACGCATCCACGTACAGCGCGTAGGCATGGCGCCGCTCGGGCGAGCCGTCGTAGGTGTCGAGCCCCACCACGTGCAGCGGGCCGTAGTCGAACGCGTAATAGGGCGGCCCGATGGTCTTGCGCCAGGCCGCGATCCCGTCGCGCGACAGGCTCTGGAACAGGAGCGGCTTGACGTTGCCGTACAGGCACACCACCGCATGCCACGCGCTGCCCCATGACGACTGCGAGAGCGCGTTCGACACCGGCTCGCGGCATTGCAGAGCTGCGCGGGCGGCGGTCAGCGGCCCACCCCGAAGATGCACATCGTAGATCGCGTAGCCGTCGTGGTTGCCGGGCACCGCGAAGGAGGCGAAACCGCTTTTCCGCATGAGATTGTAGAACTCATCGTACTCGGCGCCGTAGTCGAGCCCGAACACGAGATCGCCCGCATCCAGCACGAAGTCGGGATCCAGAAGCGAAAGCTCGTGGCGGACCTGGCGCTCGATGGCCCGATTGGCGTCCTTCTCGCCGCGGCGCGGGTAGCCCGGCCGGGCGTGCTGATCCCCGAGCTTTTGCTTCCAGGACGGATCCCAGAGCTGATGGTCGGCCATGAGCGCGAACCGAAACCCAGCTCCCGGGCTGCCGTAGATCCGCACGGCGCGCGGCTGGGTATCGAACAGCCCACCCGGCCCGCCGAGCTCCAAGTCGTAGACGTCGCGGGGAGCGCGCGCGGGCACGGCGGCGCGCAGTCGTATGGCATCGATCGCAGGATCATAGGAAGCCGCAAGCATGGTCATCGGATAGCGCGGCCCCTCTTCGCCCGCGCGCACCGCGCCTCGCCAGTCGGCCACGCTCCCGCTCTCGCGCGCGGTCCGGACCAGGATCTCGAGCTCGCCCCCATACGGCACCAGCGCAGGGAAGCCCAGCGTAGGATACACGATGTGTCTGACCCGGGCGCGCGCCGGGTCGCCCGCAGCCGCGCGGTGCGCATAGGCCGGGTCGGGCAGCACGTAGGGCTGCTGCGAGGGTCGCGCGAGCACGGCCGTCCCCGACGGTGGCTGGGCCGCGCCCGGCAGCGCCGCCAGGAGCGCCAGGGCACTCATCGTAATCCGCTCTGCGCGGCCCCGCCTGGCCCCAAGCACTCGGACAAATGTAGCATGGGCAGCAGAACATTTGACGCGCCGACCCGGCGCGCATAGGATTTGCTCCAAACAGCGGACAGGGGGTCGGGCACATGCCGGACGGCGAGCGCAAGCAGCGCGAGCATCCGCGGTACGAGGTCAATGCGTACGTCGACTATACCGGGAGCGAGGTTCTGCTGTACCACAAGATCCAGAACATCTCGTTGGGTGGCATCTGCATTCAGAGCGCCAGCATCGAGGAAGTGGGCACGATCGTGGACCTGGTCATCAACTTCCCGGATCTCGACGCACAGGTCGCGCTCAAGGGCGAGGTGGTGTGGGCCAATCGCGAGCCGCCCATGGATATGGGCATCCGCTACATCGATCTGGACGAGGAGCGGAAGGAGACCCTGCGCAAGTACATCGGCATGGTTCGCAAGAAGTAGGCGCGGCGGCTCACAGCGGCAAGCCGCGCTCGCGCAGAACACGCACGCGCGCCAGGTAGCTGCGAAAGTCCTTCCCGGCCGGCGCCGCCGTCGAGCGTAGATACACGTCGGTCACGCGCGTGACCGTGAAGCGCACCGCCACCACGCGCGCCTCCGCCAGCAGCCCGGCCCGCTCCTCGGTTCGCAGCGGCCGCACGCGCTCGTAGCTCGCCACCATGGCCTGTACCAGCGCGTGCTCGAATGAGTCGTCCTGGAAGCACCAGGCCAAAAGGCACACCGCCAGGTCATACGCAAAGCGCCCCCACACCGCCTGCTCGAAGTCGATCAAGGCCGTGATGCCGTCGTCGCCCCCGAAGAGGACGTTGTCGCGAAACAGATCCTGATGAATGATGCCCTCGGGCAGCCCGGGCGCGCGCTCGTGCGGCAGTCGCGCCACCTCCTCGGACAGCAGCGGCACCGCCTGCGCCAGCTTGGGATCGCCCGAGCGCGCGAAGGTCTTGAGCCGCCGCGCGATGTGATCGAGCGTGTAGATGCCCTCGCGGCGCTCGGTGAAATCCGCGCCCGCCAGGTGCAGCCGCGCCAGCGCAGCGCCCACGCCCTCGACATGCCGTCGCCTGACCTCGCGCGCGCCCAGATGGCGGCCCGAGATCCAGGGAAACAGAGTCACGGGCTGGCCCTTGAACTCGGCGTAGGGCAACCCGGCGCGCGTGCGGTAGGGCGCCGGCGTGGGCACTCCACGCGCGGCCACGTACTCGACCACCCCCGCCTCGAAGGCCACGTCGGCCGGCTGCTTGGCCTCATTGATGCGCAAGAAAACCGGCGCGCCGCGCTCGGTCAAAACCCGCACATTGGTGTTGACCGTCCCCGCCGAAAGCGGCTCAAACGAAACCGCGCCGCCGAGGTCGTACTGGGCCAGGATCCCGCGCACGTCATCGGCCGAGAGCTGTGTGAAGGTACCGATGAGCCGATCCTACACCGCTCACGGCCGCTCGCCAATGCGGCTGCGCACGCGCACCGAGCCGCTCGCGAATCTTGACGCGGAAGCAAGCGCACGGATACGCTGTCGGCATGCTGCCGGAGGCCGAGCGCTCGCGCCTCGTCGACGAGAACCTGCCCTACGTGCGCGCGCTGGCCGCCCAGATCAAAGAGCAGCTGCCACCCGAGATCGAGTACGAAGAGCTGGTCGCCTACGGAACCCAGGGCCTGCTCGAAGCCGCGCAAAGGTTCGATCCACGCGGTGGCGCCAGCTTCTCGACCTACGCCTACTACCGCATTCGCGGCGCCATCTTCGACGGCCTGCGCCAGATGGGCTGGCTGTCGCGCGGCGCCTATGGCCGCCAACGCACCGAGGACAAGATCACGAGCTACCTGAGCGCGGTGGCCGATCGGGACGCGGCCGCCGATCGGGCCGGCGTGCCCGGCGATCTGGAGGCGGAGGTGCTGGGCCTGTCCGACGCGTTGGCCGGCGTCGCCACCATCTTCGTGACCTCGCTGGCCGCGATCGACCGGCAGCTCGCGGAGGGTGGACCGAGCACGGATCAAAGGCTCGACGAGGCGCGCCTGGGGCATCTGGTGCGGGAAGCGCTGGCCTCTCTGCCCGACAAGGAGCGCAAGCTGCTCGATCTGCACTATTTCAAAAGCAAGAGCCTGCAGGAAGCGGGCAAGGAGCTGGGGCTGTCCAAGTCGTGGGCGTCGCGCTTGCACGCGCGCGCGGTCGACCTTCTGCGGGCGGCGTTCGAGCGCGCTCAGCGTCCGCCCGGACGCGCACCGCCCGAACGCAAGTGAACGCTATTTCTTCGCGGCCGCCTTCGCCTTCTCCAGATCGGGGCCGCCCATGGGCGGGTACTCGTGACCGTTATGGCAGGTGGCGCAGGTGACCATGTCCTTGCCCTTGAGAAATTCGCGATTGATCTCGGCCGTCATCTTCATCATCAGGCGGCCGGTTTTCTTGGTCTCGGTGTCTTTTGCAAAATCGTCGATATCGTGGCAGTGATCGCACTGCACGCCCAGCATCTTGGCCTGCGCCTTCATCTTCTCCTTGAGCTCTTTCATGCTGATGGTCTTGGGCAGGAGCTGCAGGTTCTTGGCGCTCGTCGGCTCGGCCCCCCGCGCCAGGGTGGCCATTGCAAACCCGAAGACAATCGCGGTCGCTGCTCCCAGAGTGCGCATCATCGTGTGATCCTCCGTGCCAATTGGACGTCTCGGCGTGCTGCCTATTTAACGTTGCGGACCCGGTATCGATCAAGTAAAACGAGCCCATGCGGCCTCGCGCCTTGGGGGCGATCGCGCTCGCGTGCGCGCTCGCGGCCTGTACGGCCGATCTCGAGCACGGCCTCACCGAAAACCAGGCCAACCGGATGATCGCCGCGCTTTTGCCCGCCGGCGTGGCCGCCGAAAAGGTGCCCGAGGGCGCCCCGGGCGGCGAGAGCGCCACCTACACCCTGCGCGTGCCGGCCGGCGAGGCCGCGCGCGCGCTCGACATCCTGCGCGCCGCCGACCTGCCGCGCGAGCCCGGTCGCGCCGCGGCCGCGCTCGAGCGCGCCAGCCTTCTGCCCACACCGGCCGAGGAACGCGCGCGCTACCAGGCCGGGCTGGCCAGCGAAATCGGGCGCACGCTGGAAGCCATCGACGGGGTGCTGGCCGCGCGCGTCCACCTGGCGCTGCCCGAGCCTGCGGGCGAGCTGGGCGCCGATGCGCCCGCGCCGCCCGGGCGTCCCCTCGCAACCGCCTCGGTGCTGCTCAAGGTGCGCCCGGAACGCGCGCCCTCCGTGTCGGTCGAGGACATGCAGCGTCTGGTGGCGGGTGCGGTGGCCGGCCTTGCGCCCGCCGATGTGCGCATCGTGATCGCACGCGTTCCCGAGGCCGCGAGCGCGCTCGCAGGCGCCGGCGAGCTGGCTGCGCTGGGACCGCTCAAGGTCGAGCGCAGCTCGCGGGCGCCGCTGCAGCTGCTTCTGGCCAGCCTTTTGTTTGCGGTGCTGGCCCTGTCGACCGCTCTACTGGCCTTCGCGCGCCGGCTGGCGCGGCTGCGCGCGCGCGTGGGCGAGCTCGAGCGGGCACAGCTCGAGCGCCCGGCTTCCCGGGAGCCTGAAGCGGCGCCGGAGTCGCAGGGTCGGGCGGCTACTGCGCCGTCAACATGAACGGGTAATCGATCTTGATGGCCGGACCGCGAAAGCGCGGGAACAGGGCCGTCTTGACGGCCGAGGTCACGCAGCGTCCGGTGTCCGAGTCGGCGAACTTGCCGGTCGCAAGCGCGCTCGTGACGTGGCCGGTCTTGGCAATGCCGAGGCTGATGTTGACGATGCCGGCCTTCTGATACTTCTCGTAGCAGCCTTGGATGCGCGGCTTGATCTTGCCCATCGCGGCCGTGATGGCCTCACGGCTGGGCGCTTCCGGCAACAGGCCCTCTTCGGTGGGAGTCAGCGCGGCCTTGGCCCGCGCACCTTCGGCCACCGACTCGGCCAAGAGCTGGTCGAGCTCATCGCCGTGCGGCTTGGGCGCCGCCTTGGGCGCCACCGGCTCGTCGCTCTTGCCGAGCGCTGGCGCCGGGGCGCTCTTCTCATGCGCCTCGTGCGCGGCTGCGGGAGCGCTGGCGGCGGAGGCGGCCCGGCCAGCCCGGATCTTGGGCTGCGAAGATGTCTTTCCGGCCGGGCTCGGCTCCGCGCCCGCAGGCGCGGCCGCAGGGTCGGCGGCCGGTTGCGCAGCCAGAACCGAGGCCCGCGCCACCGGAGACGGTGCCGGGACGTCGGCCTGGGGCTGCGCGGCCGTCGGCAGGGCGGCCGCAGCCACCTTCGCCGAAGCGCCGTTCGTCCGCAGGAGCAGGGTCGCCAAGACGCCTACTCCTCCCAGCAGCAGCACGCCCACCGGGACCGCGATCCAGACCCACCGGGGCGTCGAGCGCACCGCCTTGATGGGCATGACCACCACCGGCGGCACCACGTGACCGAGCGGCGTGCTCTCGCGGTCATCGCGGGCCGCGTGCGCAGCCTCCGCCATTGCCTTGTGTTGTTCAGCGAGCTTTCGAATGTCGTGCACACCGGAGTCGGGGTGTCGTTCGACCAGGTCACTGCTCATTTCTGCGACCCCTCTGTCGCGCCCACGGTCCCCGCTGGCGCAACGGTAAGCAAGACTACGCGAAGCGACGCGGGGTGTCAACGCAACCGATCACACGCGCTCCGGGTGGCTGCCAAGCATGTCAAGCACCTCGCCGGCCAACCGATGGATCTCGCCCAGGCGCGCCATCACGGCTTCGGCTGCCGACGCGTCGAGCCCCGGCAGCGGCTCACCGCGCCGGAGCTTGTCGGGAAAGCGCAGGTTGTAGAAGGTCTGCAGGAGATACAGGGAGCACGATTCGGCCAGCTGAGCAGCGTGCGTCAAGGCCTTGCGGTCCGTCACTGGCACCTCCTAACACTTTGATTGAACGGAGGTATTTCTAATTAACTGACCGGTTAGTTATCAACCGGAAAGAGCCCTTGTCAAGGAAAAAGCGTGGCCGGGCCCGGCGGCGCGCAGGGCCGGGCGACGGGCGGTGGACCGGCGGGCCCGTGCTACTGGTTCATCTTCTTCTTGAGCTCGGCCAGCGCGTCGTCGACCGAGCTCTTGTGCTCGAGCTCGCGCAGCTTGCGCTCGGCGTCCGGATCGATGCCGTCGCGCGCGGCCAGGTCGCGATCCAGCTCGGCCTCTGCCTCCAGCTCGTCGATACGCGAGGACATGCGCTCGAACTCGGAGAACGCGGAAGTGCCGGCCGACATCTTGTCCTTGTCGGCTCCCTTGGCGGCCCGCGCCTGCTGCTTGAGCGTACCGCGGCGCACCTTGACCTCGGCCACGCGCTGATCGAGCGCCTTGAGCGCGCCCAGAAGCTGGTCGACGTAGGCCCGCTGATCGAGCACCGCCTTGTCGGTCTCCGCGGCCAGGGTTTCGGTCTCGGCCTTGCGGCGCAGCGCCTCCTTGGCCAGGTTGTCGTCGCCCTGCTTGACCGCATTCATCGCGCGCCGCTCCCAGTCGGCCGCCTCGGCGCGCTGCTTTTGCGCGAGCTGGCCCAGGCGCTTCTCCTCGGCCAGGCAGGTCTTGACCTCCTGGCGCGCCTTCTTGGCCGATTCTTCCATCTCGTCGATCAGAAGATCGACCTCCTTGCCCGGATCGGTCATGCGCGAGATGAGGTCGTTGACGTTCGACTTCACGAAGGTGCTCATGCGGCCCAGGATGCCCATGCCTGAAAGGCTAGCCCAGTTGCCAGTGATCTGCTACCGTTGCCAAGAGCGAGAGAATGAAAGGGCTTTCCGCGATTCTCGGACAAGAAGGCGCAGTCCGGGTGCTCATGCGCGCAATGGCTGCGCGCAAGCTCGCCAGCGCCTACCTGTTCGAGGGCGCGGCAGGTGTCGGCAAGGCCACCACTGCACGCGCGCTGGCGCAGGCGCTCAATTGTGAGCGTGCGCCCGGGAGCGGCTGCGGCGAGTGCGAGCCCTGCACCAAGATCGAACGCGGGCTTCATCCCGACTATCTCGTGGTTTTGCCCGACGGCGCCTTCATCAAGATTGCGCAGGTCCGCCAGGTGACCGCACGCGCGGCCTACCGACCGCACGAGGGGCGTGTGCGCGTGGTGGTGCTCGATCCGGCGGACGCGATGAACCTGGAAGCGGCCAATGCCCTGCTCAAGACGCTCGAGGAGCCGCCCGCGGACACTCACTTCGTGCTGTGCAGCGCGGCGCCCGAGCGGCTGCCGGTGACCGTGCGCTCGCGCTGCCAACGCGTGCGCTTCGTCCCGCTCGCGGCCGCGCAGGTGGCGGCGTACCTGGCGCGCGAGCGCGGCCTTGCGGCGGCGCAGGCGCAGGTGGTGGCGGCGCTGGCCGCAGGCAGTCTGGCGCGGGCGCTCGCTCTCTGCGAGGGCGAAGCGCTGACCCGGCGGCGCGCCGAGGCCCGCCGCATCGAGCAGGCGGTGCGTGGCCGCACCATCGGCGAGGTGATCGGCGCTGCGGCCGAGCTCAAGGACGACAAGGACACGCTGCCCGAGAGCCTGGAGCTTCTGCGAGTGCTGTACCGCGACGCGCTGCTCGAAGCTGCCGGCGCGGGTGGCGGGCGGCTGGTCAACGCCGACAGCCGGGCCGAGATCGCCGAGCTGGCGGCGCTGGGTCCGGACCGGCTGCAGCGGCGCATCGCGGCCGTGGCCGAGGCCGAGCTGGGTCTGCGCGGAAACGCGAGCCCGCAGCTGTGTCTCGAGCGCATGATGTTGCGCCTGCGGGAGTGCTGACGATGTCGAGCGGCGACACGGGTGGTCCCCCGCCCCCGGGCGAACGGCGCCGGCGCCGGCGGCGGCGACGACGGGGTGCTCGGCCGCCCGGGCCCGCGCAGCTCCCCGGGCAACCCCAGCCCGCGCTGGGCCGGCCGCCCGCGCAGCCGCTGCCACCGCGACCCAGCCGACCGCAGCCGCCACCGCGGGCTCCCAGCACCCCGGCCGAGGGAGCGCTGCCGCCGCCCGATCCCGATCTGGACGCGGGCTGGGACATGCCCGCACAGCCCGCGCCGTCGGCCCAGCACTATGGTTACGACGACGAGGGCGAGGCCCTGATTCCGCCCCTGCGCCTCCTGCAAGGGCCGCCCGCGCCCCCACCCGATCCGGATGGCGACGACGTGTTCGCAGAGCTGGACGAGACCGAGCCGCCGCGCGGCCTCCTATGCAACCTGGCCGGAATCAAGTTCCGCGAGGCCGGAAAGATCTACGAGTTCGATGCCGGCGATCTGGTGCTCGCGCGCGGCGAGAATGTGGTGGTGGATACCGAGGCCGGGCTTGCGCTCGGCATCGTCGCCGTGGGCTCGGCGCGGCGGCTGTCCGAGCAGCCGCTGCGGCGCGTGCTGCGGCGAGCCGACCAGAACGACCAGCGCCAGATGGCGCGCAACCGGGGCCGCGAGCAGGAGGCGCTCGCGTTCGGGCGCGAGCGGGTGCGCGAGCGGCGGCTCGACATGAAGCTGTTCCGGGTCGAGTACCTGCACGGCGGGTACAAGGCCATCTTCTATTTCACGTCCGAGGCGCGCATCGACTTCCGCGATCTGGTCAAGGATCTGTCGCATCGGCTGCACGCGCGCATCGAGATGCGCCAGATCGGCGTGCGCGACGAGGCCAAGATGGTGGGCGGGATCGGCGACTGTGGGCGCGAGCTGTGCTGCTCGACCTGGCTGCCCCAGTTTGCGCCGGTCTCCATTCGCATGGCCAAGGATCAGGGTATCGTGCTCAATCCGTCGCGGGTGTCGGGCCAGTGCGGCCGCCTCAAGTGCTGCCTGGTGTACGAGGAGGCGCAGTACCGCGAGCTGCGCAAGGGCATGCCCAAAGTCGGGAAAAGGGTCGAGACGCCCGAGGGCGAGGGGCGCGTGCAGGAGCTGGACGTGCTGGGCCGGCGCGTGCGCGTGTCGTTCCTGGGCGGCGGCTCCAAGCTGTTTGCAGCCGAGACCGTGCGGCCGCTGGTGCCGCCGCAGGGAGCGCCGCCCGTGCCCGAGCCGGACGAGGGTGGCGAGAATGAGCCCCCACCGGGAGTGCCGACCGAGTAGAATTGCGCCCCGTGAGCGAGCGCTTCTACATCACGACCCCGATCTACTACGTCAACGACGCGCCGCATCTGGGCCACGCCTACACCACCATCGTCGCGGACGCGCTGGCACGCTATCACCGCGCGCGCGGCCAGGAGACCTATCTTCTGACCGGCACCGACGAGCACGGCCAGAAAGTGGAGGACGCCGCCCAGGCGCGCGGCGTCCCGGCGCGCCTGCACGCCGACCAGATGGTCGAACGCTTCAAGGACATGTGGAAGCAGCTCGACATCAAGAATGACGATTTCATCCGCACGACCGAGGATCGCCACAAGAAGGTCGTGGTCGCGCTCTGGCAGCGGCTGGCCCAGCAGGGCGACATCTACCTGGGCGAGTACGAGGGCTGGTACTGCCGGGGCTGCGAGGCCTTTTACACCGAGCTGCAGCTCGAGCCCGGCCTGATCTGCCCGCAGCACAAACAGCCGGTCGAGCGGCTCAAAGAGCAAAGCTACTTTTTCCGGATGTCGAAATATGAAAAGCCGCTGCTCGAGCACTACGAAAAGCATCCCGACTTCGTGCGGCCGGAGGCGCGGCGCAACGAGATCGTCTCGTTCATCCGGGGCGGGCTGCGCGACCTGTCGGTCTCGCGCAGCACATTCAAGTGGGGCATCCCGGTCCCGAACGACCCCGGGCACATCATCTATGTCTGGATCGACGCGCTCACCAACTACGTGAGCGCCCTGGGTGGGCCGGGCGCGCCCCTGTATGAGAAATTCTGGCCGCACGCAGTGCACCTGATCGGAAAGGATATCATCCGCTTCCACTGCGTGTACTGGCCCTGCATGCTGCTGGCGGCGGGCTGGCCGCTGCCGCGTACGATCGTCGCGCACGGCTGGTGGACCGTGCGCGGCCAGAAGATCTCGAAATCGATCCCGGCCACGCGCGTGGACCCAACCCGCATCACGGCCGACCTGGGCAACGACGGCCTGCGCTACTTCCTGCTGCGCGAGATCCCGCTGGGCGGCGATGGCGACTTCGTCTACGAGTCGCTGATTGCCAGGTGGAACAGCGATCTGGCCAATGACCTGGGCAACCTGGTCAACCGGACCATCGGCATGGCCAAGGGCGAGCTTGCGCCCGGCGGCGCCGACGTGCTGGGCGGGCCCGCGGTGCGCGCTCGCGTCGCCGAGCTCCTCGACGGCTTCCAGCCCTCGCGCGCGCTGGAAGCGCTGTGGGAGCTGGTGCGCGCGGCCAACAACTACATCGCGCAGAAAGAGCCGTTCCGGCTGCCGGCGCCCGAGCGCGCGGCCGTGCTCTCGACGGTGGCCGAGGCGATTCGCTGGATCGCGCTCCTGTGCGCACCGGTTCTGCCCGACAGCGCGCGCAGGATGTACGCGCAGCTCGGGCTCGCGCCCGACCAGGGCGAGACCTGGCCCCAGGCGTGGGCCTACCCGGGCTCGCGGCCCGCCAAGGCCGAGCCCCTGTTTCCGCGCATCGACGAGCGGCGGCAGGCCGAGCTGCTGGCGCGCTGGCTGCCGCCCGAGGCCGTAGGCGCCGAGGCAACCGTGGCCCCGCCTGCCGCGATCGATCTCGACCATTTCCAAAAAATCGATCTCCGGGTCGCGCTGATCACGGAAGCCCGCAAGCATCCCAAGGCCGAAAAGCTTTACGTGCTGTCGGTCGACGCGGGCGAGGGCCGGCCGAGGCAGGTGGTGGCGGGCCTGGCGGGCGCTTACAAACCCGAGGATCTGGTCGGCCGGCGGGTGATCCTGGTCGCGAACTTGAAACCGGCCACCATCCGCGGGATCCTGTCCGAGGGCATGATCCTGGCCGCCGGCGAGGACGAGGTGGTGGCGCTGGCGGCTCTGGATCGGGAGGCACAACCGGGGGTGAAAATCCGATGACGTCGAAGAACGAGCAGCGCCGCGCGCCGCGCCTTGCGGTCTCCATCCCGACCGTGGTCGAGAAGCTGGGGCCACGCAACGTCCCGCTGCATCCGGTGCTGGTGCCGATCTACGAGCGCGTCGAGCCCGACGGGTCGGACATCGGTCTCAAGTTTCCAGCCTCTATCAAGGATCTGTCGACCAACGGCTGTTTCATTGCGGGCCTGCCGATTCCACTTCTGTCGCGGGTTGCCTTCACCTTCCCGCTTTCGGGTTTCGGGCAGGTGGAGGCGCTGGGCTGGGTCTTGTGGCGGCGCCGCGAGGATGCCGAGCTGCCGGTGCCCAACGGGAGCGCGAGCCGGACCGTGCTGGTCAAGGCCGGTTTCGGGCTCCTGTTCGAGGCCATCTCGCTCGACGCCCGCGGGGCCATTGCACGCATGGTGGCCGAGCATGGCGGACGCTGAGCAGGCGGCCGCGCGCTTCCGGCTGCGCCCGCGCCGCGCCTGGGCGGTCTGGGCCATGCTCGCGTTCGGAGGCGCGCTGTGCGTGCTGCCGTTCGTGTATGGGGTCACGGGCACGCCGCGACTGATCGACCTTGTCGCAGGGCTGGGTGTGATCGCGACCGCGAGCCTGTATCTGGGCGCGCCCACCTGGCGCAGCTGCGTGCGGATCGACCAGCGCGGGCTGGCGCTCGAGAGCCCGCGCGGCGAGCGCTTCCACCTGGACTGGAACGAGGTCACCGAGGTGATCGCCGACCAGGACGAGCAGGCGGCCTTCGTGCGCGGCCCCTCGAGCGCGCGCTCGTTCCTGGTGCCCTCGAGCGCGCATCCGGCGCCCTACCGGATCGAGCGCTCGGCCGAGCTGTATGCGCGCATCGTGGCCGCGGTGCCGGAGGAAAA
>DATFWX010000277.1:0-4049 GCA_035258845.1 Polyangia bacterium | reverse complement strand
CGCCCGGGCCGCGCAGCTCCTTTTCCAGCTCCTCGACCCGCCGCTTCAGCCGCGTGTTCTCGTCCTTGAGCGCGACTCCCTTCTTGACCTGCTCGGCCAGCCGCTGGGCGGCCCTGCGGAAGCCGGGATCGATCTCCTCCTTGGCCGCTCGCTCGAGGCGGGCTTGCGCCCGTTCGCCGCCTAGCTGCCCGAGCGCCCGCAGCGCGGCCAGGCGCGCCCGGTAGTAGTCGGCGCGCAGCCCCTGGTCGAGCACCTCGTAGATGCGCAGCTTGTCGGCTCCGTCGACGTCGGCCGACGCGCGCGCGAGCGCGCTGAGAGCGCTCATGCGCAGCGGGTAGGGCTTGCCGACCGCCGCCGCCTCCAGCAGCCGCGGCAGCGCACGTCCGGGATCGATCTCGGCCATGGTCTCCAGCGCGGCCGTCCCCACCCGATCGCGCTGCGATGGGATGGCAAGGCCCGAGGCCACCACGTCGAAGCCGGCCTTGCCGAGCACCTGGCCGAGCGCGTGCACGGCCGCGGCCTGGGTGGCGTACGAGCGGTCGGACTGCAGGTGCTGCTGCAGCGCCAGCGCAACCTCCTGGTCACCGTTGAAGCTTCCGAGCGCCTTGGCGGTGGCCGTGCGCACACGCGCCTCCGGGTCCTCGAGCGCCGAAAGGAGCGCCTTGCGCGCGGCCGTGCTCTTCTTGCGCGCAGCGAGGGCCTCGGCCGCCCGCGCCCTGACCGCCCAGTGCGCCTTGGGCTGCCCGAGCACGCGCGTAAGCGCTTCGGTGGCCCGCTCGTCGGTGAGCTTTTCGCCCAGCCCGTCGATGGCCTCCATGCGCGCGCTCAGGTGATCGCTGTTGGCGAGCTGCCACGACAGCTCTTCGGTCGACCGGTCGAACTTGAGCGTCTTCAGGATCCAGCCGCCGTCGTCGAACCGCACCATCTGGGGCCGCTCGCGTGCCGGCAGCTCGAAGCGGTCTTCGGCCTGCGCCATCCAGACCCGATGCAGCTCCTTCTTGCCGCCGATGACGAGCGCGATGTCGACCGGCATCCGGAAGTAGGGCACCGCGCCGCCGACCTTCTGCGTCTGCTTGACCACCACCACCTCCTGCTTCTTGGCCGGGTCCCAGCTTGCGCTGACCTCGAGCTCGGGCACGCCGGCGCCGTAGACCCATTCCTGGAAGAACCACTCGAGCGGCTGCCCGGTCACCTCCGCCACCGATCGTCGCAGATCCTCGCTGTCGACCGTGCGGCCGCGGTTCTTCTCGACATAATGCTGGATCACGCGCCGGAACCGGGCGTCGCCCACGACGAAGCGCAGCATGTGCAGAACGCTCGAGCCGCGCGAGTAGACCGCCCGGCTGGGCCGGTCGTCGGTGCGCGTGAAGTAGGTCTGGACAAGCGGCTGCGGGCTCTCGGGGTCATCGCCCTCTTTGGCCTGGGTCTGGTTCTTCCACATCTCCATCTCGAGCTCGTCGCGACCGCGCAGATGCTCCGCGTACAGCACCTCGAAGTAGGTGGCGAAGGCCTCGTTGAGCCACAGATGGTCCCAGCTGCGGCAGGTCAGAAGGTCGCCGAACCACTGATGCGCCAGCTCGTGCGCGACCAGGCTCTCCGAGGTCTGGTCCAGGTGCCAGCGCTCGTCGTGCAGCGTCAGGTCGGTCTGCAGCGTCGACGAAACATTCTCCATGCCGCCCACCACGAACTCGGCCACCGCGGTCTGCGCGTACTTGGGCCACGGATAATCGACCCCGATGGCGTGCTTGGAGAAGAAGTCGATCATGTCGGGTGTCTGCCCGAACGAGCGGCGGGCCGTGACCTCGCCGGTGCCGCGCGGCACGAAGTACTCGACCGGCCGGCCTTGCCAGGCATCGGCATAGCGCTCCCAGGGCCCGACCGCGACCGCGATCAGATAGGTCACGTTGGGCTCGGCCATCTTGTAGTGGAACGTGCGGGTGCCTGGCCGCGGGCCGGCCTCGACGCCGACGAGGCTCCCGTTCGAGACTGCGGTCAGCTCTGCCGGCACGGTCAAGAACGATTCCCAGGTCGTGCGGTCGTTCGGGTAGTCCCACATGGGCAGCCAGAAGTGGTTGTTCATGTCCTCGCCCTGCGACCACACCTCGAGCGGCTTGTCGGGGTAGCCGGGCTCGGGCCCCACCCAGTGCAGCCCGGTGCGTGGCGTGCCCTCGTATTCGAGCGTGACCTCGAGCGGGACGCCCGCGCGCGCCGGCCGATCGAGCGCCACCTGGACCGACTTTTTGCCGGTCGTGAAGCGGGCCGGGCGGCCGTCGATGCGGGCCGACAGGATGTGAAGCTCCTCGGCGTCCAGCTCGATGGCCTTGAGATCATCGGTGAACGGCGCCACCACGTTGGTCACCCGTCCGCGGATGTGCCGCTTGGTCAGATCGAAATCGATCGCGAACCGGATGTGGTTGAGGTCGTAGGAGCGGGCGCGCTCGCCGCGCGTGCCCCAATCCGGAATGAGGATGTGCGGACCGGCCGGCTTCTCACCGCGCTCCGCTCGCTCGGGCCTTTCGATCCCGTCGAAGAGTCGACCCGGGCGCGGAGGCCGAGCCGCCCGCCCGGGCGGGGCCGCCTGCGCCAGCTCGGTTTTGGGCGCGGGCGGGGTGGCCTCGGGCGGCGTGTGGCTCTTGACCGGGGACAGAGGGCCCGACGCGCAGGCCGGAAGGCACAGGGAAACGACCACGAGCACTCGACGCATGAGAGCCTCCTTCACTTCGCGCGATGCACGCCGGTCGTGCGTGCCTGGCGGATCCCTTAGCGCGACCGGGCGCTTGACGCAAGCAAGAAACTCTGGAACCGTGCGCGCCATGCGTCGCACACGCTTCGCCCGCATCGCGCTCCTGCTCGCGCCCCTCGCGCTGCTCGGCTGCGGCACCGATGTGCCACCCTTGCGCGCCACGCCGCCGGCCCCGCCGCCCGGCGGCGACGAACCCAACTTCCAGATCAACGCGCGCACCTGGCTCATGGCCGGCGACGGCCTGACCCCGCGCGATGCGACCTGGAACGTGACGGTTTCGTGGGTGGGCTCGCCCGATGGCGCGCCCCGCGTGGTGGATCTGTGGATCGATCAGGGCCCGGGTGTGCGCCTGCAGGCAGCGTCGGGCACGAGCTTTCAGGGCGCGCTGCCCGCACCCGCGCTGGGCGAGCACACGGTGCTGTTCGGAGCCGACGGGCAGGCGAGCGCGTTTGCGGCCCGCCCGCTTCGGGTGTCGGCGGCTCTGTACGCGGTGGTGTCGACCGATTGGGACAACTCGGACAACCTCGACACCTATCTGCACAACATCGAGACCCTGCGCATGCATCACCCGGGGCTTCTTTTGACCCAGTTCTTCGGTCCCTATGCGCTCACCGATCCCATGGTCACGCCGGAGCGCAAGCAGGTGAACCTCGAGTGGGCGCAGCGGCAGCGCGCCGCCGGCGACGAGATGGGCGTGCACATCCATCCCTGGTGCGTGTTCGTCCAGACCGTCAAGCTGGGCGGAACGCCCATTTCATGCCGCACCCAGCCCTCGACCGTCTATCCGAACGGCGATACCACCGGCTACACGGTCATCTTCGCGTCCTACTCGCTCGAGGAGCAGACCGCGCTGCTCAGCGGTGCGGCCGATCTGCTGGAGCAGAATGGGCTGGGCCGGCCGACCTCGTTTCGCGCCGGCGGCTGGACCGCCCAGCTTTCGACCATCGATGCCTGTGCGCGCGCGGGTTACACGGTCGAATCGAGCGCGTTCCCACCCGAGACCATTCAGACCGCCTGGCGGGGCTACGAGCTGGCGCGCTGGACGCTGGCCAACTGGGGCGGCATCAGCGCGGTCAGCCAACCCTACTACCCGTCGCAGAGCAATCTTTTGGGCTCGCAGCCGCCGCCCGATTTTCCGGTGCTCGAGGTGCCCGACAACGGCTGCCTGGTCGACTACATGACCGGCCCGCAGATGATCGACGTCCTGCATATGAACTTCCCCGACGGCAAGCCGCTGGACGCGCCGCGCGTGTTCCAGATCGGCCTGCACCCGCCCGACTTCAATGCCGGCTATCTGGCCCGCATG
>DATFWX010000276.1:0-14781 GCA_035258845.1 Polyangia bacterium | reverse complement strand
CTGGCCAAGGCCAACCTCGAGCGCGCGCAAAAGCTGCGCGAGACCGGTGCCAATACAGTGGCCGATTTCGACGCCGCCGAAGCGCGCGCCAAGCAGACCGAGGCCACCGTTCTGGGGCTGCGCGCGACCATTGCCAAGAAGACCATCCGCGCGCCCTTCAACGGCCGCATCGCGATCCGGCAGGTGGAGCTCGGCCAGTCGGTTTCGCCGGGAACGCCGCTGGCCTCGCTGCAGTCGGTGGATCCGATCTACGGCGAGTTTTCGCTGCCCCAGCAGATCCTTGCCCAGCTCAAGCTCGGTCAGAAGGTCCGCATGCGCACCGACATTTTTCCCGAGGCACGCTGGGAAGGAACCATCAGCACGATCAATTCCGAGATCGACGTGTCGACGCGCAACGTCCGCGTGCGCGCCACCTTCCCCAATGCCGACGGGCGGCTTCGCCCGGGCATGTTCGTCAACCTCGAGGTCCTGGCCGCGCAGGCACGACCGGCGCTGGTGATCCCGGCGACGTCCGTGCTCTACGCGCCCTACGGCGATTCGCTGTTCGTGGTCGAGGAAAGCAAGGACGCTTCGGGCCGGAGCGCCCAGACGGTGCGCCAGAAGTTCCTCCGCCTGGGCGAGCGCCGCGGGGACCTCATCGTGGTGGAGTCGGGGGTCAGCGCCGGCGAGACCGTGGTTTCGAGCGGAGCCTTCAAGCTTCGCAATGGAATGGGGGTCGTGGTCAAGAACGAGCTGGCGCCGGATGTTCAGATGGCGCCCCAACCCACCGAAAAATGAGGACGACGTGAGGCTCACCGACCTCTTCATCCGCCGTCCCATCATTGCGATCGTCGTCAGCCTGGGCATCGTCATCGCGGGCATCCAGGCCATTCGTTCGCTCAACGTGCGGCAGTATCCGCGCAGCGAGAACGCGGCCATCACGGTCACCACGACCTACATCGGCGCCAACGCCGAGCTGGTGCGCGGCTTCATCACGACCCCGCTCGAGCGCGTGATCGCGTCGGCCGACGGCATCGACTACATCGAGTCGGAGAGCCACCAGAACCTGTCGACCATTCACGCGCGTCTGCGGCTCAACTACGATGCCACGCGCGCGCTCGCCGAAATCGGCTCCAAGGTCGATCAGGTGCGCGGCGATCTGCCGCCCGAGGCCCAGGTCCCCATCCTCAACATCGAATCCGCGGACAGCCAGTTCGCCTCGGCCTACCTGAGCTTCTCCTCGCAGTTTCTCAAGCAGAACGAGATCACCGACTACCTGGTGCGCATCGTGCAGCCGCGGCTGTCGGCCATCGAGGGCGTGCAGCGCGCCGACATCCTGGGCGCGCGCACGTTCGCCATGCGGATCTGGCTCAAAGCCGACAAGATGGCCGCTCAGAACGTGAGCCCGGCCCAGGTGCGGCAAGCGCTGGCCGCCAACAATTACCTGGCGGCGGTGGGCCAGACCAAAGGATCGCTGGTCCAGATCAACCTGACCGCCAACACCGATCTGCGCTCGGTGGCCGAGTTCAAGCAGCTTGTGATCCGCGAGCGCGACGGCGCCACCCTGCGTCTGGGCGACATCGCGGACGTCGTGCTGGGCGCCGAGGACTACGACACCGCGGTCAACTTCAACGGTCAGACCGCGGTGTTCATGGGCATCTGGTCGCTGCCCAACGCCAACGCCCTCGACGTCATCCGGCGCGCCCGCACCGAGCTCGACTCGCTCAAGAAGGAGCTGCCCGAGCAGCTGCAGGCCGAAATCGCCTACGACGCCACCTCCTACATTCGCAGCGCGATCCATGAGGTGGTGCAGACGCTGGCGGAGACGCTGCTGATCGTGATGATCGTCATCTTCCTGTTCCTGGGCTCGTTCCGCTCGGTCCTGGTGCCGATCGTCGCCATTCCGGTGTCCCTCATCGGCGGCGTCTTCCTGATGCAGCTGTTTGGCTTCACGGTGAATCTGCTCACTTTGTTGGCAATCGTCCTGTCGGTGGGGCTCGTGGTCGACGACGCGATTGTCGTGGTCGAAAACGTGGAGCGGCACCTGCGCGAGGGGCGAACCGCCCTCGATGCTGCGCTGGTTGCGGCCCGCGAGCTGGTGGGGCCGATCATCGCCATGACCATCACGCTGGCCGCGGTCTACACGCCGATTGCTTTTCAGGGCGGCCTCACCGGCTCGCTGTTCCGCGAGTTCGCGCTCACGCTGGCGGGCGCGGTCACCATCTCGGGCGTGGTGGCGCTGACCCTGTCGCCGGTGATGTCGGCCTACCTCTTGCGCGCCGGTCACTCCGAGCGCGGATTCTCGGGTGTCATCAATCGAGGCTTCGACCGCATCAGGACCGGCTACTCGCGGCTGCTCGATGTCGCGCTCGGAAACCGCGGGGCCATCTATGCGGCCTGGATCGTGGTCGGAATCCTGGTCTTCGCCATGTTCTCGTTCTCGCCCAAGGAGCTGGCGCCGGCCGAGGATCAGGGCGTTGTGTTCGGCATCCTCAACACGCCGTCCAACTCCACGCTCGACCAGGTCACGCCATACACGCGCGCGGTCAACCAGGACGTCTCGACCATCCCGGAAGGCGGCTTCACCTTCCAGATCACGTTTCCCAACGGCGGCTTCTGGGGGCTCGGTCTCAAACCCTGGGACCAGCGCAAGCGATCGGCCTTCCATATCCTGCCCGAGGTGCAGCAGAAGGTGTCCCAGATCCCGGGCATCCAGACCTTCGCCGTGCTGCCGCCGGCGCTCCCGGGCGGCGGCTCATTCCCGGTCGAGCTCGTGATCGCTTCCACCGCGGAGGCCTCGGAGATCCTGGGTTTTGCTGAAAAGCTCCAGCAAAAAGCCGCACAGAGCGGGATATTTGCCTTTCCGCCGCAAATCGACGTCAAGATCGATCAGCCCGAATCGCAGATCGAGATCGATCGTGAGAAGGCGGCCCAGCTGGGGCTCAATCTGCAGACGGTGGGGCAGGATCTGGCAGCCGCCATCGGCGGCAACTTTGTCAACCGCTTCAGCGTGGCCGGGCGCAGCTACAAGGTCATCCCGCAGCTTTTGCGGGTCGAGCGTCTGAACCCGGAGCAGCTCGCGGACGTGTACGTCACCGGGCCCAACGGGCAGCTGGTCGCGCTGAGCACGATCGCCACCATTCGCAACTCAGTGACGCCGCGTACGCTCAACCGCTTCCAGCAGCTCAACGCGGTCAAGCTGAGCGGGGTCGCCATCCGGCCGCTCGACCAGGCGCTGGCCTACCTCGAGGACGAAGCGGGCAGGATCCTGCCCAAGGGATACACGATCGATTACACCGGCGAGTCCCGTCAGCTGCGTACCGAAGGCGACCGGTTCCTGCCCGCCTTTCTGCTCGCCGTCATCCTGATCTTCCTCGTACTGGCCGCCCAGTTCAACAGCTTCCGCGACCCCTTCGTCATCCTGGCCGGGTCGGTCCCGCTCGGCATGTTCGGCGCGATGACGATGACATTTTTGAAGATGCCCGACCCCAACCTGCCGTCTTTGACCCAGGGTTGGACCACCACGCTCAACGTGTACTCGCAGGTTGGTCTGGTGACGCTGGTCGGGCTCGTGTCCAAGAACGGCATCCTCATCGTCGAGTTCGCCAACCAGCTGCAGCGGCGTGGCAAGAGCAAGCTGGAGGCGGTTCGGGAGGCGGCCGCTACGCGCCTGCGCCCCATCCTCATGACCAGCGTGGCCACGATCTGCGGCCATTTCCCACTGACCCTGGTGACCGGGCCGGGCGCGGCCGCGCGCAATAGCATCGGGCTGGTGCTGGTGGCCGGCATGGCCATGGGAACGGCATTCACTCTGTTCTTCGTCCCTTCCATCTACATGCTTATTGCGCGCGAGCACACGGCGGCGGAGGATCGAGCCCCGGCCGGGGCCGAGCCGTCAGCGTCGCCGGAGCCGCAGACGGTCTGAGCACGGAGCTGGAACCAAAAGCGCGGGGAGGGCCGATGAGGGAGGGCCCTGACCCGGCGGGGGGAAACGCCGGGCCAGGGCTATGGAGGAGCCTGGGCCGTTAGATTACGCCACGGACCGCAGGAGGATTCCCGCCGCCACCGCCACCCGAGCCCGCACCGCCGCCGCCGCCCGAGTTGCAGGGGGCGTCGTCGTCGCGCTCGTCGTCGTTCTCTTGGTCGTCGTTGAGCTCGCAGTCGTCTCCGTCGTCACGCGCGCTCGTGCAGGCCGGCCGATCGTCGGAGCTGTCCTGTGAGTCGGCCACGCCGTCCTGGTCGCTGTCGGTGTCGTCGAGGATGTCGCGCTCGGAGTCGGCGTCTTCCATGTCGGCCCCGTCGTCGAGGTCGCACGCGTCGGCGTCGTCGTCTTCCTCACCGTCGTTGTCATGGTCAGCCGAGTCGTTGTCGGCCGAGTCGTCGCCACCGCCGCCATCGTCGAGCGGCTGCAGAGTCTGCGAGGTCAGCGTGCCCGCTTTTGCGATGCGGCCCAGGTCAATCGGGCGGCCCGCGGTCAGCGTCACCCAGTGCGTGCGAACGCCGGTCGGCCGCATCGGTGCCAGCACCGCGAAGGCATCGAAGAGGCGCCGCGACGCGGTCGTGTTGGCGAAACGCAGCATGTAGGTCGAGCCCACCGGCAAAGCGATCCGGAAGGCCCCGGTTGCCTGCGCGATGGGCGCTCGGAACACGTGCCCCGACGACGACATCGCCACCACCTGCGCGCCCGCAAGGTGGTAGTGCGCGACGTCCAGGTGACCCGTGATGAGGCGGGTCGGTCGGCTCGGGGACGAGCATGCGGCCAGCGCAAACACCACGACGCCGGCCCGAAGCAGAAGCGAAGCTGAGGCGAAAGATCTCATGAATTTGCCTCCTATAGACCGATAGACCGAGCCGGTCCGATGCAAGCGTCGTTCCCCTGCGACCGCGTCATGGTTTCGAGGCATTGCACGGTCGCCGCTGTGCAAGCCGCGTACAGGTGCGCACATCACTGGCAGCGCGATCGCGATCGGCAGCGATCAGGGAAACGCGAAGTCGATGGCCTGCGACTGGCGCGCGCGGATTTCCACGGTGCGCTCCTGGCGATCGTCTAGCCGCTGCGCGGCTACCCGGTGGCGCCCCGCCGGCAGCGTCAGCGTGTGCCGCCGGCCGCCCTCGCCACGCGGGCGATCGTCCAGGTAAGGGACACACCAGGGCGTGCAGCGAACGGTAAGCGTGCCCGGTGCCGGCATGGGTCGGTGGGGCCCGGGCGCGTGGACGCCGGCCCGGGCGGGCGGTGGCGTGGCCGGCGCGGTGGACGCGCTGGACGCGGTCGGCGACACCGGAAGCGGCGCTGGGCTGAGCCCGATGCTGGGCGTCGCTGCCGTGGCTCCCGCCGCCGGGGCTCGCGCCGCCGCGGCCGCCGAGGTAGGCGCCACCGGCCGACGCGCACGAGCCGCGATCGCCGCGCCCGTGATGGCGAGCGCCGCGGCTCCAGCGATCGCCACCGCGCCGATGATCCAGCGCCGGCGTGTCGACGCGCCCCGCACCTGCGCCGAGCCGAGCAGCAACTGCTCGAACGAGTCGGCGGTCCGGGCGTCGCGGAAGTAGGTCTCTTCGTGGGGCTGGGTCTCGCCGACCGGGCTCTTCACCTCGCCCGGCGTCGACTGCGGGTCGGGCGGACCGAACCAATCGCTGAGCAGCGCCGCCAACGCGTGCGCCGGCGCCTGCGCATCCTTCTCGGGCGGCAATTGCGCGGCCACCTGCTCAATCGCGATCTGCAGGGCTTCGGCGTCGGCAAAGCGGTCTTCCGGCAGCGGCGCGGTGGCCCGCGTCACCACCTCGGCAAACCGGCCCTCGATCGAAAGCGGCGCCGCCGTGCGTGCCGCCGCAAGCGCCGCCTCTGGATTGGCCGCCTCGCGTGCTCGCTGGCCGCTCACCGCCTCGGCCAGAACCAGCCCGAGCGCGAACAGATCGGCACGCTGATCGGGCCGCTTGCCGAGCGCCTGCTCGGGCGCCATGTAGCCCAGCGTGCCGCGCACGCCCGGAGCCACCCGGTCGGCCGGCGAGAGCGCGACGCCGAAGTCGGACAGCCGCACCTCGCCGTCCCACGACAAGAGGATGTTGCGCGGCGTGACATCGCGATGAACCAGGCCCCGGCGATGCACGTATGCGAGCCCACGGCAAACCTCCGCGCACACATACGCCGAAAGACGCGGGGGCAGCCTGCGTCCGCGATCGCGCGCCGCCGCCAGCAGCGCACCCAGGTCGCGGCCGGGCACGTGCTCCATCGCGATGAAATAGGCGTTGCCGACCCGGCCGAAATCGAACGCGGGCACCAGGTTGCCATGCGAAAGCGACACCTGAATGCGGGCCTCCTCGAAGAACAGCGCGAGCAACCGGTGGTCGCCCGCCAGCTCGGGCGCCACCCGCTTGATGACGAGCGACTTCTCGATTCCCTCGGGCCCGCGGTAGCGCGCCAGGAACAGCTCCGCCATTCCACCCCGGCCCAGGGGCCGCAGCAGCTCGTAGCGGCCAAAGCGCGCAGTCATTTCGTTCCTTCGCGCCTCGCTCCGGCGCGGCTCGGCGGCTCGCTCCGCTGTACTCCGCTCGCAAGCCTCGAAACCCCGCGCCTGCGCTCACCGCTCATTGTATTCCTTCGCGCCTCGCTCCACCGCGGCTCGGCGGCTCGCTCCGCTGTACTCCGCTCGCAAGCCTCGAAACCCCGCGCCTGCGCTCACCGCTCATTGGTCCATTATATAATGCCGTCGGATGCGTCCGTTTGCGCTGACCATCGGCCTGCTTGGGCTCGCCGCCGTCGCGCGCGCCGACGGGGCCGGGGAGCCTCCCCTGCCCTTGTATTGGCAGCCGCCGGGCGCACCGGCTCCGCTCGCGGACAAGGTTCACGCGGCCTTTGCGGAGGCGCTGGTCCGTCGTGGAACCGGCCCTCCCATCGACCGTTCGCCCACGGCGATTCAGCCGGCCCCGCTCGGGCAGCGTCTTTTGGCCGCGGTGGCGGACTACCGGGCTTTCCGGTTCGACGAGGCGGCGGCGGCGCTGAGCGAGCTGGCGCGCGCGGCCGAGGCCGAAGGTGGCGCGGGCCTGGACGCGCGCCAACTGGCCGATCTGTACCTTCACCGCGGGCTGGCGCGGCTCGAGCTGGGGCGCACCGCCGAGGCGTGGGAAGACCTGGTCCGCGCCGCCCGCATGGATCCGACGCGCGCGCTCGATCCGGCCCAGTTCCCGCCCCGCGCCGCGGCCACCTACAGGCGCGCGGTGGCCGAGGTCGCGCTCGCGCCGCACGCCGAGCTGGAGGTCCGCGTGCCCGATGGCGCGATTGTGTCGGTCGACGGCCACGTCGTGGCTGGCACCCGAACCATCGCGCTCGGACAGCACCTGGTGCGTGTGGAAGCGCCTGGATTCCAGCCCTGGGCCGGCCTCTGTGCGGTGGTCTCGCAGCACGAACGGTTCGAGCCGCCGCTTCAACCTTGGCAGCCGCCCGATCCGGATGCGCTGGTCGAGGCCGCGCGCGCGGCTGGCGCGCGGGCCGGTGCGGTCGTGCTGGGCGCGCTCCGGCGCACTCCGGGCGGCTGGCGCTTTCTGGCCCGGCGCGTCGAGCTGCCCGGTGGGCAGACGGTGACCGAGGACGCTTCGCTCGATACCGCACCGGTCCAGCGGGTGGTCGACGATACCGTGCGCCGCCTGCTGGAGCCATCGCTGCTGCTGGCGGCACCGCCGCGCCCTTTGCCCGACCCACCGCCCTGGTACCGGCGCTGGTGGCTATGGGCCCTCGCGGGCGGCGTGGCGGCGGCGCTGGCGATCTCGATTCCCCTTGCCACCGCGTCGCCGTCCCCGCCCTCGTCGACGGGCACGGCGTCTGCGGTTGGGCCGTTCAGATGAGACGAGCCGAGGGGCCCCGCGCAGATGGAGGTCGCGGTTTTCGACCAGGGATCTTGGTGCGTGGGGGCCGAGCCCGAGGGGCCCCACGAAGTGGGGCGAGGGCGAGGCGTTTGATCGATGCGAGCGCAGCGAGCGACGAGAGGCGCGTCTGGGCTTGCCATCTCGGCGGCGCAGCGACAGCGAAGCCGCATGGTGGGCGTGAGATAATACGAGGACTTCTGGCGCTGCTTTTGTGCGCGTGCGGGTCGGAAGCCGGTCCCGACCTGACCCTCGCGGTGCGCGTGCCCACCTCGATCGACAGCCAGCGCCTGCTCGCCAGCGTGGCCACGGTGACGCTGCGCGCGGAGCGCGACGGCCGCGTGCTCGCGCAGGCGCAGGCGGAAGCCTCGGCCAGCCGAGTCAACCTGGGCGGAGTCCCGTTCGGCCCGCGCACCGAGTTCATCCTGGAAGGGCTGGCCATCTCGGGCGACGTGATCGCGCGCGGTCGCAGCTGCCCGATCAACTTCGAGCGCGGCGGTCCACCGGTGCCGCTGTATTTTTCCCCCACCAATTTCTTCGCCGACACGGTGGGACCGCCCGCGGTGGCTCGCGCCGACGCGGTCGCGCTCCCGCTCGCCGATGGGACCGTGCTGCTGGTCGGGGGCGCGCGGCCGGACGGAACTTCGCTGGACTCGGCGGCTCTGTACGGAACGCCGACCGCGACCTTCGCCGACGCGCCGGGCCAGCACCTGAGCGTAGCCCGCACCGCCGCGGCGCTCGCCGTGGTGCCCGCCCAGGGCGCGGTCGTGGTGGGAGGCCTCGACGCGATGGGCCGACCGCTCGACAACGCGGACGTCTTCGATTTCACCACGCGAACCTTCTCGCTGCTGCAGGGCCAGCAGCTGGGCGCACGGGTGGGCCATCGGGTGGTCGCGCTGGCCGACACCGACCAGCGCCTGCTCGTGGTCGGCGGCTCCGACCCGTCGACTGCGCTCATCAACCTGCGTTCCGAGGGCGCCAAGATCGAGGCCGGCCCCCCGCTGCCCGACGCGCGCCGCGAGCCCGCCGTGGTGGTGGCGGTCGGGATCCCGCTGGTGTTCGGCGGCTACAATCCAGCCGGCCTGCCGACGCGCTCCATCTATGCGGTCGAGACCCCACTACCGACCTCATCGCCGAGCCTTTTGTATCCGCGCGCCGAGGCCACCGCCACCCTGCTCGACGACGGCGCCATCCTGGTCGTGGGCGGGGTCTTTGACCCGATCGGTCAGCGGATGTGCGATGCGGAGCTGTACAACCCGATTTCCCAGACCACGACCTGCCTTCCGCTAGGGACGCCGCGGCGCGGGCACACCGCGACTGCCCTCGACCAGGGCCGGGTCCTCGTCATCGGCGGCCTGGGAGACGCGGACGGGCAGCCGCTTGCGTCGGTAGAGCTGTACGTTCCCGCCTCCGGATTCGTATCCGAACGGTCGCTCGGCAAGCCCCGCCGCGGCCATGTGGCGGTCCCGCTGTGCGACCGCACCGTGCTGGTTGCGGGCGGCGACGCCGACGGGCGGCCGAGCGCCGAGATCTACGCGCCCCGCTGACGGTTATCGACGGCGGATGCCGTACTTGGCGAGCTTGTAGATGAGCGCTCGGCGTGAGATGCCGAGCCGGCGGGCCGCTCGGGTCTGGTTGCCGTCTTCGGCCGCCAGCGCCTCCTCGATCGACTTGCGCTCCAGATCGGCCAGCCGGTCCCGCATCGGGCCCGCCGCTCGACCACCCGAGTCGACCTGTGCTGCGGCCCCCCGCCGCACGGCGTCCGGCAGGTGCTGCGCAAGGATGGTGCCACCCTCGGCCATCACCAGCGCGTGCTCAATCGCGTTGCGCAGCTCGCGGACGTTGCCTGGCCACCGGTGGCCGGCCAGCGCCGACATCGCGGCCGGATCGATCACGGGCGGCGGTTGCGCCATCCGTCGAGCGAGATCACGCGCGAACAGGTCGGCCAGGAGCGCGATCTCGGCCGGGCGCTCGCGCAGCGGCGGCACCTCGATCACGAACGCGCTCAGCCGGAAGTATAGATCCTCGCGGAAGCGACCGGACGCAACGTCGGCCTGCAGGTCGCGGTGGGTGGCCGCCAGCAGCCGCACGTCGATTGAAATCTCGTGCGTGCCGCCCAGGTGCCGGAGCCGGCGCGTCTCCAGAACCCTGAGGAGCTTGACCTGCATGGCCGGCGTAAGCTCGCCGATCTCGTCGAGCAGCAGGGTGCCGCCGCCTGAGGCCTCGAGGTAACCGATCTTGCGCCGGTCCGCGCCCGTGAACGCCCCGCGCTCGTGGCCGAACAGCTCGCTTTCGAGCAGCGTCTCCGGCAGCGACGCACAGTTGAGCCGTACGAAGGGCCCGTGGGCACGCGGGCTCCAACGGTGGATCTGCTCGGCCAGCACTTCCTTGCCGACGCCGGTCTCGCCGCACAAGAGGACGGTGGTGGGCGCGGGCGCCACCCGTCGCGCCAGGCGGAACACGCGCACCATGGCGGCGTCTGCCACCACCACGCCGTCGGCGATCTCGGCCGGCACCTCCTGCGCCGCCCCCGCGCCGCGGTATCGCTCGGCCGCGGCCCGCGCACGCGCGAGCAGCTCGGCAGCGCTCGAGCCATCGCGCGGAAGGCGTCCAAAGGTGACCTCCACTTCGCCCGAAGCCCGCGCCAGCCGCGCCAGCAGGTCCTCGGCCACTTCGGGGTCGGGATCACCGAGCACGGCGGCGTACTCGCCCGGGCCCTGCGCTTCCACCAGCGACATGCTGCCGAGCAGGCTGCCCACCACCTCGAGCGTGCGGGCACCGCGTTCCGGATCCACCGCCAGCCGGACCAGGTAGGCCCGCCCGCCGCACGCAGCCGCGACCCGCTTGAGCTCGGCCTCCAGCCGGCCGCCGCCTTCGCCGACCGGCGCGCCCGAGGCCACCGCCACGATGATCTCGGCCCCTCCGATTCGGATCACGTCGCCCGAGCCGACGCGACGCGTGGCCGCGCGGACACGGTCGCTGCCCACGTGCGTGCCGTTGCGGCTGCCCAGGTCCTCGAGCTCGATGGCCCCGCCGCGCCGGCGCACGCGTGCGTGCTCGCGTGACACGCGCGCGTCATCGAGCGAGATGGTCGATTCGGCGGCTCGCCCGATCGTGATCTCTTCGTCCGGGGCCAGGTCGATGACCTGCGTGTGCAGGCCTTCGCGGACCACCAGGTACGCCCGCGCCCCGCCGGGCTGTTCGGCGGGCGCAGCGAGCTCCAGGGCATCGATGGTCGGACTGTCGGTCATCGGAGCCGGAACACTTGTACCTTTGCTGCTCAAGTGTACGATCCTTGCGCAACCCGGCACAATGCCAAGTGGCTGGTTTCCTTTGCAGGGCCGCCCACTCGGCCACAGGAATCACGGTTGCAAGGAGCAAGATCCGTGCACCGTCGGGAGATGTGGGGCCTTGTCGCCTCGGTGGTTTTGCTCTGGGCTGGCTGTGGCGGCGAAGTGTCGCCTCCGCCGCCGCCCGGCACCGGCCGACTGAGCCTGACCTTCTCACCCACGCCGCCGTCGGCGACCGGGCTCACCCTGAGCAAGGCCAGCGTGCGCGTGGAGCAGATGGCCGTGCTGGGCGACGTCGCGCCCAGCGACCACACGACGCTGTCCGAGACCGAGCTCGACATGCTGGGCAGCGCGCGCGAGCTTTGGTTCGACAAGGTGCCGCAGGGGCTCTACAGCTTGATCAAGTTCGAGGTCACGCGGATCGAGCTGCAGGGCGAATATAGAGAAGGCTCCTCCGACCCCAAGCAGCTCGAGGGGCAGATCAATCTTTCGGCCTGGGCCAATCTGCGCTGCCCGGCGGGCGTGGAAGTGGCGCCCGATCAAGTGGGGCTTTTCGGGATCCTGATCGACGGCGGGCACTGGTTCGCGGGCGTGCCGCTCGAGCAGGCGCAGGAGTCGGACGGGCAGATCAAGATCGACGACCAGAACAATGTCGCCATCGGGCAGGCGATCGCGGCCAACGTGGTGGTTTCGTTCGCCCTGGGGCCGCCGCCGGCCCATGTCGGTCCGCACTAGGTGGATCTGGTTACAAGGCTCGTCGTCGACTGAACCGAGGACGATAGAGTAGCAGCAGGGCGACCAGCCACCAGGGCGCGGGCGTGCGCGCGCGCGCACCGACCGCGCAGCCGCAGCCCCCTTCGCCGGATGAGCCGCCGCCGCCAGCCGTCCCCGCGTCGGTGCCCGCGTCGACCGGTGGGCGCGCGACGCACTGACCGCGCAGGCACATGCCGGCCGAGCAGGGCGTGCCGTCGGCGCGGTCGGTGGACTGCGTGCAGACCGCCGGATCGTTGGGCCGGTGGCACAGGCCGGCGGCCGCGCAGCGGGTCGACATGAGGTCGGCGTAGACCCGGCATTCGGTCGACAAGCCAGCGCACGAAATGGTTCCGCAGGCCGAGTCGTCGGCGGCCGGTTGCGAGCACTGTCCGGACGAGTCGCAGGTCGTGCACAGCCCGCACAGCCCGGTTGCGATGCCACAGGTACCGAGCGCTCCGGGGCGGTTGCAGGCCTGGCAGGTTCCCGTGCACGCGGAGTCGCAGCACACGCCGCCCGCGCAGAAACCCGACATGCATTCGGCCGCGCCACCGCAGCTCTCACCGAGGTTTTTGAGAGGCGCGCACATCGTGCCCTGACAGACGTTGGGGGCGACGCATTGGCTCGAGGACGTGCACGAGGTCAGACATTGGCCGCTCGCGCAATGATAGGGCGTGCAGGCGGTCGTCCCATTGTCCATGCAGGCACCCTGCCCGTCACAGGTGCCGGCGCGCTGCTCGGTCATCGTGTCGACGCACGTGGACGCCCGGCACACGAGCGTGCTGCCGGGATAGGCGCAGGCCCCGCTTCCGTCGCACAGGGCTTTGCAGGGCCCACTGCCCGGGCAGGCGGCGCGCGGATCGGTTCCGGCCGCGACCTGCCCACAGGTGCCGAGCGCGCCCGGGCGATTGCACGCCACGCACGCGCCCGTGCAGGCCGAATCGCAGCAGCGCCCGTCGATGCAGAGGTTGGACATGCAGGCATTGGCGACCGTGCAGGCGCTGCCATTCGAAAGCGGGTAGGCGCAGCGTCCGCTTACGCATCGCGCCAAGGGCGCGCAGCTGGAATCGCCCGTGCACGAGGTCGGGCAGCTTGCGCCCGCGCCGTCGCACAGGTAGGGTGCGCAGCTCGGGCTGCCGGTGGCGCCGGCGCTCAGCGACGTGCACGTCCCCGGCGTCGCGCTGCAGGTCTGGCAGGCGCCGTTGCACAGGGTGCCGCAGCACACGCCGCCCACGCAGAATCCGGACTGGCATTGCCGTCCGCGCGCGCAGGTCTGTCCGGACGGCAATTGCAGGGCGCAGGCGCCGCCCATGCAGAATCGATCGGACGCGCACGCGCTGTCCGTGCTGCAGCTGGTCGGGCAGTTGGTGGCCGTGCCGTCGCACGCGAAGGGTGCACACGACGGATTGCCTGGGCTGCCCGCGTCGGCCGCATGGCACACTCCGGGCGAGCCGGCCACGTTGCAGGCGTTGCAGGCACCGGTGCAGCTCGAGGCTTCGCAGCAGACCGAATCGACGCAAAAGCCGGTGTCGCATTGCGCGCCTGTCGTGCACGGCCCCCCGCGCGCATGGAACTCCCACGTGTTGAGGTTATCGTTGCCGAGGCCGAACATCACCACACGCCGCCGGCCGCTGTCGAACGCCATGGCATGCTCATCACGCGCGACCGGGCCGGTGCTCCCCAGCGAAATCCAGCTGGTCCCATCCCATTCCGAGGTGTCGCCGAGGACGATGCCGCTCGTGTAGAAGTTCAGCCCACCATAGAGCACGGTCTTGCCGGTTGCGCTGTCATAGGCCATCGCGTGGTTCGAGCGCCCTCCCGGGCTGCCCCCGTTGCGCTGGGTCCAGCTCGAGCCGTCCCATTCCCAGGTGTCGCCAAGGAACGTGCCGAAGGTGCCGCCGGCCGGGTTGTAGCCCCCGAACAGAACCGTGCGGCTGCGCCCGCTGTCAAACGCGAGCGCCGCGTCGGCGCGCGCCATGGGGCCCGTGGTGGCGCGCTGGGTCCAGCCGCTCCCGTTCCATTCCCAGGTGTCGCCCACGTCCCCGCTGGTGCTGGCGCCGCCGAACAGCACGGTGCGATTGCGCCCGCTGTCATAGGCCATTCCGATGTTGCTGCGCGGCGACGGGCCGGTGCTCGCGACCTGGGTCCAGGTCGAGCCGTCCCATTCCCACGTGTCGCCGTAATAGCCGGCGCCGCTGCCGCCGAAAAGGAGCGACCGGCTGCGGCTCGAATCGAAGACCAGGGCGGCTTCTCGGCGCGCGCTGGGTCCGGTGCTCGCGCGCTGGCTCCACAGGGTGCCGTCGAATTCCCAGGTGTCACCGAACAGAACGCTGCCGGTTTCGGAGCTGGCGCCGCCGAAGAGAACCGTGCGGGCGCGCGCGCTGTCGTAGGCCAGGACGTGCTGCTGCCGTCGCGACGGCGCGGCCGAGCGCTGGGTCCAGGTGGCGCCGTCAAATTCCCAGGTCTCGTCGCTTCCGAAGCCACCCGAAAAACCGCCCTGCAGGACCACGCGATCGCGCACCGGGTCGTAGGCCATCTCCACCAGGGAGCGCGCCCCGGGGCCGGGGGCCGAGATCTGCGTCCACGCGGCTCCGTCCCAGGTCCATAGATCGTTCAGGTAGGCCAGGCTGCCGCCCGTGGTGGTGTCGCCCCCGAAGAGCACCATTTTTCCGCGGGTGCTGTCATAGACTATCCCGCCATCTTCGCGCGCCGTGGGTCCCGTGGTGGCGCGCTCTGTCCAGGTGGCGCCGTCCCACTCCCAGGTGTCGCCGAATTCGGAGCCCGCGCTGTAGCCCCCGAACAGGACCACGCGCTGGCGGGTGACGTCGTAGGCCATCATCACGTCCGAACGCGACGAGGGGCCGGTCGTGGCGACCTGCGTCCAGGTGGTCCCGTCCCAGGCCCAGCT
>DATFWX010000275.1:0-14578 GCA_035258845.1 Polyangia bacterium | reverse complement strand
GCAAACGGTGCCGGCGCGGACGTGGGCGGCGCAAACGGTGCCGGCGCGGACGACGGCGGCGCAACGGGCGCGGGTGTCCCGACCGGAACGAACCGCGCGGGGCTCACGGCTGCGGCGTCCGGCTTCGGCGTCGGTAGCGTCGCCGCATGCGCGGCCGCGCCCAGCTTGGCGGCGGCCGTGGGCGCCGGCTGCCCACCCGGCGTCGGCATGCCCGGCGCCGCCAGGAGACCCGGCGTACCCGACATTTGAATCTGGCCCAGCGACGCAAGCGCGGTGCGCGGACCCGACCCGGCCTCGGCCGGATAGAGCTGCTGCAGCACCGCCAGGCACGCGCCCCCGAACTCCTCCATCGAGCCAAAGCGCTGCTCGGGCTGTTTGGCCAGCGCGCGCAGCACGATCGCCTGCACGTCGCCGGGTACCGCACGCGGCAGCGCGGGCGGATCCTGAAACAGCTGCATTTGCAAAACCTCGGCCACGTTGCCCGAGAACGGCGGCCCCCCGGCCAGCATCTCGTACATCACCACGCCCAGCGAGTACACGTCCGAACGCGCGTCGAGCGGCTTGCCGATGGCCTGCTCGGGCGACATGTAGTGGGGCGTCCCCAGCACCATCCCGGCGCCGGTGAGCTGGCCCGAATTGGCCACCTTGGCGATCCCGAAGTCGACCACCTTGACGAAGTCGGCCTGCCCCTCGCCGGTCGACAGGAACAGGTTCTCGGGCTTGATGTCGCGGTGCAGGATGCCCGCCCGGTGCGCCTCGGCCAGCGACGCACAGGCCTGGGTCAAGATGCGCAGCACGCGCGCCGGCGGCAGCGCGCCCTCGCCGGCCAGAACCTCCCGCACCCCGCGCCCCTCGAGCAGCTCCATCGCGATAAAGTACTGGCCGCCCGCCGCGCGCCCGAAATCGATGATGCGGATGGTATTCGGGTGACGCAGCCGGCTGGCCGCGCGCGCCTCGTTCTGGAAGCGCTGCGCCCACTGCGCGTCGCCCGCCAGCTGTTTGGACAGCACCTTGATTGCAACCGGGCGGTCGACCGAAATCTGGCGCGCCTTGTAGACCGCGCCCATGCCGCCCTCACCGATCAGAGACAGGATTTCGAAGCGACCGTCGAGAATCTGCCCGATCAAGGATTCCGCGGCCATGGATCCAGGTCAGTAAGCGTAACACAGGTTATCGACCGCCGGCGCGTCGGTTGCGTGCTACCCTATGGCGGCGTGCAGCAGTTCGGAAAGTATCAACTTCTCGAGCGGCTCGCGGTGGGGGGCATGGCCGAGGTGTTCCGCGGCAAAGCCGTGGGCGCGGCCGGCTTCGAGAAAGATCTCGCCATCAAGCGCATCCTGCCCCAGTTCTCGGAGGACGAGGACTTCGTGCGCATGTTCATCGACGAGGCGCGGCTGGCGGCTCAGCTCCAGCACGGCAACATCGTTCAGATCTTCGACTTCGACGAGGCCGAGGGCTCGTACTACATCGCCATGGAGCTCGTCGAAGGCTGCGACCTGCGCAAGCTCAACGGCGCGCTGGGCCGGCAGAGCCGCCGCCTGCCGGTCGGGGTCGCGCTCTACATCGCGGTCGAGACGCTCAAAGGGTTGCAGTACGCGCACGGCAAGAAGGTGGCCGGCCGCCCGCTGGGCCTGGTCCATCGCGACGTCTCGCCGCACAACATCCTCTTGTCGCGCTCGGGCGAGGTCAAGCTGTCGGACTTCGGCATCGCCAAGGCGCACGCGCGCGCGACCGCGACCCGCTCCGGCATCGTCAAGGGCAAGCTGGGCTACATGGCGCCCGAGCAGATCGCGGGTCAGCCCATCGATGCGCGCACCGACCTCTTCGCAGTCGGGGTGGTGCTCTACGAAATGCTGACCGGCGAGCGCCTGTTCCAGGGCGACTCCGAGGTCGAGACCATGGCGCTCGTGCAGCGCTGCCAGATCCCGCCGCCCCAGGAGAAGAATCCAGAGGTCACGCTCGACGTCGAGGCGGCCACGCTGAAGCTTCTGGCGGCCGATCCGGGCGCCCGCTTCCAATCGGCCGGCGATGCCATTCGCGCGCTGTCGGCCACCCCGGCCTATTCCTACGATCCCGACGCGCTGGCCGAGCTGGTGACCCAGGTGGCGCCGCCCGCCGAGCCCGCGCCCATCGCGGGCGGCACGCGTGCGCTCGACCGCGCGGCGGCCGGCGGCCGGGTCGCCCCCTCGGGCACCCGGCTGCTCGACGACGAGGGGGTGCGGCCGGCGCCCGGCCCCCTGCGCACGCCCAGCCGCATGCGGCGCGAGGCCCCCGGCAGCGGCAGCCGCAGCGTGCAGCCGGTGGTCGTGATGGGGGGCGAGCCACCCGCCCCCTCACCGGCGCGCTGGGTGCTGGGCCCGCTGATCGCGGCTGCAACCTGCGGCCTCACCTTCTTGGTGGGTGCGCGGGTGATGCCGCATCCGGTCTCGCGACCGCCCCTGGTCGCGCCGCCCAGCCCGCCCGCCGTCGACGCCGCGGTGGCGGCCGAGGTCGCACCGGCACCTACGCCCCGCCCGCGGGTCGAGCCCGAACCGGAGCCCGCGCCGACGCCGACGCCCGAGGAAAAAAAAGCCGCGCACGATCGGAAAAAGCTGACCTCCCGGACCAAGCCGGCCTCACATGTCTCGGCGACCACGACGGCGGCTCCGCAGACGCCGCAACCGCCCGGCAAGCTGTCGGTCTTCACCCGCGGCACCTGGGCCGACGTGTTCATCGACGGCAAGAAGGTTGGCACCACGCCGCTGCGCTCGTTCGAGCTGCCGGCCGGCCACCACACGCTGGAGCTGCGCAACGACGAGGCCGGGGCCAGAAAGTCGGTGTCGGTCAACATACGACCCAACGAAGCCGCGGAGATCCGCGAGGAGCTCAAGTAGGAACCGCCGCCTACCGGCGCAGCTTGACCCTCCACGCCCGCTGCTCTACATTTTGAGCCGAAATGAGCAAGGACGCTCCCGCCGAGGCGGCCGCGCCCGAGGCCGCCTTCGATCAGATTCTCGAGAGTCTGCGCGCGGTCGTGGACAAGCTCGAGGGCGGCGAGCTGACGCTCGAGCAGTCTCTGGCCGCGTTCGAGGAGGGCGTGCGGCTGTCGCGCCGCGGCGCCGAGATCCTCGACGCCGCCGAGCGCAGGGTCGAGGTTTTGCTCCGAGGCGAGGACGGCGCGCTCAAGACCGAGCCATTCAAGCCGGAGGAAGGCTGAAGCGAGTGAGCGCGGGGGCGGGTGAGGCTGGAAGCTTTGAAGGGGCGGATAGCTCCATGGCCCGCAAGATCATCATCGTCGACGACGATCGCGAGACCCGCGAGATGCTGCAGGTTCTGCTCGAGCTCGAGGGCTTCGAGGTCAAGCTGGCCGCCAACGGGTTGCGCCTGATCTCGACCCTGCACGTCGACAAGCCGGACGCCATCCTGCTCGACGTGATGATGTCCTGGATCGACGGATTCGAGCTGTGCCAGGCCATCAAGAAAAACCCTGAGTTTCAGACCCTGCCCGTGATCTTCATCTCGGGCCGCGTCTCGCAGTCGGATCGCAAGCGGGGCCTGGAGGTGGGGGCCGCCGATTACTTTACCAAGCCGCTCGACACCCATCGCCTGGTGGCGCGGCTGCGGCAGGTGACCGGCCTGCCCGCGCAGGGTCCGGGCGCCGAGGCCAAGTCGCCCTCGTGAGCCCGTCCGACGCCAGCCGCTTGGCGTTGGCGGCCTATTTGGCCGAGCGGCGCACGCACATCGAGGGTGCGCTCAAGCGCTGGCTCGACCCGCCGCCGCCCGAGGATCGCGAGCGCCTGCACGAGGCCATGTGTTACGCCGTGCTCGGCAGCGGCAAGCGGCTGCGCCCCATCCTTGCCCTGGCGGCGTACGACGCCTGCGGCGGGCCCGATCCGCCGAGCGAGGCCACCTTGCGGGCCGCCTGTGCGGTCGAGTTGGTGCACTGCTACTCGCTGGTGCACGACGATCTGCCGTCCATGGACGACGACGACCTGCGCCGGGGCCGCCCCAGCGTGCACCGGGAGTTCGGTGAAGCGACCGCGATCCTGGTCGGCGACGCCCTGCTCACGCTGGCCTTCGAGTGGGCGGCGGCCGGCGGAACCGCGGTGGTACGCATGCTCGCGCGCGAAGCCGGTCACACCGGCATGATCATCGGACAGGCGCGCGATCTGGCCCTGGCCGACCGCACGCCGACGCTGGAGGAGCTGGAAGCGCTGTACGGGCTGAAGACGGGCGCGCTCTTCGCCGGGGCGGCCGGGTTGGGTGCACTGTGTGCGCAGGCCGATCTTTCGCGCGTGCGCGCGCTGCATGGGTTCGGCCGCGCGCTCGGGATCGCGTTCCAATGCGCCGACGACCGCGACGATGCCGAGCATCCGTCGCTTCTGGCCACGGCCAGCGCCCGTGCGGGGGCGCAGCTTTCCGAGGCCTGCGCTCGGCTGCGCGAGCTCGGAGTCGCGGCCACACCGCTGCTCGAGCTGGCCGATCACGTGGGCCGGCGCGCGACCGGCTGAACATGCCTCAAAAGTACGAGCTTCTGGATCACACCGCCGACGTCGCGATCCGGGTGCAGGGCGCCGATTGGGGCCAGCTTCTGGCCAGCATCGCGTGGGCGGTGGTCGATCTGATGGCATCCGCCCACCTGGTGGCGCCGCGGGCCGAGCGCGCGCTCACGGTCGAGGCGGCATCCGCCGAGGAGCTCATCGTGGCGTGGGCCAACGAGATCCTGTACCGCTTCGAGACCGAGCGGCTGCTGCTGCCACACGTCGAGATCGAAGCCGCGTCGCCTACCAAGGTCCGTGCGCGCGCACGCGGCGAGACGCTGGAACCGACGCGTCACCAATGGAAGGGCGAGCTCAAGTCGGCCACCTACCACGATCTCGTGCTGCGCCGCGCCGACGACGGGGCCGGCTTTTCGGTCGATCTGGTGCTCGACGTTTGATACGATCCCTTCTGGGGCTTTTCCATAGTGGTGGATTGGGACGATAAGACGGCGGTTTCGCCGGTTGAGGACGCGGCCAGCGCGGCCGCCGAGCAGTACCCGTATCTCATCGTCCTGGCCGGCAACCACGTGGGCGAGATGTACAAGGTCATTGGCGAGGTCATGATCATCGGCCGCGGCAGCCACGCCGACATCCAGGTGGTCGACGAGGGCATCTCACGCCGCCACGCGCGCATCCTGTGCGCCGCCGGAGGCGTGTGGGTGGAGGATCTGGGCTCGACCAACGGCACCTTCGTGAACGGCAACAAGATCAAGCGCGAATCGCTCAAGGACGGCGACAAGATCCAGGTCGGGTCCACCACCATCCTCAAGTTCACGTACCACGATCGGCTGGAGCAGGACTTTCAGCGCCACATGTACGAGTCGGCTCTACGCGACGGGCTGACCAAGGTCTTCAACCGCAAGTATTTTCTGGATCGGCTCGACAGCGAGTTCGCCTACGCGTCACGCCACAAGGTGCCGCTGTCGCTGGTCATGCTCGACCTCGACCATTTCAAGCAGGTCAACGACGAGCACGGTCACCTCGCGGGTGATTCGGTGCTGGTCGCGCTCGCCCGCTCGATTGCCGAATCGATCCGCGGCGAGGATGTGTTCGCGCGCTACGGTGGCGAGGAGTTCGCCTGCCTGTGCCGCGGCATCGACCTGTATGCCGCGAAGACGTTTGCCGAGCGCATCCGTCATCGGATCGAGGATTCCACATTCACCTTCCAGGGCCAGAGCCTGCGGGTGACGCTGAGCCTGGGCATCGCCTCCCTGCCCGACGCCGAGATCCGAGATCCGGTGGCGCTGGTGGCGGCCGCCGACGAGGCGCTGTATCAGGCCAAGCGCACGGGTCGCAATCGCGTGGTTGCCCGGCGCCCGCGCTGAGCGCATACTGCCCTCTCTCTAACGGAGGACAGCATGGCAAGCCAGGGCAAATTCGTGTGGCATGACCTCATGACCACCGATCGCGACAAGTCGGTGGCATTTTACACGCAGCTCTTCGGGTGGACGGTGACCGAGATCGAGATGGGCGGCTGGAAGTACAGCATGATCAAGAATCGCGGTCAGGACATCGGCGGCATCGTGCCCGAGAAGAACCTTCCCAGGTCGCACTGGATGGGCTACCTCAGCGTAGACAATGTCGACGCGGCGTGCGATCGGATGCTGAGCCTGGGCGGGAAGGTCGGCGTGCCGCCGACTGACATCCCGAACGTGGGGCGATTCGCGGTGGTGACCGATCCGCAAGGCGCCTGGTTCTCGCCGTTCAAGCCCAAGGCGGGCCAGCCCGAGGTGCCCGAGCCGACCGGGCCGGCGGCTCCGGGCAGCTTCACCTGGGACGAGCTCTTGACCTCCGATCCGGAGGCAGCCGCGAAATTTTATCAGGCCGTGTTGGGCTGGACGCTGGCGGCGTTCGACGTGCCGCAGGGCAAGTACTGGATCTTCAAGCGTGGCGACAAGGACGCGGCCGGCATGATGAAGTCGCCGTCGGAGGCGCAGCATCCGCCCTTCTGGCTGCCCTATGTGGCCGCGGCCGACGTCGACGCCACGGCCGCCAAGGCCAAGCAGCTGGGCGCGCAGCTTTTCGTGGAACCGAGAGACATTCCTGGAGTGGGCCGCATGGCCGTACTCGGCGATCCGGTCGGCGCCACGATTGCCCTCTGGCGCCAAGCCAACGTGTAGCCTGGAGATTCACCGCGGAGAACGCAGAGACGATCAAGGCCCAAATTCACCGCGTAGAACACAGAGAGCGCAGAGGATCGGAGAGAATTGTCTCCGCGTTCTCGCGTTCTCTGCGGTTCCAATTCTTGGCGCCCGCGGCTTCCGCGTGGCAGCAAATGATCTTTCCCCGGCTATACTAGTCGCGCAGACATGTCCACGCCCTTGCCGCTGGTCCGCGAAGGACCGGCCCGGGTTCGCATTCCCCGCTTCGGCGCCATGCGCGTCGACGGGCTCGTCTACGCCTCGGACGAGATGCTGCGCACTCTGCCCAAGGGCGACCAGGCGCTCACGCAGGTGGTCAACGTGGCGCAGCTACCCGGCATCGTGAGCGCCTCCATCGCGATGCCGGACTTCCACTGGGGCTACGGCTTCCCGATCGGCGGTGTGGCGGCGTTCGATCCCGCGCAGGGCGGCGTGGTGTCGCCAGGTGGCGTGGGCTATGACATCAACTGCGGCGTGCGGCTGCTCGCGACCTCGCTCGAGGCCGAGCCGGTGCGGCCGCGCCTGCGCGCGCTGGCCGAGGAGCTGTACCGGCAGATCCCTTCGGGAGTGGGGGCGTCGCAACCGGGCAAGCTGGCGGTGCGCGAGCTCGAGGGCGCGCTCGCCGGCGGCGCGCCGTGGGCGCAGCGCCGCGGTTTCGGTGAGCCCGCCGACGTGGAGGCGCTCGAGGAGGGCGGGTGTCTGCGGGGCGCCGATCCGGACCTGGTGTCCGACCGCGCCAAGGAGCGCGGGCGCGGCCAGCTCGGCACCATCGGCAGCGGCAACCACTTCGTCGAGGTGGGCGTGGTCGATTGCGTGTACGATGCGGCCGCGGCAGCCGCATTCGGCCTCGCCGCGGGCACTCTCACGATCTTCATTCACACCGGCTCGCGCGGGCTGGGCTATCAGGTGTGCGACGATTTCTTGAAAACCATGCTGCACGCCGCGCACCGGTACGGCATCGCGCTGCCCGACCGGCAGCTGTGCTGCGCGCCGCTGGGCTCACCCGAAGCCGAGCGCTACCTTTCCGCCATGCGCGCGGCCGCCAACTTCGCGTTTGCCAATCGGCAGATGATTACGCACTACGTGCGCGCTTCCATCGAGCGCGTGCTGGGTGTTTCGCCGCGCGAGCACGGCATTCGCGTGGTCTACGACGTGTGCCACAACATCGCCAAGCTCGAGCGCCATGGCGAGCGCGATCTGTGCGTGCACCGAAAGGGCGCCACGCGCGCGCTGCCGCCGGGCGACGAGCGGGTGCCCGCGCCCTACCGGGCGGTCGGCCAGCCGGTGCTGGTGCCGGGCGACATGGGCCGCTACTCGTTCGTGCTGGCGGGGGCGGCCGGCTCGGCCGAGGCATTCGCGAGCTCGTGCCACGGCGCCGGTCGCATGCTGTCGCGCAAGGCGGCCTCGGCGGCGGCACGCCCGCGCAACCTGCCCAAGGAGCTCGAGCAGCAGGGCATCTTCGTGCGCGCGGCCAGCCGCGCCACGGTCGACGAGGAGATGCCCGAGGCCTACAAGGACGTGGCCCAGGTGGTCGACGTGGTCGACGCTGCGGGCCTGGCCCGCAAGGTGGCGCGGCTGCGCCCGCTGGCGGTGGTGAAGGGCTAGTGTGGCGAGTTGAAAGTTCGTTGACAGGCAAACTGACGCCTAGGTCCTCGGAAAAAGACGTAGTGTCCCATCAGAAATTCGTAAACGAATTTCTGATTCGGGACTCTAGCCGCCGCGGGCCTATGGAAACGACACTTGCAGCGTGTAGGGTCCCGGGGTCGCGGTCGGATAGGTGTCGACGATGACGTAGAACAGGCCGGAGCTGCGGCTGACCGCGCTGCTGGTGGCGTCGGAGGCGGTGGGGGAGAAGATGCCGCAGCTGATGACGTTGTCGTCGTTGCAGCCCACGTCTCCACCCAGGCAACTGTTCTGGCGCATGTAGACCACGGTGTCGGTCTGGGTGCCGCAGGTCTTGCCCTCGACCTGGAAGGTGCCCGCAAACGGGCACAGGAAAAACATGTATATGTTCTCGGGCCCGCTGCCGATGCCGCTCGCGCACTGCATGGGCGCCAGAAGGTTGGTGCCGGTCGAGGTATTGCCGGCGGTCGACGAGGGAACTCCGACAAACTGCGCCGATTCGCAGGACGGCCCGCCGTGCGTGATGTGCAGCGTGAACGCGCCCGCGCCGCCCGGCCCGAAGCTATCGACCACGATGAAGTAGGTGCCCGGGGTGAGATGCACGGCCAGGAACGAGGTTTGCGCGTCGGGCGGGTTGCAGCCTGAATCGTCGCCGCAGGCGCTACCCGAGAGCAACACGTTGCCGCCGCAGGCGTCGAGCATATACACGACCGTGTTGATGGCGCTGCCGAAGGTGTCGAGGAGCAGCCACTCGGTCTGCGGGATCGTGATCTTGTAGAACACGTCGGGCCCACCGTTGGCGGCGGGATTGCTGGCCACGCAGCCTGCGGGCGGATTGACCTCGTCGTGCGCGCCCAGCGTCGAGCCGCTGATGGTCATGTTGCCGCCCGAGACGTCGATCGCATTCGCGCACAGATCGTTGGGCCGGGGCGCGCAACTCGGGATCGCGGCATGCGTGCATCCGGCCGTGAAGTTGCACCCGTCGGTCGTGCAGATATCCCCATCGTCGCAGTTTACCGGGGCATGCTGACAGCCCTGCGCGGGGCTGCAGGAGTCGGTCGTGCACGCATTGCCATCGTCGCAGTTGACGGCCGGATGCTGGCAACCGGCCGTCGGATCGCAGAGGTCGGTCGTGCACGCGTTGCCGTCATTACAATTGAGCGGCGCGCCCATCTGGCAGGTGCCGCTCGCACAGGTCTCGACGCCGTTGCAGATGTTGTGGTCGTCGCACTGCGCGCTGGCAGTGCAGCAGTTGGGCACACCGGTGTGGACGCACATGTGGGTCGCGCTGTTGCAGGAGTCGGTGGTGCAGGAGTTGCCGTCGTCGCACTCGCTGGCCAGATTGCAGCAGCCCGCAATTGGATTGTGCACGCATTGATGAGCCACGTTGCAGGTGTCGGAGGTGCACGCGTTTCCGTCGTTACAGTCGGAATCCGCGTTGCAGCAGCCACCCACTGGCGTGTGCGTGCATTGATGCGTCCCCAGATTGCACGCATCGGTTGTGCACTGGTTGCCGTCATCACACATGGAATCGGCGGTACAGCAAGGTGTAATGGCCGCGTGCATGCACATGTGGGCGCTGGTGTTGCAGGTGTCGCTCGTGCAGGGGTCGCCGTCGTTGCAATCGGCGTCGCTGCTGCAGCAGCCGGCCACCGGCGTGTGCCGGCACATCATGCCCACGCACGAATCCTGCGTGCACACGGCGCCGTCGTCACACTGCATGTCCGAAGTGCAGCAGCCCGCGATCATGGTGTGCGAGCAGGTCTGAGCGATTTCGTCACAATGGTCTTGCGTGCATGCATTCTGGTCGTTGCAGTCTGGATCACCGGTGCAGCAACCCGGGCGCAGTGTATTCTTGCAGCCACCGCCCTGACACACATCATCGGTGCACGCGATGTGATCGTCACAATCCGCGTTCGACCGGCAGCACGAGTTGGTGTGCATGCACATGCCGTTCTGGCAGATGTCGTTGGTGCAGGAATCGTTGTCGTTGCAGTCCGCGGACGAGGTGCAGCCAGGGCGCCCATCCGTACCCAGGGCGCCGTCTCCCGGTCCCGCCGACTCCCCGGAAGCACATCCCCAAAAGCCAAGCACCGCCACAAGCCAAGCTCCCCGAAGTTTCATCGGGGTTCCTCCCGGTTGCCCGGCCGCCCCTGCGATCGGCCGTTTCACCTGGCCGGCGATTCTCCTATGTTGCTGATGCGTCGTCAATCCGTAAGCTCGCCAACGGCCTGCAGAGGATGAGATGTTGCCAGCCCCCCCACTCCTGCTACCATCTGGATGTGGCCGCCATCCTTTTGCTTTTCGCCAGCGCGTTCACGTCGGCCGATGCTGGGCTCGCCTTCACCGATCCCGACGCTCGCGCGGCCGTCGAACACTATCAGCTTCAGGAGTACCAGCGCGCCAGCCAGTCCATGCGGCGCTACCTCGATCGGCACCCGCGGGCGCGCGATTTCAAGCAGGCCGCGTTCGTCTACGCGCTCGCGGTCGCGCAGGACGGGGGCTACCGCGACGCCGCCACCTGGTTCGACAAGCTCACAAGCACCTACCCGCTGCTCAAGCCCCACCATGCCTATCACGCCGCGCGCGCCTACTACCTCCTGCATGACTACGACGCCGCGCTCGAGCGCGCGGCCAAAGTCCCCGACGACTCGCCTCTGCACATGGACGCGATGCTTCTGGCCGGCGACTCGTTGCGCGCGCTCGGGCGCTGGGACGACGCCGCGCGCCTGTACGCGCGTTATCTGGAAAAATACCCGTCCGGGATCCGCCAGTCCGAGGCCACCTACAAGCTGGCCGAGGCGCGCGAGAAGACCGGCCAGCCGGCGGCTGACCTCTATATGAAGGTGTGGACCACCTCGCCGCTGGAGTGGGGCGCGCAGGCCGAGGGGCACCTGGATCACCCGGACAAGAAGGCCACGGCCGCGCAGTGGATTGCGCGCGCCATGGTGCTGTTCGATGCCATGCGCAACGTGGACAGCGAAAACGCGTTTGCGGCCGCGCTGACCGCGCCCGGGCTGGATGCCGACAGCGAGTGCGTGGCGCGCTTCCATCGCGCCACCAGCGTGTTCAAGCAGCGTAACCGCACCCGCGCGGCGCCGCTGTACGAAGAGGCGGTGACCGCGTGCGCGAAGACGCAGAACGAAGACCTCAAGGCCAAATCGCTGTATCAGCTCGCGCGTTGTCTGTACTCCAAGGGCGACTACGACAAGGCTGCCGAGACCTTCCTGCGAGTCGAGAGCGAGTTTCCGAAGCACAGCTACGCCGACGACGGGCGGCTGCGCGCGTCGGAGGCGCTGGCCGAGATCAACGACAACGACCCGCGCATCGACGAAACCTTGAAGGCACTGCCCGAGCGCCATCCCGACGGCGACATGAAGCAGGAGGCGCTCTGGCGGCTGGCCTTCCGCGCTTTTCGGCGTGACGCGCTGGACGAGGCGCTCAAATGGCTCGACGAGGCGCTGGCCCGCATCCCACGCGAGGACATCTGGTATGCCGAGGGCCGCACCTATTACTGGAAGGGCCGCACGCTCGAAAAGCTGGGCCACGCCGCCGACGCGCTCGACGCCTGGGAAAAATGCGCCCGTACCTACCCGCTCAGCTATTACGCGCTGCTTGCGCTCAACCGCATGCGCGAGCGCGCGCCCAAGCGCGAGACCCACCTGGCCGCGGAGCTGGCCCCGCGCCATCCACGCGACACCTGGAGCTTCTCGGCGCGGCCGCTGTTCCGCGAGCCCGGCTTCCTCCGGGGCGTCGAGCTGGCGCGCATGGGACTGGGCGAGGAGGCGCGGCGCGAGTTCGCGGGGGTGGGCATCAAGGCGGTGGGCAAGATCAAGGTGGATGACGCCGACCGGCGCGAGCTTCTGTGGCTCACCACCCTGCTGCTCGACCGCGCGGGCGTGTGGCGCCAGTCGCACTGGATTGCGCGCCACGCGCTTGAGGACGACTGGCATCGCGAGTGGCCGCGCGGAGATGTGCACAAGAAGTGGCTCCTGGCCTACCCGCGCGCTTACGTGCAGGTGCTGGAGCCGGCCGCGCGCGGCGCCGGCTACCCGCTCGACCTTTTGCTCGCGGTCGCGCGCGAGGAAAGCGCGTTCGACCCGGTCGACGAGTCGTTCGCCAATGCGATTGGCCTGTTGCAGATGATCATCCCGACCGCCAAACGGTTCGCGCAGAAGGGCGAGGTGGTGTCACGGGAGACGCTGCGCGACCCGGTTTACAACGTTACCGTCGGCACTCGCTGGCTGAAGTTTCTGTGGGAGCTGTTCGATCACAACCCCGCGCTGGCGGTGGCCGGCCACAACGCGGGCGAGGGCGCGGTCACGCGCTGGATGCGCGAGCGGCCCGACCTGCCGCTCGACGAGTGGATCGAGACCATCCCCTACGATGAGACCCGCAACTACACCAAGCGCGTGATGTCGACCTATTTCACGTATCGATGGCTGTCGGCGCGGGCGGGCGAAGATCCGGTGCCCAAGTTGGGCGAGGCCCTGCCCAAGCTCAAACGGGCAGCCGTGCGTTCGGGTCGCCCGACCCTGCACGCGACGCGGTAGGGCGGACGCGCGGCAGCGCGAGTCACAACGGGCAGGGCCCGCTGACGCCGCAGCACAGGACGCCGCATAGATCCTCGGTCACGGGGCCCGCCCGCTGACAGCTATCGCCGTTCGTGCAGGCAGCGCCGCGGTTGCCGCACTTGCAGGCGGGTGGAGACGAGAAGTAGCTGTCGCACCATTCACCGGGATGGCAGGTGGTGGCCCCGCACGAAACTCCGCCGCCTGCGCAGGACACGCAGACGCCCGTGCAGTTGGAGCCACCGTGAGAGGGGTCGCAGGAATCGCGCGGATCATCGGCGCAGAAGAGGCCGACCGGGCAAGCGCTGAGGCCGCACGTGTGCCCACCGCCACCGGTGCCGCCCCCGCCGTCGGTGCGGCCAGTTCCGCTCCCACAGCCGGCCAGGCAGACCCCGAGGAGCGCGAGAACCAAGCGCGGGTCAGCCCGGGCAACCCACCGAGACACCACAGCAAAGTGTACCGCACAAGCCAGGGCCGGTGGGACCCGGGCGGTCGCAGTGATCGCCGCCCGTGCAGGCGGCCCCGCGGTTGCCGCACTTGCAGGTTGGCAGGGGCGAGAAGTAGAGGTCGCACCACTCGCCCAGCGCGCAGCGCGCGGCGCCGCAGGGCACACCCTGGCCGGCTGGATCCGCGCTGCAGGACACGCACAGGCCCGGGCAGTCGGCGCCGCCTTGATTCGGGTTGCAGTTGTCGCGCGGATCGTCCGCGCAGAAGAGCATGCCCGGGCAGCCGATGAAGCCGCACTGGGGCGGCCCGTCGGACGTCGAGGCGTCCATGCCGCCCGAGCCGCCCGCGCCGCCCGCGCCACCTGCGCCGCCGGCGCCGCCCACGCCACCTGAGCCGCCCGAGCCGCCTGCGCCGCCCGAGCCGCCTGAGCCGCCTGCGCCGCCCGCGCCGCCCGAGCCGCCACTGCCGCCGACGCCGCCTGAGCCGCCGCTGCCGCCCGCGCCGCCGCTGCCGCCCGAGCCGGTGGTCTTGTCGCCACAGCCAGCGAGGACCAGCACGAGCGCAATTGCAAGTCGTCGCGTCATGGGCGCGGGCTCAGCGGGCAGATGCTGCCGCAGAACGAGCCGCAAGCGTCCGTGCCAATGGGACCTGCGCTGCAGCAGCGCTCTTGTCCGCTGCAGGCGTCGCCATCGCCGCAGCGACAACGGGGCGCGATGGGGTCAGACATGTCGCACCACTCTCCGGCCGCGCAGCACTGGTTGGGGCCGCAGCAGGGACCTCCCGTCGAGCAGCGGCTGCAATCAGGGCCGCACTGGCGGAAGCCGCCGTCGGGCCGGCAGAACATGCAGCAGGACAAACAGCCCGCGAAGTAGCAGGTGTTCGTGCACGGGCAGCAACGCATGCCCATCGGGCAGCCACCGTTCGGATCGCACATCACCAGGCCGCCATCGGAGCCGCCGGCGCCACCCGTGCCCCCCGAGCCGCCCGAGCCGCCGACCCCGCCCGAGCCACCGCTGCCTCCGCCGCCGCCCAGGCCCCCGGTTCCGCCCGAGCCGCCCGCACCGCCTGAGCCGCCGCTGCCACCCGAATCGACGGCACCGTCGTGCCCGCCGAGGGGCGTTCCCGTGTCGTCGCCGCATCCGGTCACGACAGCCACGATCGTTGCAAGCGCGAGCAAGGAGCGCATCGTGCCTCCTGTTCAACTAAAGAATGCACACCTGGCCGCAGCTCTCCCCGCAGCCGTTGGGCGGCGGCAGCGGAGAGGGCGAACAGCAGC
>DATFWX010000274.1:0-20776 GCA_035258845.1 Polyangia bacterium | reverse complement strand
ATCGGTGGCGAGCGTGGTGCATCCGCTCTCGCACGCGACCTGTCCCTGCTGTGGGCACACGCACTGGCCCGAGGTGCACTGCGCACCGATGGGGCAGGCGTCGCCGCAGCGGCCGCAGTTGACCGGATCGGACGACAGGTCCACGCACAGATTGGTCACCGGGCATAGGACGCGCGGAGATGGGCAGGTGGCCGAACAGACGCCACCCGCGCAGTATGGCGTGGCGCCACTGCACTGGCGCCCGCAGGTCCCGCAGTTGTTGGGGTCGCCGCGCTCGTCGACGCAACCGGTGCCGCAGGCGGAGGTGCCGGCCGGACAGCCGCCAGCCTCGCAGTGGCCGGCCACGCACGAGTCGCCCATGTGGCAGACATGACCGCAGTCACCGCAGTGCTGGGCATCGGTCGACGGATCCACGCACGAGCCGCCGCACGTCATCTGACCGGCCGGACAGGCCGCGACGCAGTTGCCGCTCGAGCACAGCGGCGTCCCGCCCCCGCATGCACGTGCGCACGCGCCGCAGTTCCGCGGGTCGGTCAGGAAGTTGACCGATTGACCGCCGCAGTTTCCGATTCCCGGAACAGCAGGCGCGTTGTCGCCGCAGCTGGTGCCCAGGATTCCCAAAAAGGTAAGCACTATCGTACATGTACGCATGGAGACCTCCCGGCGTAGCTATTGCGAAGCAACTTCGGAGCCGATACGCGGCGCGCAGGGATCGCGAAGTTACGCGGGCGGGCTGCGCAAGGTTTGTCCAGCCCGGACGGGCCGGTCATGTATGCCGTATACTCACTTCGTGCAGCGCATCCTCGGCTTCGCGCTTTTCTTTCTTGCTTGCGGCGGCGGCGAGTCGCATCCCGATGCCGCGCCCGACGCGGGCCCGGGCGAGCATTGGGACCTGGTGTTCGATCGATTGGCCGACGGAGCGCTGACCTGCGGCTTCGCCACCGGCAGCCACCTCTTTCTGACCGGCGGCAAAGATCTGGGCATGGGCGGCGGCACGATCCTGCACTACGACGGCAGCGCGTGGACGCGCATGCCCAACCCAGCACCGGCTCTTCTATGGTGGGTGTTTGGCTTCGGGCCCAGCGATGTGTGGGCGGTCGGACAGAACGCGGCCATCCTGCACTGGGACGGCAGCGCGTGGACGGCCATGCCCGCTCCCTCCAGCGTGGCCGGCGCCTCGTTGGCCGGAGTCTGGGGCGCCGCGCCCAATGAGGTGTGGGCGGTGGGTGCGGCCGCGAGCGCGCCGCCGGCGCCGGTGATCTTGCGCTGGGACGGCACGCAGTGGATGGTGGCCAATCCCGGCACCAGCGACCGCGGCGGGCTGTTCAAGGTGTGGGGCGCGGATCGCACGCACGTGTGGGCGGTCGGCATGGGCGGCCTTCTGCTCGCCTACGACGGAGCGCAGTGGACGCAGCCGCCGCGCGTGAGCGCGAGCCAGCTCGTGACCGTGCATGGCCGCAGCGCGACCGATGTGTGGGCGGTCGGCGGGATGGGCAACGGCTCGGCGTTCCGCTTTGATGGCCAGAGCTGGCAGCCGCTCGACGGCACCGGCGCCTTCCCACCGCTGCTGGGCGTGTTCGCGGATCCGGGCGGGCCCGTGATCGTGGTGGGACAGCAGGGCTTTCTCGCCACCTGGAGCCGCGCCCGCTGGCACCTCGTGGATCCGCCGCCGACGCTCGACTGCCTGCACAACGTGACCGCTTACGCGGGCGGCTACGTGGCCATGGGCGGCAACCTGCTCTCGCCGGGCGTGGGCTTGCACGGTGTGCTCTTGCGCTCGGGCAGCCCGCTCTCGAGCCACTTGCCCTAGGCGGCGGGTCGGTCTACCATTTGCAACGCTTTTTCCGGCAGAAGTGGGGTGAGAATGAAACTGCGCGATTTGATTGGTCTGGCTTCGCTGGCCAGCCTCGGAATTCTGGGGTGCGGTGACGACACGTCGGGCACCGATGTCAGCCTTCCGCGCCCGGCCCAGGGCTTTCAGCTCGCGGTCGGGCCCTTCCCGGTGATCGCGGGCAGCGAGGTGCAGGACTGCTACTACTTCCGGGCGCCCATCGATGCCCCGATGGACGTGCACCGGATGCAGGTCGCGCTCAATCCGGGCTCGCATCACATGAACCTCTTCCGGTTCGTGGGCGCCAACAGCGGCCACACCGACGGCGAGATCCAGCGCGGCTGCTGGGATGCGGTTGCGTTCGAAAACTGGGATCTGTTCTTCAACTCGCAGACCGGGGGCCTCAACGACTGGACGCTGCCGGCCGGCGTGTCGCATCACGTCGAGCCCGGCGACATGTTCATGCTGCAGACGCACTACGTGAACGCAAACACGCAGGTCTCGACGCTGGGCCGGGGCAAGGTTGTCATCAACTTCTACCAGGCCGGCCCCGGCGACGCGCAGTATCGGCTGGGCTCGATGTTTGCGAACAATCGCGGCATCATCCTGCAGCCGCAACAGGACAGCTCGTTCACCGCGAGCTGCCAGGTGCCGCAGGATGTGAAGTTCGTGGCGGTGGCGGGCCACTTCCACAGCCGCGGCCGCGAGTTCGACATCGGCATCGCGCAGAACCTGGCCGGCGACGGCTACCGCCAGGTCTACAAGTCGACGAGCTGGGACAGCCCGCCCTGGGGCACCTTCGATCCGGGCGAGACCTGCCCGGCCGGCGGCGCGATTCAGTACACGTGCAAGTTCCACAACAACACCGACTCGGTGATCCTGTTTGGGCCGCACGTTGAGTACCAGGAGCACTGCAACGTCTTTGCCTACTACTACCCGGCACTTGCGGATCGCACGGCGATTTACTGCTTCTAGCCTGCTTGTGATCGCGCTAGCAGCGCCTGGCTGCGATGACAAGACACCGAGCCCGTGCGTCATCCAGGGCCCGGTCGCGGTCGATCTCGGCACCGGTCCCGAGGACGGGCAGGGCTACCTGCCCATGACTGACGGCCAGATGGTGCCGCTGACGTTCGGCGCGCAGGGTGGGTTTCACGTCTGGACCAACATTCGAGTGCGCAATGTGTGCTTCTCGCAGATGCGGTTCAAGCGCACCGCGACCTGGATCGAGACCGGCCAGCTCGTTTCGTTTAGCGCGGAGCAGCTCTCGCTGGTTGCGGCCAGTGATCCGCAACTGGCGGCGCAAGGTTGGGGTGAGCTGCCGACCAGCCGGCCCATGTTCATGTGCCCCAATCAGTTTGGCCTCACCATTCCAGGTCACATGGTCCGAATGGAAGTGGAGATCACGGACAAGGATGGACGCATGGGCATGGCCCAGCACGTGGTGGTGCCGATGTGTCAGAACAACTCGTTCATCCAGGCGTGCATGTGCCAATGCGCTCCCATGTTGGGAACGTGCCCCGACGGGGGTATTTGATGAGATGCTGGATCACGCTGGCAGCCGTGCTCGCGATGATCGGTTGTGGCGACGACACGGCGCCGACCGAAAAGTTTGTCAGCATGATGGTCACGCCCGGAACCAGCATCGTGGCCGTGGGCAAGAGCAGGCGCCTGCTCGCGCAGCTCGTGGACGACAAGGGCTTCCAGTTCGACGTGTCGCAGACCGCGACCTGGTCGTCGTCGAATCCGAGCGTGGCCACCGCGACCACGGGCGGGCTGGTGGCCGGGGTGGCCGCGGGCATGACGGCCGTGTCTGCCGCGCGCGAAGGCCAGACCGGCATGGCCATGGTGATGGTGATCCCGCACGACATCACCAAGATCGACGTGACCCCGCGCATGGCGGTGCTGCCGCGCGGCGGCATGCAGCAGCTCACCGCCATCGCCACCCTGACCGACATGACGATGATCGACGTCACCCAGACCGCTACCTGGACTTCCAATAATCTCGCGGCAGTAACGGTCAACAAGGGTCTTTTGACCGGGGTCTCGTTCGGCCAGGCCACGGTCAACGCATCCTCGGAGGCCATTGTGTCGGCCGCGGTCCAGGTGATCGTGGGCAATCCACCGGACGCCGGCCCCGACGGTCCCGAGCCCGGCGACGCCGGAACCGACTGATCCGCTACAGGGGGGTGGCCTAGTCGAGATCCTCAAAACTGGATCTTTTGCGGCGCTAGGTATGGTAGTTATGGTTGGATCCTGTCAGGCGAAGCCATCATGCGTACCTGGGACCTTGGCATCGCGCTCGATCCCGACAGCGACCTCCCGCTTTTCCTACAGATTTCCCGCAGCATCACGCACCACATCCGAGAGGGGCGGTTCGCGCCCGGGGCCGCGCTGCCGGGCAGCCGGACGCTCGCGCGCGCGCTCGACGTGCACCGCAATACCGTAATGGCGGCCTACGGCGAGCTGGCCGCGGAAGGTTGGGTTGTAACCGAGGTCGCCGGTGGGACTTTTGTCGCGCGCGATTTGCCGACTCGCACGCTGCCCCCACCACGCCTGGACGGACGCGAGCCGCCCGCGCGCGCCGGCTTCCCGATCGCTTCGCCGCTGCCCTACGACAAACCGCCCATCTACGGCGCGGGCACGCTGGTTCTAACCAAGGGCGCGCCCGATGTGCGTCTGCTGCCGCTGGCCGAGCTCACGCGCGCGTACCGGCATGCCCTTTTGCGCCACGGTCAGCAGCTGCTCACCTATGGTGATCCGCACGGCCACCCACGGCTACGCAGCGCGCTCGCCGAGATGCTGTCGACCGCGCGCGGTCTGCCGGTGACGCCGGACATGATCGTGGTGACGCGCGGCAGTCAGATGGCGCTCGACTTGACGGCGCGCGCGCTGCTCAAACCGGGCGATGTGGTGGCGGTCGAGGCGCTGGGCCATCGCCCGGCCTGGAATGCGCTGCGCCTGGCCGGCGCGCTGCTTGTGCCGGTGCCGGTCGACGGTGCCGGCCTGCGCATCGACGGGTTGGCGGCCGTGGCGGCGCGACAGCGCATCCGCGCGCTCTATGTGACGCCGCACCACCAGTTCCCGACCACCGCCGTGATGCCGACTGCGCGGCGGCTCGAGCTGCTCGCGTTCGCGCGCGCACACGAGATCGCAATCATCGAGGACGACTACGATCACGAGTTTCACTACGAGGGCCATCCCATCCTGCCGCTGGCCTCGAGCGATCGGGCCGGCGTCGTCATCTACGTGGGCACACTGTCCAAGATCCTGGCGCCCGGTCTGCGCATTGGATTCGTGGCCGCGCCCGAGCCTGTGATCGAGCGCATCACCAGCCTGCGGGTCTCGACCGATCTGCAGGGCGACCAGTCGGTTGAGTGCGCGCTGGCCGAGCTGTTCGAGGAAGGCGAGCTGGCGCGCCACGTGCGGCGCATGCGGCGGGTGTATCAGGCGCGCCGCGACGCCCTGGTGGCGGCGTTGCGCCGCTATCTGAGCGGGCAGGTCCAGTTCGAGGTGCCGTCGGGTGGGATGGCGCTGTGGGCTCGGGTGGCGTCGCCCATCGACGTCGACGAGTGGGCGCTGCGCGCGCTGTCCTCGGGGGTCGCGTTTCGGGGCGGCCGCATGTACGACTTCCGCGGCGAAACCCAGCCCTTCACGCGCCTCGGGTTCACCTTCCACCACGAGCGCGAGCTGGAAGAGGCGGTGCGCCGCATGGCGCAAGCGCTCGAGGCCGTGCGGGGCGAGACTCGCGCGTCCGACGAGCTGTAGCCGCCCGGCTCAGAGGCGCGCGTCGGTACCGGGGCGCTCGAGCAGGATCACGGCGGTGGTCGTTCCCGCCGCCACCACGCCCGCGATCGCCCACACCCACCACTTGCGGTACCAGGCCCGCTCGGCGGCCGGCGTCAGGTCGGCGTCGATCAGCACACGCACGGGCGCTTGTGGGCTGCCCACTTCACCCGCGATCGAGCCGCGCGCGGTCTCGCCCGTGAGGTGATACTCAAGCACATAGGGCCGCCGGCTCGACGGGAGCGCGGGCACCGTCAATGCGCCCGCGCCGGCCGCGAGCTCGGCCGTGACCGGGCTCCACAGGTTCTGGCCTGCGCCGTGCCGATAGGCCCCGCGCACGCGCGCAAGGCAGGCCCCGGCGCTGAGCTGCAACGTGAGCGGCCGTCCGGCATGCCCGCGCTCGGGTGGCGTGTGGGCGAGCCCGCATTCGGCGCGCAGATGGCGGCCCACATCGGCCAGAGCCTGCCGCAGCGCAGCCAGGCGTTGACCGGCGTGCTCGAACGCGGCCCAGGCCACACCCGGGCCGCCCACAACCGCGTGCACGCTATTGGGGCCGGCGCCGGTGCGTACGACCGCGACCGCGTCGGCGCCCAGCCGCTGGGCCGCAAATGCGAGCGCGTCCGGGCCCGGATCCACGCCCGCCTCGACCACGCTGCGCAGCGCGCCCAACCGTTCGTCGTCGGCCAGCGGGGCCAGATCGAGGGCCAGCGTGAAGATGGCGTCGCGAGCGATGTCGGCCGCCCGCGCGGCCGGCACCGTGCCTTCCTGCTCCACCAGGATCGCGTGCGGGCCCACCGGCAGCGGCGCGCGCAGGGGCGTGCGCCCGGCCGGAACGCCGTCGACCAGCACGGCCGCGCCCGGCGGCTGCGTGCCCACGGCCAGCGTCCCCTGCGGGGCCCCATCGCGGGCTGCTCGGGCCCGCTCGTAACCCGCGCGCACGTCGGGGCTCCAGCGTGCCGGATCCAGATCGAGCCGCCCGAAGCGGGCGGCTGCACGCGCATAGCCCGAGCTCTCGCCCGACTGCGCCGCCACCAGGGCCAGCTGCGCCAGCGCGCGGGCGACCCGCGGATCGCCCGCCCAGCGCAAGGTGCGCTCCTCGGCCTGTCGGATGGTCGCGTGTGCGTCCGCGTAGCGGGTGGCCACGAACTGCGTGCGCGCCTGGTCGAGCGCGCGCTCGGCCTCCGCGCGCGCGCGCGCCAGCGCCAACAGCTCGCCACGCAAAGGCAGCGCGTCCAGGCCGGTCATCTGGCCCTCGACCCGAGCGCCATCGAGCTCCGCGCGCGCCAGCTCGAGCTCCGCCGGGCTTGCGCCGGGCATGATGAGGGCCACGCGCGGCGTGCCGGAAGCGGCCCCGGCGACGAGGAAAACCGAGGCGCATGCTATACTTGCAAGTGGGCGATGCGCGCGTCGGTACAGCCGTCGAGCTACGACCGGTATACCTTGCTGCGCGCCATCGGGGCGGGCGGCATGGCCGAGCTGTTTCTGGCCGAGCGTGCGGGCGCTCAGGGCGCCCGCCGCCGGGTGGTGCTCAAGCGCATCCTGCCCGCCTTCGCGCGCGATCCCGAGTTTCGCGAGATGTTCGTGCATGAGGCGCGCATCGCGATGCAGCTCACGCACGCCAACATCGTGCAGGTCTACGACTTCGGCGAGGCCGGCGACACCTACGTGCTCGAGATGGAATATATCGAGGGCTGCGACCTGCGGGCCCTGTTGCGCGACCACGGGCCGCTGCCGCTCTCGGCCGGGCTGCGCATTGCAACCGAGATCCTGCGCGGCCTCGACTATGCGCACCGTCGCGTGGGCGCGGACGGCATGCCGCTCCAGATCGTCCATCGCGACGTGTCTCCAGGAAACATCCTCCTCTCGCGTGAAGGCGAGGTCAAGCTGACCGACTTCGGTCTCTCGCGCTCGCGCGAGCGGCTGGGGCGCAGCGTGGGCGGGGTCAAGGGCACGTTTGCGTTCATGGCACCCGAGCAGGCCGAGGGGCGGGCGGTCGATCCGCGCGCTGACGTGTTCGCGGTCGGCGCCATTCTGTACGCGACTTTGGCCGGGCGCAGCCCGTTCGAAGCCGAGGGGCCGGTGGCGACGCTGGACCGGGTGCGGCAGGCGAGCTACCTGCCGCTCTCGCAGGCCGCGCCCGGTGCACCGCCGACGCTGGATGCGCTGCTCGTGCAGGCGCTGGCGCGCACGCCCGATGAGCGCTTCGCAAGCGCGGCCGCGATGCGCGAGGCGCTCGAAGGCTTCGAGAAAGAGGCCGGCGTGCGTCCGTCCGCCGATGCTCTGGGCGCGCTCGTGCAGGCGGTCACACCCACCGAGCCGGTGTCGGCGCCGAACGCGCAGGCGGCGGGGGCCGCTCTGGCTGCGTCCCCGCAGCTCATCGAGCTCGCGTGGGCGTCCATGGCCCTGCAATCCAGACGGGCCGTGGCCGCGCGGCCGCCCCACACGCAACCGCTCCCGGCGCGCGAACGCATGCGCGGCCGGCGCGCGCGGCTGCTCGCGGTGGCGGGGCTGACCGCGCTCGTGGCCGGCGGTGTGGTGGTCGCGCTGCGTCCGCAGGCGGCTCACGTTCCAGCTGCGATTGTGCCAGCGCCAGCGCCCACGCCCGCGCCCCTGGCCGTGTCCGCGCCCGCGCCCGAGGCGGTGCCCGTACCCACACCCGCGCCCGCGCCCAAGAGCAAGCCCAGACCAGCTTACCTGACCGTCAGCGCCGATCCCTGGGCGTACGTATCGGTGGACGGAAAGCGGCGCGGCACCACCCCGCTGCAGGAGTTGGCGCTGCCACCGGGCGCGCACGAGATCACCTTCGAGAACCCGCCGCTCGGGGCGAGCCGAACGCGCCTGGTGCGCCTGCACGCGGGCGAGCACAAAACTCTGATCGAGAAGCTGGCCGCAGAGGGCCGCTGATGCCCGACCCGCCCAGCCAGGCCAGCTGGACCACCCACATCCTCGCCACCGGCGAGGAGCGGCTGCGCGTGCCCGGTTTTCGCCTGACCGTGACGCGCGGCCCCGACAAAGGCGCCGAGCTGCGTGCCGTGCGCGCCGAGGTCTCGGTCGGAACCCTGGAGACCAACGATCTGCGCCTGTGCGATCCCACGGTCTCACGCAACCACCTGCAGCTGGAGGCACGGCCCGAGGGCTTTCGGCTGCGCGACCTGGGCTCGACCAACGGCACCTTCGTGGCCGGCGTACGCGTGATCGAGGGCTTCATCGAGCCGGGCGTCGAGATCGAGCTGGGCGAAACCACGTTGCGCCTGCACGCCCTGGGCGATCCGCTCGACGTGCCGCTGTACCGGGGCGACCGCTTCGGGCCCCTTCTGGGCGGCTCGGTGGCCATGCGGCAGGTGTTCGCGCTGCTCGATCGGGCCGCCCAGACCGCGACCACCGTGCTGCTCTTGGGCGAGACCGGCACCGGCAAGGATCTGGCGGCCGAGGCCCTCCACCAGGCCTCGCCGCGCGCGAGCGGGCCCTTTGTGGTGGTCGACTGCGGGGCCATCCCGGAGGCCCTCATCGAGAGCGAGCTTTTGGGCCACGAGCGCGGCGCGTTCACGGGCGCGGTCGAGCGTCGCACCGGCGCATTCGAGGCGGCGCATCACGGTACGCTGTTCCTCGACGAGGTGGGCGAGCTGCCGCGGGCCCTGCAGCCCAAGCTTTTGCGCGTGCTCGAGCGGCGCATCGTCAAGCCCATTGGCAGCAACGCGGCGCGCGAGGTCGACGTGCGCGTGGTCGCCGCCACCAACCGCGATCTGCGCGCCGAGGTCAACCGGGGTAGCTTTCGCGAGGATCTCTTTTTCCGGCTCTCGGTCATCACGGTGCGCATGCCGCCCCTGCGCGAGCGGCGCGAGGACATCACGCTTCTGGCCCAGGCTTTCCTGCGCGCGGTCGCGCCCCAGGCCACCGAGCTGCCGGCTGCGCTGGTCGAGCGGCTGGGCGCCTACGGCTGGCCCGGCAACGTGCGCGAGCTGCGCAATGCCGTCGAGCGCGCGGTCGCGATGGGCGAGCGCTGGGCGTTTGGCGACGCGCCCGCCGGCGCCGCGAGCGCGGGCGGCACGCTGCCGGAAGCCGATCCAGCGCTGCCCTTCAAGCAGGCCAAGCAGCGCCTGATTGAGCGTTTCGAGCGGCCCTACCTGGAGCAGCTGCTGGCTCAAAGTGGCGGCAACGTGAGCGCAGCCGCACGTCAGGCCGGCCTGGACCGGGTTCATCTGCTCAAGCTGCTGCGCCGCCACGGGCTGCGCTAGAGAAGCGGCGGCGCGTCTACGGGCAGCAGTAGGCTCCGGAGGCGCAGGTGTCGAGCTGGCAGGTCTGCCCGAACGTGGTGCAGTCCTGGGTCTGGATGACCCCCTGGCTGTCGCACCAGCGGGCGGTGTTGCCCACGCACTCACCGCGCAGGCCCAGACGCGCGCACTCGTCGTTGCAGCAGTAGGCGCCCACGGCGCACGCGTCGACCTGGCAGGTCTGGCCCAGGCTCGCGCAGTCGTCCATATGAATGGTGCCGTTGGAGTCGCACCAGCGCGCGCTGTTGCCCACGCATTCGCCCCGGATCCCGAGGCGCGTGCACTCGTCGCCGGTCGGTGGGGGCGGCGTACAGCAGTAGGCGCCGGTCGCGCAGGTGTCGACCTGGCAGGTCTGGCCGCGGGCCGTGCAGTCCAGCACGACGATCTGCCCGGACCCATTGCACCAGCGCGCGGTATTGCCCGCGCATTCGCCGCGGAAGCCCAGCCGCGTGCACTCGCTGCTGGCCGCGTCGGACACGGCGGCGTCGGGCCGGGGCGCGCCGCAGCAGTAGGCGCCCAGCGCGCAGTCGTTCTCGCGACACGAAAGACCGTCGAACGCGCAGTTCCACAGGTAGGTGGTTCCGGTTTGCGGATCGCACCAGATCGCCACCGGTCCCCAGCAGAAACCGGCGAGGTCGATCCCGAACGGACAGCGCGGGGTTCCAGCGCCGCCATCTCCCGGTGCCGCGTCGGGCCCGGTGCCACCGTCGCGCGGCGGCGGGACCGGGATGCCGCCGTCGCCCCCGCCCAACGACTCGCAGGTCGCGCCGCGCTGGGTGTCGACGACGCACTGCTTGCCCATGGCGCCGCAATCGAGCCGCCGCAGCATGTTGCTCGCGGTGTCGCAGATGAGCACCACGTTGCCCCGGCACTCACCGCGCGCGGGCACGCCCTGACAGTTCGACGTCGACATTCCGCCGCCGTTCGGCGGTGGCGGCAGCTTGGAGTCCATGGCGGCGGCGGCGTCGATCGGGCGGGCTTGGGAGTCGTCCCCACAGCCGGCGGCAAGGCCGGCCAGCAGGCCACAGATTGCCATGTTGCGGAGCATGCGGCCTGCGCACGCAAACCGCAGACCATGCGCGCGCATGAGAGATATCGCGTGCTTGTGCGCGCATCGCGGGCGACTCCTGTAGCCACCCGGGCTACGTCAGTCGCCGCGGACACCCGCGTCTGCAGAGCCGCCGGCCGGACTGGGCAGGCATTCCGGGCAGCAGCGGCCGGCGACCTGCACGGGCCGCGCGCCGTCGGGACAGATCGGCGGAGGCGGCGGGCAGTTCACCCCAGTGCATGAGTTCGTACAGTTGGGGTTGGTGGCGGTCTCGCAGGCCTCGCAATGAACCGCGCAGCAGTCGGGACCATTCGGGGACCCGACCGGGGTGGTACCGGGCGGACACATGAGGGGCGGGCAGGACATGTTCGTGCAGGCCGGCGGCAGCCGCAAGCAATTGCCGCAGGTGTTGATGTGGATGGTGGCCAGGTGGCTGCTGCCATCGATCGACACCGCCTCCGAGAAGCCGTCGAACACTACCACCGGCGGCGGCACGCCCGGGATGTCGTCGTTGCAGCCCGCGCTCTCCGCGCGTGCGAACAGGGCGCGCATGCGGAACAGGACGGTCTCTCCCTCGGGCAGGTCGGTCAGAAGCGAGGGCCCGTGCAGGCTCGACAGCTGGCACATGTTGGTGGGCTTGCCGAGGTCGCTCATGCCGATGCAGCGCGAGCGCAGGATGTTGCCGGGGCCGCCACCCTGGAGCTGATAGAGCCGCACCTCGAGGAAGTTGGCGCAGTCGAGCAGCATGGCGCCGCAGCCGGCCGGATCCAGCTGCGAGTCGCACTCCAGGCTCAGACGCATGTCGATGTGCGCCGGCTCGCGGCAGGCGACCGGGAGGAGGGCGGCGCAGAACACGAGCCGGCGCAGCAGCATGCGTCTCTAGTTTACCGCGAAGTGCCTCCCGCCAGCGGCCGTGGGCAATTGGGGTTGGTCGCCGGGTCACACGGTGGCGGTGGCGGCGGCGGACAGCCCGGGTCACCGGGCCGGCAGGGTGGGGGCGGGCAGTTGGGGTCGGTCGAGGGGCACGGCGGCGGCGGGCAGCTGGGATCACCGGCCCGACAGGGCGGGCAGTCGCAAGGCGGGCAGATCAGGCGCCCGTCGGAGCTGATGACGCAGGGTTCGAGCGGGCACACGCACCTGCAGGTGGGGTCGTTCGGATCGCACGGCGGGGGCGGACAGTCACAGGGTCGCGGAGGCGGGCAGCTCTGGCCGGATGGGCACGGCGGCTCGGGCGGGCACACGCAGCCACAATTGGGATCGCCGGCCGGGCACGGTGGCGGCAGCGGCACGCAGCAGCCATCGATGCAGCCCACCGGGATGTTGCTTCCAAAAGCGGGACACTCGTCGGCGCTCCGGCACTGGCCGAACGTGCCGTCGCAGCAGCGGCCTGGCAGCGGCGGCTCCACGCATTCGCAGCGTCCATCGCGCACGATCGGCACCTGGCCGGCCGGGCATGGCAGCGTCGAGCGACCGCACGGGTTGGGCTCGATCGGCCGCGGCACGCAGCACCCGTTCTGGCAGCTGATCCCGACCGGTGCACCGGCGACCTGCGGGCAATCGCGATCGGTCTGGCACAGGCCGAACGCAGGATCGCAGCGGCCGCCGCCGCTTGGATCTCCGCCCGGGCAGGTCTCGCAGCATTGGCCGGCCTCGAGGCGCGGCCGGCTGCCGTCGGGGCAGGTGGCGATGGCGGGGCAGCGCACGCCTTCGCACAGACTGACCGTGGACTGCGATAGATGGGTGCTTGGATCGACGCTACAGCCGAACATGGATGCAATCAGAAGCAGACGAAATCGATGCATGGCAGCGGCCTCCTCGAGAAAGAACGGTCCCTGCCGGCTTCACAGCAAGCCGCATTCCATGCCTCGAGCGACCTGTTATCGAGAGCTTGCGGGCCCTCGCCTATTGACGCGAGACAACGGGTTGTTGGATCGAAACTACAAGGAGGTCAGTCGAAATGGAGCGGCAGAAACCACAGCAGCGGAGCCACCACCGTCGACACCCACAAGGCGATGCGGGTCGCGCGGCCGCCCCAGCCGCGCCGCCACACGAAGTAGTGCGCCAGCGCCAGGCTGAGCGCGGATAGCGAGATGACGACGGGCTTCCAGGCCGCCAGACCGGCGGCGAGGCCGCTTCCCGACAGGCCGAGGCCCGTCAGGAGCAGGCCCCCCCATCATCACGACTTGGCCAGGATCGCCAGCGCGACCGCGCCCACCGATCCCAGGCCTGGAGCGATCCTGCGCGTGCTCACGCGGTCAGGTCCGGCCTCGTGAGCTGCGGCTTGCGCTGGTTATGGTACGCGGTCAGCTTCGCGTTCGCGCTCACGATCGTGGGCAGCGCGCTCACCACCGCCTCCAGATCCGCGCCCCGCACGAACGAGTACAGGTCCCCGTCATCGAGCCCAGTGTAGATGCGGTTGCCGATGCAGGCCAGCGACATGGTGGTGCCGTGCGCGGCCGCGGCCGGGATGGCCATGCAGGTGGGGCGCGGCAGCGCGGGCAGAGCGCTCGACTTGCCGGCCGCGCGCGAGGCCTCGCCGAGCAGCATGGTCGCGCGCGCGGGCGCCGCCACCAGCACCGCGTCGGGTGGGACCGGCGTGTCGGCCAGGCGCGCGTACACGACCGCCGCCGGCTGCGCCGGCCAGCGCGGGATCTGCGGCACCTCCTCCATTTTGAGGTAGCCGATCTCGACCATCAGGCCGAGCACGCCCTCGAGCTCCTGCGCCCGTTCGGGCGGGAGCTCGATGTGATGGGTGTAGCTGCCGATCGGGCAGTTGTAATGGTCCGACGGCACCGTGTAGAACGCGCTCTTGCCGGCGGGCGCGCGGGCGGCCAGCGACCAAAAGCCGCAGCCCGACGGGACCTGCCCCATGAACCTGCGCACTCCGGCCGGCGGCGCGGCCAGAAAGGCCACCGCGACCGGCGGCGACTTCAGATCGAGCGAATCGACCAGAGTCTTTTCGAGATCTTTCCAGGTGGCCATGCGCGGACGCTACGCCGGTGGTTAACAATTGTCAACCGAACCCATGCGGGGGGCGTTTTGGAGAGCCGTTCCTACCGACGCCGCAGGGAGGTCACGGTGCGGCGGTTGAGCAGGAAGTTCCAGGTTGACGCTGCGACCAACGTGCAGGTGGCGATGCTGGCGCCGATCACGTCGAGCCGCCACAGCGCCAGCAGCACGGTGATGGCGCTCATCGCGCCGAGCAGGAGTGGGCCCCACTGGTGGTGGATGCGCGAGGACACCACCAGGCCGAACAGCGTCAGCGACAATGAAAGTGCAAGTGCCACATCTCAATTGTCAGTCCGGACCTGGCCTGGCGCCAGCCCAAGATCGCATCCTCGCGGAACAATTGGGATAAGATGGCCGACCTTCCCGTGACGCCGGCCCCATGATAACCTGACCAAGCCATGCGTCTCGCGCTCGCCCTCTCTACAATCTTCGCCGCCGCCTGCGCCAGCTCGGGCAGCAAGTCGTCCACGCCCCAGCACGTCGCGCCCCCAACCCAGACCGGTCCGGTCGAGGGCGAAGGGGTCGGCACCAGCTCGGGCACGCCCGAGCATGACCCCGAGGTCGTGCACACCGGCAAGTCGTTCAACCTGGCCTTTCAAGCCGCGCATGACCACTACGAGCGCAAGGGCAGCAAGTGCGCGGGCGCCGACGCCCCCGATAACGTCATCGGCAAGCCCGATCAACGCAACGAGACGCAGATCGGTCACGACAAGCTCGTGACCTATGGCTATCGGTTCAAAGAGGGAACGCTGGTCATCCGCTGCCGGAATGACCATGTCGAGCTGACGAAGATTCTAGGAACGCATTAGGTGGCCGCCCGCCGCTGCTAACCTCCGATCTTGCCGGACAGCACGAACGCCATCACCCACGTGAAGATGACCAGGGACTCGATGAAGGCCAGGCCGAGCAGCATGGGGGTGAAGATCTTGCCGGACGCGCCCGGATTGCGGCCGATGGAGTCGAGCGCGGCCGCGGCGGCACGCGACTGACCGAGCCCGCCGCCGAGCGCAGCCAGGCCCAGGCCCAAACCGGCGGCCAGCGCGATCATTCCGTCGCGGGTGCCCTTGCTCGACGCCTCGGCCGTCTGCGCGAACGCGGGCGTCGAGAGCGCGAGCGCAATCATGCTGGTGCAGAGGCCGACCATCCACTTGCCAATTCGAGCCATCGAAGAGCCTCCTTGCGAGTGCGGATCTACGCTGCGCACGCCTAGTGCTCCTCGTGCGCGGCTGCCATCGAGATATAGACCATCGTCAGGATGCAGAAGATGAGCGTTTGAATGACCGTGACCAGAACGCCGAGCAGCAGAAACGGCACCGGCACCAGGATTGGGACCAGGGTGAAAAACAGGAAGACCACCTTGTGGTCGGCGACGATGTTGCCCATCAGGCGGAACGACAGCGAGACCGGCCGCGCGACGTGGCTGATGAGCTCGATGGGGAGCATGAGCGGCGCCAGCCACCAGATGGGCCCCAAGAAGTGCTTGAAATAGGCCAGGCCGTGCTCGCGGATGCCGACGGCGTGATAGAAGACGAACACGAACAGCGCAATCGCCAGGTTGGTCTTCAAGGTCGAGGTCGGCGGCAGGAAGCCCGGGATCAGCCCCAGCGCGTTCGAGAAGAAGATGAAGAAGGCGAGCGAGCCGATGAGCGGCAGGTACTTGCGTGCCAGCTCGGGGCCCATGACCTGCTGCATCAGGCCGTAGAAGGACTCGACGAACACCTCGAAGAAGTTGCGCAGGCCGAAGCCGGCCGGCGGCAGCACGCGCCCCTCGGGGGTGGCCAGGGCCGCGCGGAAGCGGAGGCCGCCCCAGAGCACAAACCCCATAACCACCACGGTGCCGGCGACGTGGGCGAGAGAGAAATGCGTGTCCTGAAACACCTGCCAGCGCCACGAACGCGAAAGATGGGGCGCCAAGAGTTGCTCGAGCGCGTGGTAGCCCGGAATGAGATCGAACCAGGTTTCGTGCTCGCCCATGTCAGCCCGTGGGGTGTCCCGCGCCGCCCTGGGTGCGCGCCTGCGCGAGCGACGCTCGGATGGCGGCGATGAAAGTCGAAATCAAGAACACCGAGAAGCCGGCGAGAAATGGCACCACGGCGTCCGGGAGCAGTCGCAGGATCAGCCACACCGCGCCCAGCAGCAGCGCCATTTTGACGAACAGCAGAGCCAGGAAGGCGCCCTTGGCGCCCGCGACCGCGATCCGCTCGACCAGCCAGCGCAAGACGCGGAAGTTCAGGCAGGCCAGGGCGGCACCCACGGCCACTCCGACCACCACCGTTCGAGTGGGCCGGATCAGCGCTGCCACCGCCACCAGCGCTGCGCCCAGCGCGAGGTTCCAGCGCTCGACCGAGGCCAGCAGCTTACCCTCCACCGTTGCCCCGCTCATCCTGGTCCGGGTTCTCCCGCTTGTAGTCGCGCACCACGCGCACCATCGCCTTGACGCACGCGCCCACTCCGGCCAGGAAAAAGAAGATGGTGAACCATGGATTCGTGTGAAAGTGCCTGTCGATCCTCGATCCGATCCAGTATCCCAGCCCGAGCGCGACCACCATCTCGATGCCGATGGCGGAGGCCCCGGCAGCCGACATAAAGGCCGATTTTTTCTTGGTCGCTACGGTACCTCCTCAAGTCGCTGGCCGTTTAACACACTGCATTATTGCCGTCAACTTGAAAGCGCGGCGCGCGCGGCCGCGATCGTGCGGTCGATGTCGTCCTCGGTGTGGGCGAGCGAAATGAAAGCGGCCTCGAACTGGGAGGGCGCCATGTACACGCCGCGCCCGAGCAGGGCGCGGAAGAAGCGGCCATAGCGCTGGGTGTCGGATTTCTTGGCCGATTGGTAGTCGGTCACCGGGCCGTCCGTGAAGAAGGCGGTCAGCATCGATCCGACCCGATGCACGCTGACGCCGCCCGCGGCCAGCGCGGAAAGGCCGCTCTCGAGCCGGGCGCCCAGCTCCTCCAACCGCTCGTAGGTGCCGGGACGGCGGAGCAGCTCGAGCGTCTTGAGGCCCGCGGCCATCGCCAGCGGGTTGCCCGAGAGTGTTCCGGCCTGGTAGACCGGGCCATCGGGCGCCACCTGGTCCATGAGGTCGGCGCGGCCACCGTAGGCGGCCGCCGGCAGCCCGCCGCCGATCACTTTGCCCAGGCAGGTCAGGTCGGGCCGCACGCCATAGCGCGCCTGCGCGCCCCCCCAGGCTACACGGAAACCGGTGATCACCTCGTCGAAGATGAGCAGCGTCCCCGCCTGATCGCACAGCGCACGCAGGCCTTCGAGGTAGCCCGGCGCGGGCGGCACCACGCCCATGTTGCCAGGCACCGGCTCCACGATCAGCGCGGCGATCTGGCCCTGGTGCTGCGCAAACAGCGCGCGCGCCCCGTCGAGGTCATTCCAGGGCAGAAGCAGCGTGTCGCGGGCCGCGCCGGCCGGGACGCCTTTCGAGCCCGGGATGCCGAGCGTGGCCGCGCCCGAGCCGGCCGCGACCAAAAGGCAATCGGCGTGACCGTGATAGCCGCCGTCGATCTTTGCGATCTTGTCGCGGCCAGTGGCGCCGCGCGCCAACCGGAGCGCGCTCATGGTGGCCTCGGTGCCCGACGACACGCAGCGCACTTTCTCGAGCGAGGGCACGGCCGCGCGCAACGCTTCGGCGAACCGGACCTCGAGCTCGGTGGGGGCGCCGAACGTTGTGCCATGGGCTGCCGCCTCCCCGATCGCGGCCAGGATCTCGGCCGGCGCGTGACCCAGGATGCAGGGCCCCCACGAGCCCACGTAATCGATGTACTCGTTGCCGTCGACGTCCCAGAGCCGGGCGCCCTGGGCGCGCGCAAAGAAGATGGGGTCGCCGCCCACCGCGCGGAAGGCGCGCACCGGCGAGTTGACGCCGCCCGGGATGCTGCGCCGCGCGCGCGCGAAAAGCTCGCTCGATTTACTCGTGCCCGGGCTCTTCGCCATCGCCGTCCTCGCCTTCGTCGGCTTCCTCCTCGGCCACGCCTTCTTCCTGGGCCAGCGGCTGCGCCTCCCGCTCGGCGCGCGCGGCCGCGACCGCGGGATCGATCTCCTTGCGCTCACCCTCCTCTTCGCGCTCGGCCAGCCGCTCCAGCGTGGCCACGATCTCGCCCTCCTCGAGTCGGATCAGCCGCACGCCCTGCGTGTTGCGACCGATGGTCGGGATGCCGTCGACCGGCATGCGGATGATCTGGCCGCTCGAGGTGATGACCATGAGGTCGTCCTGGTCGGTCGCCACGCGCACGCCCACCACCTTGCCGTTGCGCTCGGTGGTCTTGATCGTGATCACGCCCTTGCCGCCGCGGTGCTTGACCGGGTAGTCGCTGGTCGGCGTGCGCTTGCCGAAGCCGCGCTCGCACACGGTGAGCAGGGTCTCGGCCCCCTCCGGCTCCAGCACCGCCATGCCCACCACCTGGTCGCCGTCGCGCAGCTTGACCCCGCGCACGCCCCGCGCCGCGCGCCCCATCGCGCGCACGTCGGCCTCCGGAAATCGGATCGCGAAGCCATTGCGGGTGCCCAGAAGGATGTGATGCTTGCCCTCGGTGATGCGGGCGTCGACCAGCTGGTCGTCGGGGTCGATCAGGATCGCGATGATACCGTTGGAGCGGATGTTGGCGAACTGATCGAGCGCGGTTTTCTTGATCACACCCTTGCGTGTGGCCATGACCACGAACGAGCCTTCCTGGAACGAGCGCACCGGCAGAAACTCGACCACCTTCTCGCCCGGCTGCAGCTCCAGGAAGTTGACGATGGCCTTGCCGCGGGCGGCCCGCCCGGCCTGCGGGATCTCGTAGACCTTCTTGGCGTAGGCGCGACCGGTGTCGGTCAGCATCAGGATGTGATGGTGCGTCGAGGCCACGAAGAGCTGCGACACGAAGTCCGACTCGTCGGCCGTCTGGGCACCCTGCACCCCGCGCCCGCCCCGCCGCTGGGCGCGGTAGGCCGACACCGGGTTGCGCTTGATGTAGCCCTGGTGCGTGACCGTGACCACCATGTCCTCTTCCTGGATCATCTCCTCGACCGAGATGTCGCCGATCTCCTCGGACAGGATCTCGGTCCGGCGCGCGTCGGCAAATTGCTGCTTGATGTCCTCCAGCTCTTTGCGGATGACGGCCATCAGCTTCTCGCTCGAGGCCAGGATCGACTCCAGCTCGGCGATGAGCTTTTTGACCTGGGCCAGCTCGGCCAGGATCTTATCGCGCTCGAGGCCGGTGAGCTGAGCCAGCCGCATGTCCAGGATGGCGCTGGCCTGCTTCTCGGTCAGGCCGAAGCCGGCGCAGAGCTCGGCCCGGGCCTGCTCGCGATCCTTGGACGCGCGGATGAGATCGATGATCGCGTCGAGGTGGTCGAGCGCAATCTTGAGGCCCTCCAGGATGTGCTCGCGCTCGCGCGCTTCGCGCAGCTCGAACAGGGTGCGCCGCGTGACCACGTCTCGCCGATGATCCACGAACTTGGCGAGCAGCTCGCGCAGCGGCAGGATGCGCGGCCGCCCGTCGACGATCGCAAGCATGATGATGGAAAACGACTCCTGGAGCGGGGTCAGCTTCCAGAGGTTGTTCAGGACCACCGCCGGCACCGCATCCTTGCGCAGCTCGATCACGATGCGCATGCCGTCGCGGTCGCTCTCGTCGCGCAGATCCGAGATGCCCTCGATGCGCTTGTCTTTGACCAGCTCCGCCATCTTCTCGATCAGGCGGGCCTTGTTGACCTGATATGGGATCTCGGTCGCAACCAGCGCGGCGCGGCCGGTCTTGGGGTTCTCTTCGGTGGTCACGCGGGCGCGCATCAGGATCTGGCCGCGCCCGGTCGCATAGGCGGCGCGGATGCCGGCGCGGCCGTGCACGAAGCCCGCGGTCGGGAAGTCGGGGCCCGGCACTTTCTCCAGCAGCTCGTCGACCGTGATGGCCGGGTTGTCGATCGTGGCCAGGGTGGCGTCGATGATCTCGGCCAAATTGTGTGGCGGGATGTTGGTGGCCATGCCGACCGCGATGCCGGCCGCGCCGTTGACGAGCAGGTTGGGAAAGCGCGTGGGCAGGACCACCGGCTCGACTTCTTTGTCGTCGTAGTTGGGCTGGAAGTCGACCGTCTCCTTCTCGATATCGGCCAGAAGCTCCGACGCCAGGCGCGTCATCCGGCACTCGGTGTAACGCATGGCCGCCGCCGGGTCGCCGTCGACCGAGCCGAAGTTGCCCTGGCCGTCGACCAGCGGGTAGCGCATGGCAAAGTCCTGGGCCAGGCGGACCAGCGCGTCGTAGCAGGCGGTGTCTCCGTGCGGATGCAGCTTGCCGAGCACGTCGCCCACCACGCGCGCGCACTTGATGTAGGGCCGGTTCCAGACGTTGTTGAGCTGGTGCTGCGTGTAGAGGATGCGGCGGTGCACCGGCTTGAGCCCATCGCGGACGTCCGGCAGGGCGCGCGCAATGATGACGCTCATCGCGTAGTCCATGAAGGACGTCTTCATCTCGTCTTCGATCGCGACGGGGATCTTCTGCGGTGTCAGATCTGTCGTGCTCATTCAATTTCCTTAGTGGTTTCGATTATTTGGGGTCGAAGATCGTTACCATGAGGGGGCTCCGGAGTCAACCCGAAAGCAGGCTCAATCCGCCCGCAGGGCCAGCATCGGGTCGACCCGGGTGGCGCGCCGGGCTGGCAGCAGGCTGGCCAGCACCGCCAGCGCGCCGAGATCAAACCGGCGCGGCCAGAACCTCCCGGATGCGCTCGGGCGCCGCGTTGGAGCCGGACAGGATGATGCCGATACGGCGGCCCTGGAAGCGCCGGTCTGCCAGCACGCCCGCGAGCGCGGTGGCGGCTGCCGGCTCGACGATCACGCGGAGCTC
>DATFWX010000273.1:0-10159 GCA_035258845.1 Polyangia bacterium | reverse complement strand
CCCTCGTAAAAGACCAGCTGCAGCGGCGACGCATGCGCGGTCAGGAGCAGATCGGGGACCAGGGCTTTCGCGACCAGATCGGGCCGGCGCGGCCGCACCCGCGCGTCTTCGTGCGCGCCCACATACGCAAACGGAAATCCGTAAAACCCGCCGCGCCGAACCTCGGTCAGGTAGTCGGGCGGCACATCGTCGCCCAGCCCGCCGCGCTCGTTGACCGCCGCCCACAGCCGGCCGGTCTGCGGATGGACCGCGATCCCGACCGCATTGCGCAGGCCGCGCGCGAACACCGGGCAGGCCCGCGCATCCGGATCGCACTCCTCGATCAGCGCACGCTGCGGATCGTCGTCGAGCGCGAGGTTGCTCTTGGTCCCCACCGACACGAACAGGCGCGAGCCGTCGCGGCTGAACGCGAGCGCGCGTGTCCAGTGCGGGTACAGGTTGGGCCCACTCACCGCCACCGCCGGCGGCAGCGCGCGCAGCCGCTCCTTGGCGCTCAGCCGCCGCGAGGTTTTCGCGTCGAATCGGAAGCGATCGAGCCCGTCTTGCTCGGCCACGTATACGAACCCGCCGCGGAACGCGATGCCGAACGGCTGGGCCAGGCCATCGGCGAATATTTCGCGTGATTGCGCGGTTCCGGCTCGCTCGGGATCGTGCAGCACAACGATGCGACCGGCCGCCGAATCGGCCACGAACAGGTCACCCGAGGGCGCCACCGCCAGCCAGCGCGGCTCCGCGAAGCCGCTGGCGAATACGGACACCACGAAGCCGGGCGGCACCCGCGGCGAGAAGCCGGCGGGCGGCGCCACGATTTTGGCCGGATTGTTGAGTGATGCCGAGGGAGCCGGCAGCGAAACCGGCCGGCCGCCCGTGAGCTGGGCGTGCGCGGGCGAGGACGCCGACGCAAGCGCAAGCGCAGATGCAACCAGGCCTGCGACCGCAAGCCCCGCCGCCGCCATCGGGCTTCGGAGGCCCCGCATCGGTGCACCGTCAGGCATCAGACGGGCCAGCCGTGCCGATTCTTCCCTGCATCTGGCAAAATGACTGGCCTCCTGGATGAGTCCAGACTAGAGAGAACGAAGGGTCCACATGCAAAGCCACTGGGAGCTCACCATCGCGCTCGAGAGCGGGGCGCGGACACCGCTGTTTTTGCAGATCTCGCGCGCCATTGCCGACGACATTCGACGCACGCGGCTGCGGCCGGGCCAGCGCCTGCCGGGCAGCCGGACGCTCGCGCGCAGCCTGGGCGTCAGCCGCAACACGACCGTGACCGCGTATGCCGAGCTGATCGCGCAGGGCTGGGTGACCCCGGACCGCGCGCGCGGCATGTTCGTGGCCGTGAGCTCGCCCGACGCGGTGACCGCCCCAGCACTGAGCCGCCGCCCGATCGAGAGTGCGCCCGATCGGGTCGGCTATGCGGTACCGCCCCGCGCCCGCGCTGCCGACGCGGAGCCGCGGTCGCAGCCGCGGGCCCGCTTCCAGCTCTCGGGGGCGCTGCCCGACGTGCGCCTGGTTCCGGTCGGCGTGCTCGCGCGCGCATATCGACGCGCCCTCGGCCACGCCGAGCTGCTCTCGTACGCGACCGACGCGCGCGGCGATCTTCGCCTGCGCGAGCGCGTGGCCGAGATGGTGTCCGCGCTGCGCGGGGTGGCGGCGACGCCCGACACCGTGCTCATCACGCGGGGCAGCCAGATGGGTCTGCATCTGGCCGCGCGGGTGCTCGCGCCTACCGGCGAGCGCATCGCGGTGGAGGCGCTGGGCTACCCGCGCATCTGGGATGCGCTGGCGGCGGCGGGCGCGCACCTTGTGCCGGTGCCGGTCGACGAGGCCGGCCTGCGGGTCGACCGGCTGGCTGCGCTGGTCCAAAAGCAGCCGATTCGAGCGGTCTACCTCACGCCGCACCATCAGTTCCCGACCACCGTGGTGCTGTCGGCGCGCCGGCGGCTCGAGCTGCTCGAGCTGGCGCGCCGCCACCGCTTCGCGATCCTGGAGGACGACGTGGATCACGACTTCCACTACGAGGGCCGGCCCGTGCTCCCGCTCGCCAGCCTCGACGAGGCCGGCGTGGTCATCTATGTCTCGACGCTGTCGAAGGTGCTGGCCCCGGGGCTGCGGTTGGGCTTCGTGGTGGCGCCGCGCCCGGTCGTGGACCTGTTGGCCCGTACGCGCGAGGCGGTGGACCGGCATGGCGATCAGGTGCTCGAGCGCGCGGTGGCCGAGCTCATCGAGGACGGCGAGCTGCAGCGTCATGCGCGCCGGATGCGCCGCATCTATCTGGCGCGACGGGATGCGCTGCTGCGCGCGCTCGCGAGCGACCTGGGCTCGGTGCTGCGGGTTCGTACGGCGCCGGGCGGCCTGGCCTTGTGGGCGCGAGCAGCAGCCGGGGTCGACGTCGAGCGCTGGGCACAGCGAGCCCGGGCGCGCGGGGTCGTGATCCAGACTGCTCGCCAGTTCGCGTTCGATGGCCGCGCTCGCCCCTACCTGCGCCTCGGTTTCTCGCGGCACTCCGAGCGCGAGCTGCAGGAGGCGGCTCGGCTCCTGCGCGCCGCCCGGCCTTGACGCGGACGCGCTGGACCCTTCGAGATCTCCAATCTGGCACTTTCCGAGGTGCCATGGAAGTGGCATCGATCTGAGTATGCCGGCGCCGCGCCGTGAGCGGGCTCGATTTACCATCCGCCGGGCCGCGCAGGGCGATACAGGGGGCGTCCTGGACTGCCTGCGGGCTGCCTTTGCACCGTATCGCGACCGCTACACGGCGGCAGCCTTCCGGGACACCGTGCTCACGCCCGAGACCCTGCGCGAGCGGCTGGCCACCATGTCGGTGTTCGTGGCCGTAAGCCGGGCGGGCGCCATCCTGGGCACCATCGCATGTGTGGTCGTCGGCGAGCGCGAGGGCCACCTCCGAGGCATGGCCGTGCGCCCGCGCTGGCAGGGCCGCGGCCTGGCCCGGGCGCTGCTGGAGGCCGCGCAGACCGAGCTGCGCGAACGGTCGTGCACGCGCATCAGCCTCGACACCACCGAGCCGCTCGCACGGGCCGTGCGGTTTTACCGGGGGCAGGGGTTCCGGGCCTCAGGCACGGTCCGCGACTACTTCGGCATGCCGCTTCTGGAGTACGTCAAGGAGCTCGCTTGAGCGAGCCGCCCCGTCGATAGCTCGCGACCGCGGGCGGCAGCGAGGTGCCCGGCCGCAAGCGCGGATCCGTGACCGGGGAATCGGCGACCAGCCGCAGCGGGATCACGCCCGCCCAGCACGCAAGCGCGTAATCCTCCTCGGAATCGATGGGCGGCCCCGTGCGGATCTTGGCCGAAGCCTCGTCGATGGGCAGCGATACCACCAGGGTCGCCTTCGCTTCCTGGACGCTGGGCGGGCGCGCGTCGGCGACTCGTCCCGGCACCACGTGCTCGACGATGGCCTCCAGGGCTTTCTGCTTCTCGACCGGATCGGTGACCGCGCGCGCGCAGCCCAGGATCACGACCGACCGATAGTTCATCGAGTGCCGGAAGACCGAGCGCGCGAGCACCAGGCCGTCGAGCAGCGTGACCGTGACGCAGATCGGGCTTCCGGTCGCGAGCGCGCCCAGCATGCGGCTGGCGGCTGCGCCATGCAGGTACAGCCGATCTCCGATGCGGGCATAGGCGGTGGGCAGGACGAAAGGCTTCTGGTCGAAAACGAAGCCGACGTGGCACACCAGCGCCTCGTCGAGGATCGCGCAGATGGTGGCGCGGTCGTAGGAGCCGCGCTCGGGATGTCGGACCAGGGCAGTGTGGGGGCTGGGAGGGGCCGCTCTCATGGAGCTCACCATGCGGCGCGAGTGGTCCCTTGGAAAGGGCCGGTTTTGGAAAATCAACCAGTCCAGATCAGCGCCGGTCAATCGGTCGGTTTCGCGCCTGCAGAGATCTCCATGAGGCGCTCCGGGTGGAGCGGGTTCGACCAGCCCAGCTTCCTGTACAGGCCATGTGCGTCCTTGGTCACGAGCATCCAGCGCCGCAGCCCCTGCAGCCCGGGATGCGCCTGCACGACCTCGAGCAGCCAGCGGGCGAGCCCGCGGCCCCGGTCGGCCGGCAGCACGAAGACATCGCTCAGAAAGGCAAAGGTCGCATAGTCGGTGACCACGCGCGCGAATCCGATGAGCGCGTCGGCGCGGTATAACCCGAAGCAGAGCGAATGCTCGAGCGAGCGCACCACCCGCGCCCGCTCGATGCCGCGGGCCCAGTACGACTGGTCGGCCAGGAAACGATGGATGAGGTCCACATCGAGCAGCGCCCGGTCGGTGCTGATCCGATACTCGCCGCGTGTGACATCGATGGGAGCGAGCTCTGGTTGCGTCATGTTGGCATCACCGAGGAGCAAGTTCTTGAAAGCCACGCCGCCCCGGATGCGCTACCCAGAGAGCCGCTGACCCGGAGGTCGATATGCACAAGAGCCGATTCTGCAGCGTGGTGATCGATTGCAACGTGGACGACGTGGACGCCGCCGCCCGTTTCTGGGGCGCCGCGTTCGGACGCAAGGTCCTGCCCGCCGACGCCGACGCGGGCCCGTATCGCGAGCTGGAGACCGACACGGACGAGCTCATCCTTCTGGTCCAGAAGGTGGATCACCCGAGCCGCGTGCATCTGGACATCGAGACCGACGACCTCGAGGCCGAGGTGCGGCGACTCGAGGCTCTGGGCGCCACGCGGGTCGGGTTCGTGCAGCGCTGGTGGGTGATGCAGGCGCCGACCGGGCAGCGCTTCTGTGTCATCCAGCCGCAGCGCGGCACGCTCGCGCGGCACGCCAATCGCTGGTAGGGCGGCCGACGGCACGACCCGGTCAGCCTAGCCAATACACTTGACAGTGTCAAATAAATATATGACAACGGCATGGATGCGCGAGATCGGGGTCATTGCGGCTCGAGCCGCGACGCAGCTGGTTGACATCGACGGCGACGCCCGAGCTGCGCTACTCTGCCCGCATCATGATTGCTTATGAACAGATGACGGGCGCGGTGGGCCTCGACTGGTACGCGGTCGACCCCAACCTCCGCCTGCAGATGGATCGCTTCGTGGAGTCGCCCGACCGCACGTGGGTGGAGGAGAAGCTGCACGCGATGGGCGCCCTGATTGGCGGGCCCGTCGCCGAGAACGCGGAGATCATCGACAAGCACGGGCCGGAGCTGGTGCGTTGGGACCGCTCGGGCGAAGAGATCAATCGCGTGGTCCACCACCCGGCCACGCTCGACAGCAAGCGGCGCCTGTGGAAGGCCGGTTTCTTGGGGCTCGCCTTCACGGATGAGGTGCGACGCCGCGGCCGCCCGGTGCCCCAGGTGCTCGGGGCCGCCTACAGCTACCTCTTGAGCCAGGCCGACACCGGCATGTTGTGCGGGGTCAGCATGACCAACGGCGTCCTCTCGCTGGTCGAGCGCTACGCGGACGAGGCCACCCGGGAGCGCTTCGCGCCCGGGCTGCGCGGGCTCGATTACGACCGCGCCCTCGACGGATCGATGTTCCTGACCGAGCGCGCCGGCGGCTCTGACCTCGCGCAGGTGGAAACGCGCGCCCGCTTCGACGGACAGGTGTGGCGCCTGGACGGCTTCAAGTGGTTCTGCTCCAACGTGGACGGGCGGGCCCTGACCGTGCTGGCGCGGCCCGAGGGCGCTCCCGCCGGCATCAGGGGGCTGGCCGTGTTTCTGGTGCCCAAGACGCTCGACGACGGCACACCCAACGGCATCCACATCCGCCGCATCAAGAGCAAGCTGGGCACGCGCTCGGTGGCCACCGGTGAGATCGACTTCGTCAACACGGTCGGGTACATGCTGGCGGGTCGCGAGCGCGCCAGCGGGCCCGACGAGCGCGGCATCAACCGCATGATGGAGTTCGTCACCGGCTCCCGTCTGGGCGTGGCCGCCATGGGCGCGGGCATCACGCGCCGCGTGTTTCTGGAGGCTGCCATCTATGCCAGCCACCGGACCGCGTTTGGCCGCAAGCTCGAAGACCACGGCATGGTGCGCGAGACCCTGGTCGACCTGGCGGCCGAGACCGAGGCCGCGTGCGCGCTCCTGTTTGGCGCCCACGCGCTGCTCGACGCCGGGGGCCGGCCGCGCGAAGGCCAGGGCCCGCTCGTGCGCATCCTGGTGCCGCTCACCAAGCTGCGCTGCACCCGGCAGGCCATCGCATGCGCGTCGGCGGCGCTCGAGATCCACGGCGGCAACGGGTACATCGAGGACTGGCCGATGGCGCGCCAGCTCCGCGATGCACAGTGCCACACCATCTGGGAAGGCACGGAAAACGTGCTCGCCCTCGACGTGCTGCGCGCGATGTCCAAGGAACGCGCGCACGAGGCGCTGCTGGCCCTGGTCGAGAGCATCGCCACCCGCGCCACCGATTCGGTGCTGGAGCAGCCGCGGACGGCGCTCCGTCAGGCGGCCGGCGAGGTCGTGGAGGCGCTGGGCTGGATCGCGCAGTCGGATCCCGAGCTGGTCAAGACGCGGGCACGCCGGTTTGCTCAGCTGGCCGGCGATCTGGCCGCGGCCGCGCTGCTGCTCGACGAAGCCACCTGGGAGCTGCGCGAGCGCGGCAGCGCGCGCAAGGCGGTGATCGCCAGCTGGTTTGCGCGGGCCCACCTGATGCCGGAGCGGTGCCGCGGCATCACGAGCCGGGATCGCACGCTGCTCGACCTCGCGCGCCCGCTCGTGCGCTATGGCGAAATCGCGCCGGCCCAGGCCAGGGCGGCCCTCGGTATCTAGCGCTTGAATCGATCTTATCGAGATCATCGATTCCAATTTGTGCTATAGAGCCGAGATGGGACGAGGAGCCATCGTGCTGGCCCTGATCGGGATGGGCGGTCTTGGGGTGCCGAAGGCAGCGGCAGAAACGCGTCGGCTCGAGCTGCGCTACCAGGCCAAGCTCGACCCGCTGCCCCCGGGCGTGTCGACGGTGGATCTGTGGCTGCCGCTGGCGCAGGACGACGGGCAGCAGACCATCCGCTCCCTGCACGTCGCGGGCGCCGCCGGCGGCGAGGTCGTGCACGATGCGCGCTACGGCAACGCGGCCCTGCACCTCACCCGCACGGGAGCAACCGACGTGGTGGTGACCTACGTGGTGGAGCGGCGGGAGGAAAGGCACGATCTGGCGGGCCTGGCCGACGGCGCCGTCGCGCCGGGCCCGGTCATCGCGGCCTGGCTTCGGCCCGACAAGCTGGGCAGCCTGACCCCGACCGTCCAGACCTACACCCGGAAGACCACGGCCGGAAAGAAATCGCCATTGGCCAAGGTGCGCGCCATCTACGACTTCGTGGTGGCGACCATGAGCTACGACAAGACCGGTAACGGCTGGGGCCAGGGCGATATCATTTGGGCGTGTGACAAGAAGCGCGGCAATTGCACGGATTTTCACACGCTGTTCGTCGCCATGGCGCGCGCCGCCGGGATCCCGGCGCGGTTCGAGATTGGGTTGCCGCTGCCGGAGGCGCGCGGGGAAGGTGACATCCCGGGCTACCACTGCTGGGCGCGCTTTTACCTGGACGGGCTGGGCTGGATCCCGGTCGATGCGTCAGAGGCCAAGAAACATCTCGACAAGAAGGAGTTCTTCTTCGGGGGCCATGACGTGAATCGGGTTCAGTTCACGGTCGGGCGCGACCTGCGCTTTCCGGGCATGCAGGGCGAGCTGAACTACTTCATCCATCCCTATGCGGAGGCGGGCGGCAAGCCGGTTCCGGTCGCGTATCACTACTCCTACCGCGATCTGCGGTAGCCTGTCGCGCCGCGCCAGCGGGGTCCTTGACATCCCTCTCGATCCGGTGAGTAAAATAAAGGGATGAGGCTTATACACTGGGGGATCCTGTTGGCTTGCTTTACGGTTGGGTGCGGGGAGGTCTCTTCCAGCCCTGATGCAAATGGGGGCAGCGGCGGCACCGGTGGCAGGGGCGGCACTGGCGGGGCCGGAGGCGGCACGGGGGGCAGCGGCGGCACGGGCGGGGTCGGCGGCGCGGGCGGCACCGGGGGCTCAGGCGGCGTCGATGCGTCCATCGATGCCGAGCTCGATGCCCCGACCTGCAACGGGGTCAACTGCAACGACAACAATCCCTGCACCGACGACTCGTGCGACCCGGTCGGCGGCGGCTGCAGGCACACCAACAACACGGCCGCCTGCGAGGACGGCAACCCCTGCACCACCATGGACGTGTGCCGCAATGGCGTGTGCACGGGCGGACCGGCGCTGAATTGCAACGACAACAACCCGTGCACGGACGACTCGTGCAACCCGGCCAGCGGCTGCGTGCACGCCAACAACACGGCGGCCTGCAACGACGGCAACGCCTGCACGAGCAACGACGTGTGCATGAACGGCACGTGCATGGGCGGACCAGCGACCAACTGCAATGACAACAACCCGTGCACGGACGACTCCTGCGTCCCGGCCACCGGCTGCGTGCACACCAACAACACCGCGGCCTGCGATGACAGCAGTGTCTGCACCACGAACGATCACTGCGTGAACGGCGCCTGCGTCGGAACCCTCATCAACTGCGATGACGGCAACGTGTGCACGGATGACACCTGCAACGCGACCACCGGTTGCGTGCACACCCCCAACGCAGCCCCCTGCGACGACGGCAATTTCTGCACCACCATGGACGTGTGCCGCAACGGCGTGTGCACGGGCGGGCCGGCCCCCAACTGCGACGACGGCAATCCATGCACAATCGACTCCTGCGTTTCGACTAGCGGATGCGTCCACGCGCCCGAAGCCCCCAATACGTGCTGCAACATCGGCGCAGGTAACCACGTGTGCAGTGGCACTCAATGCAGCAACAACATCTGTCCGTAAGAGCATCACGAGACGCCACGGGTCCGCGAAGGAAGCGGCTAGGGGGGGCCTCGGGCATGGTCTCGATTGCGGGCAGGCCGTTCGTCACGAATCAGATAAGCAATCGACACCCAGCTGAACGGCTAAGCTGAAAACGACGAGCTCTGCCCAAAGGCACACGAGGTCGCGGGTGGCTCATTCCGAGACACCCCAGATTCCAACGAGGCCGCTCGTCGCCCCCCCGAAAGTCATCATCTGCGACCAAGCGACCCCATTCCAGCGCACGATCGTCGCGCCAGCGGCATTGTAGCCGACCGCCCACACATCGTTGTGTGCACTGGCCCAGACTCCTTCGAGTAGCGAAGTGCCGTCGATCGGGACAATGCTTGGGCTGGGCGTGGCATCCGTCGGCCACGGGGACGTAAAGTGTACGGCCACGCCCTGACTGCCATTCGACCCGACCATCCAGACATCGTCTGCGCGGGTTCCCCACACACCACTCAAGTTCGCGGTTCCGGGGAAGCTCGCTGCCGCCAGAGCCGTGCCGTTGAAATGGGCAGCGGCACCAAAGGCTCCGCTCGTCCCAGCGACCCAGACATCGCCGCTTCCGCTACCCCATACGGCATAGAGGAAGTCGGTACCCGCGACGCCATACGGAGTACCCGGCCCGCCCGGAAATCCGGATGTCCAGTGGAACATCGAGCCGGTCTGATTGCGATAACCAACCTCCCAGACGTCGTTGCCGGCGCTGCCCCAAATGCCATTGAGGCCCCATCCGTCCACATGCGACGACGACCACGTGGAGCCGTCCCAGTGATCGGTCGCGGACCCAGTCGAGTCGCCGCCGACCCGCCAGACGTCGTTGCGGCTGCTCGCCCAGACCCCTCCCGCCACAGCGACCGTGGGAGAAATCGCAGGAGCGCTCCCAAAACCGCCGGTCCAGTGGATTACCTTCCCTCCCAGCGCTCGGCCGCTCGCGTCTCGCAGCGTTCCCGCCACCCACACGTCGTTCGCACTGATGCCCCAGACCCTTCCAAGGTTCGTCACCATGCTGGTGTCCAGCTGTTGACTGGACCAAGCGCCATCCCAATGGACAACCGTCGGGAGATTGTCGATCCGACCAGCCGCCCAGACATCCTTCGCGATGCACTGCGAGCTCGTGCATACGCCGGCGCTGCAAGTCTGGTTGGGATGGCAGCAGGGCTCGCCCAGGCCGCCGCAGGCCGCGCAGCTCCCATTCTGGCATACCTGCGACGAGCTGCAGGGCGCGCACGCGCCCCCGCCCGCTCCACACGCGGAGTCCTCACCAACCCTGCAAGCGGTTCCATCGCAGCAGCCATTGCCGCACGAGGTTGCGTCGCAAACGCACATGCCCATT
>DATFWX010000272.1:0-23319 GCA_035258845.1 Polyangia bacterium | reverse complement strand
TCGAGAACACCAACGGCTTACTCCGGCAATCCTTTCGCAAAGCGCACATGCCTCGAAAGCTATCCGCGATGGTTTCCACCCGCTCTCCAGGATGCCCCTCAAGATGCCCCTCAACCACCGCCCGCGAAAGACGCTGCACTTTCGAACGCCCTATGAAATTTTCTTCGGAAAGAAACTGACTCTACTGAGCGGAGAGCTGTTGCGCCTGGGGCTAGAATTCAGCCGCAAAAAGCGAGGAATCCACGCGATCAGCCAACACCGATTCAGACCGCGGCGCAGCCCGGTCGGAGAGGTCGCACATTCTACGGGACGGGAGCTTGACTTCTCTCATCGTCTGTACGATCATTGCCCCGATTCAAGAATTTCGATGAGCGGTCAAACTCAAAGGCAACCCTGATGGCCCAGCCCACAAGGCGCGAGAAGCCAGCCCAACAAGAGCTCCGCTTTCCTTGCTCTTGGGGCGGGCGCCGCGAGCGTGCCGGCCGCCCGCGGCGCGGCTGGAAGATCGTTCCCCACCGGACCCGGCCGCCCCACAGACGAGCTCACCCGCTCCACGTCACGCTGCGCTTGCAGCCGGACCTGCCCTCGATCCGGCAACGGCGCTTCCGGTTGCTGCGCTCCGTGTTCGGTGCGGCCACCAAGCGTGGGTTTCGTGTGATTCACTTCTCCGCCCAATCCAACCACTTCCACCTTGTCATCGAAGCCGACGACCGCGAGCAGCGCGCGCGCGGCATGCAGGGTCTCATGGTGCGCATCGCACGCCGTATCAACCGAGTGCTCGGCCGCCGCGGCCGCGTCTTCACCGAGCGCTATCATGCGCGCGCGCTCAGCTCGCCGCGCTCGGTCCGCAATGCCCTGGTTTACGTGCTGCAGAACTACAAGAAACACCGCGTGCAGGTGCAGGCGCCCGATCCGTGCTCCTCGGGTCTATGGTTTGGCGGCTGGAAGGACGCCGTCGCGCAGCCCCCCACACCGCCCCCGGTGCCGACGGCCCAGACCTGGTTGGCGAAGGCAGGCTGGAAGCGGCATGGCCTGATCGGGCTCGACGAGGCGCCGCGCGCGCCTGCCTGAGTCTCCGGGCACGCGCGCCCGCTTGCGCCCGGGTACGCGCGCCCGCTCGCGCCCGGGTACGCGCGCCCGCTCGTGCCGCGCGCCGCTTGAGTCCCCGCGCACGCGCGCCCACTTGTGCCGCGCGCCCGCTTGCGCCCGGGCACGCGCGCCCGCTTGCGCCGCGCGCCCGCTTGCGCCGCGCGCCCGCTTGCGCCCCGGCCGCGGGCCCGCTCGCGCCTGCACGCGCCCGCTTGCGCTCGGGCACGCGCGCCCGCTTGCGCTTGAGTCCCCGCGCACGCGCGCCCGCTCAAATCCCCCGGGCACGCCCGCGCCTACTTTTCGCGTGGCCGCGTGCGCAGATCGAGCCGCACCTGTCCGCCCTCGCCCGGCTCCAGAAGCTCGGCTGGGGCCTCCACCGTTGCCGCGGACAGCGCGATCTCGGCCCGCCCTCCCTCGAGCGCGCGCGCCGGACCGGCCGCCTGCCCGGCCACGACCACCGGGTGGCCGCGCCGCAAGAGCGACCCGGGCGCCCCCGCGAGCGTGGTGTGGCCGCGCTCGAACCGGACCAGGCGGTCGCCCAGGGCCAGCGCTTCGTCCGGATCGTGGGTCACGAACACCGCCGGGATGCCATGCCGATCCAGCGTCTCGCGCAGCGTATGCCGCAGCAGGGCCCGTCCTTCCTGATCGATCGACGCAAACGGCTCGTCGAGCAGCAGAAGGCGCGGCTGCACGACCAGCGCGCGCGCCAGCGCCACCCGCTGCCGTTCTCCGCCCGAGAGCGCATCCGGCCGCGCGTCCGCAAGCTGCGCCAGCCCCAGCTCCTCCAGCAGCGCGCGCACGCGCGGACTGTCGCGCCGCCGCTCGGCCCGCGGCAGCCCAAAGGCGACATTGGCCGCCACATCCCGAAACGGAAACAGCGAATGATGCTGGGGCACGTAGCCGACCCGCCTCCGATGCACCGGCACCCATATGGCGCGCTCGCTGTCGTACAGCGTCTGGCCACTCACGCGCACACAGCCGCGCAACGGCCGTAGCAGGCCCGCCAACGCTTGCAGGGTGAGCGACTTGCCGGCCCCCGACGGCCCAAACAGAACCAGCACGCCCCGATCGAGCGCCAGCTCGGCCTCGACCGCAAACGCGCTGCCCGGGCGCCCGACGGCAACCGAAAGCCGCGCCTCCAGCGCCGGCGCGATCGGGCGGCCTGCGTCCGCGCCGCCGGTGTCGCCCGCGGCCCGCTGCTTCATGCCGGCACTTCCCGCGGCGTCAGCCGGGCCGCTACCAGCACCACCACCCCCGAGATCGCGCTCAGCACGCTCACGTACAAGAGCGCACGCCGATCGTCGCCGGCCTGATAGGCCGCAAAGATTTCGAGCGGCATGGTGTTGGTGCGGCCCGGAATGTTGCCCGCGAACATGAGGGTCGCGCCAAACTCGCCAATCGCGCGCGCGAACGCCAGCACCAGCGCCGCTGCCACCCCGCGCCAGGCCGCTGGAAGCGTGACCCGGAAGAACAGCGCCAGCGGCGCCAGACCCAGCGACCGGCCCACCTTCTCGAGCTCGGGCGGCACGCCTTCGAGCGCCGGCTGCGCCGTCTTGACCAGGATCGGCAGCGCCACCACGCAGGATGCAATCACGGCCGCAGTCGGCGTGAACCCCAGGCGCAAGCCGAAAGCCGCGTACAGCCACCTGCCGATGACGCCGAAGCGCCCGAACACGACCACCAGGAAAAATCCAACCACCGACGGCGGCAGCACCAGCGGCAACAGCACGACCGCGTCCACCAGCCCGCGCCCCGGGTAACGCCGCCGCGCCTGCAGCCAGGCCAACGCGATCCCGATCGGGGCCACCACCAGAAGTGCGGTCAGCGCCACCCGCAGCGACAGCACGATCGGAAACGTCTGACTGCCCGTCACCGACTCGACTATAGCACCGTCGCCGGCAGCGTCACTGCTGCCGCTCGCCCCCGTAGAAGTAGTAGGTGGCGGTGTAGCCCACCCGCGCAGCCGCCCCGGCATGCTCGCCGTCGCAGCCGGAAGCGGGTGCCTTGCCGCCCGTGGTGTCGACCCGCTGGATATAGGTGACCCGGCCGAAGCGGCCCGCGCCGGCGGTCGATTTGGCTTGCAACAGGAGCCACGGCACCGCATCCGGAGCCGGTGCGGGCGCGCGCTGGCGCAGCTCGCCCACCACCTTGCTGCCGTCTGCGCCCTCCCAGGTCGGGCCCGCATAGTGCTTGCCGATGGGCTCGCCATGCTCGCCGCGCAGCTCGGCGTCGGGCGCCTTGAGCACCCACTCACGGCCGTTGCACTCGTAAATCTGCGCGCCCTGCGCGTGGGCACGGAACAGCACGGCCTGGCCGGCCGGCGGCTTGAGCGGATCGGCGACCACCGGCGGTGTCACTCGGGGCGCGCAGCCCAGACCCAGCAGCAAGACGAGCAGCATTCTCATAATCGAGCATACGGATCGCGCAAACCATCCTTCCGTCTGCTCACAGCGCTATCGCCAACCGGGCCAGCACCTCGTGCTCGTCCGAATTGCGGCCATTGAGCTGCTGGGCCGCCTGGACGCTTTCGCTGTCGCCGTCCAGCACGTTGACGACATAGTTGACGCTGGCGCGGAACCGCTTCGAGTACCAGTAGTTGAGCCCCAGATCGATGGCGGTGATCTCGGTTCTGCCGATTGCTGGATCGCCCAGGCCCGCGGTATCGCTCGCCACTCCCACCTCCAGATGATCGATGCGCAGGGCCACCATCAGGCCATGGCGCGGTGCGGCCACCGCGAACTTCTTCAGTCGTGGCGGCAGCTGCAAGCCGGGCTCGGGCAGGATGGTGTCGTCGCCCAGGATCCAGTACCAGATCTGGCCGTACATCGACCAGCCGTCGAGCTTGGCGTGGCCCAGTGTGGTCAGCTTGCCGGCCGCCGTCATCGAGATGTCGTCCTCGTCCAGGTCCTGCGTCTTGTTCACATACTCGATGCGCAGGCCGTAGCGGTGCGCGACCGGCAGGTTGAGCTCGAGCGCCCACGCGCGCAGATCATGGTGCTGGTGCAGCTCCATGGGCGTCTTGGCCATGTTGGGTGCGCTCCAGCGCGACTCCATGAACGCGAAGCCGCCCTGCGTGGTCAGCGTGTTCTGGCGCAGGCCGTTGCCGCCGCGCTGGCCCAGCCAGAACGAGCCGCCGACCTCCGCGTCCTCGAGCTCGCCGAGCCGGCCCCGGGGCCCAAGCCGCAGGGGGGCCACCCAGGCCCGCCCCATTACGTCCGCGTTGTCGTCGACGTTGCGGAAGTTCTGGCCGTCACCGTTGAACACACCCAGCGAGTAGTAGAAGCGCTTGCTGGGCGGCAAGCCGTGCACCATCGCGCCCACCTCCTTGTTGCTGGGCACACCGAAGGTGCGCACCGTGATCGACCGCTCGAGGAAATCGAAGTACTTGTCCGAGGTCCGGTTCTCGAGCGTGAAGGGCGCGTCGAACTGACCCACCTGCAGCATCACCAGGTTCTCCCGGGGCGCGATCATCACGAAATTGTCGGTGGTCGCGATCCAGCTCTGCGCGACCGGATCGGCGGCCGCGGGCGGGCCCAGCGCAAAGTCGCCGGCCAGGTTGAAGTAGAGCCAGGGCCCCACCCATCCGTAGGCCTCCAGCCGCACGCGCCGCAAGAGAACCGTGTCGGTCGGCATGCTCGCCGACTCACGTCGAAAAAAGTAGCCGTCGATCTGCAGGCGGCCGCTCGGAAACAGCACGAAGCTGTTGTCGGGCGAACGCAAGAACGGCATCTCGTTGGACCAGCCCGCCAGCGGCTGGTCGGGCGTCAGACCCTCGGCCGCAGCCGCCCGCGGCAGCGAGAGCAGGACGAGCAGAGCCCACGCCCACATCCGATGTCGCATTCGTGTCTCCTTGAAGGCAGTCCCGGCGGGTTGCGCAAAGGATCGCCCGGCCAAGCTGCGCGGTCCATCCGTAGAAGTACGGATGCGAGTGCTTATTCGACCGAAATGATGCCGCGGCGCAGCGCGTAGCGGATGAGGTCGGCCTGCGAGCGCAGGGCCAGCTTGCGCATGAGGCTGGCGCGGTGGGTCTCCACGGTACGCTTGCCGATGCGGAGCCGCTCACCGATCTCGACGTTGGTCTGGCCCTCGGCCGCCAGCTGCAGCACCTCGCGCTCGCGTTGCGTGAGCGTCTCGAAGGGATCGAGCGCGGCGGCCCGGGCCTTCGACTGCCAGCTCTCGATGCCCTGCTCGGACAGCGGCGGCGACAGATAGCGCCGGCCCGCCACCACCTCGCGAATCGCGGTCACCAGCTCTTTGGCCTGCGACTTCTTGAGCACGTAGGCCCAGGCGCCGCCGCGCAGAGCCTCGCTGACGTAGGCCTCGCTCGCGTGCATGGACAGCACGACCACGCGGGTTTCGGGCAGGCGCTGCTTGAGCTGGCGCGTCACCTCGAGACCATTCAGCCCCGGCATCATGAGGTCGAGCACCAGCACCTGGGGCCGCAGCTCGACGCACAGCGGGACCACGCGCAGCCCGTCCGACGCTTCGCCGACCAGGCGGAAGTCGGGCTCGGCAGCCAGGAGCGCCTTCAGCCCCTCGAGCACCACCTGGTGATCGTCGGCCAGCACGATGGTCGTGAGCATCAGCGGTCCTCTCTGAGCGGCATCTCGGCCGAAAGGCGCGCGCCCGCGCCGGGAGCCGATTCTACCGTAAGCTGGCCGCCCACGAGCGCGGCCCGCTCGCGCATGCCGCTGAGGCCGCTCGAAGCCCCACTCTCAAACGCGGCCGCTGGCACAAAGCCGCAGCCGCGATCCTCGATGGCCAGACCGAGCGTGCCGTTGCGGGCCCACGCGCGCACGCTCACCTCGCCGACGCCGGCATGCCGGGCCACGTTGGTGAGCGCCTCCTGGGCGATGCGGAAAGCGGCGGTCTCGACCTCGCGGGCGAACCTTCTGTCCAGGCCCGCGTGCTCGAAGTGCACCGCCACTCCGGTCTGGCCCTGGTAGCGCTCGAACAGCCACAGGAGCGCGGGCAGAAGACCCAGATCGTCGAGCATGGCCGGCCGCAGATCGAGCGACAGGCTCTGCACGCGTGAAAGAAGGTCGTCGCACAGCGCCTGCGCCGGCGCCACCGGGGCCGGGTCGGGCGACGCGCGCGCCAGGAGCTCGAGCCGCAGCTTGAGCGCGGTCAGCGACTGGCCGATCTCGTCGTGCAGCTCGCGGGCCAGATGGCGGCGCTCGGCCTCCTCGAGCAGGATGGCGGCCAGCCGCAGCCGCTCGCGGTCCGAGCGATCGAGCGCCCGATAGGTCAGCCAGGTCAGAATCGCGAACATCACGATGCTGGACACCACCAGCAGCGAGATGCCGAAGGTGGCGTTGAACACGCGGACGCGGTGGCCCTGCAGCGCGAGCACGCCCAGAAGCAGCGGGATGAGCAGCGAGGCCGGCAGCAGCCGCCGTGCCATCACGCCGCCGGCACCGTCGCTGGTCACATGCTTCATGAGCCCCTCGTTAGGCCGTGCGAACAGGATGCCCAGGCACAAGAGGTTGAACATGATGACCGCCGGCCAGGGCATCTTGCGGTACGCGGCCAGGCCGAAGAAGCCCTTGACCGTGTCCGCGTAGCCGGACAGGGCCAGGAGCGACAGTAAAAGCGCAGCCAGCGCGGCCAGATGAGCCGACAGGAGCAGGCGCCGCGCGCCGGCGGCGGTCGCGGTCAACGCGCCCCCAGCCAGAATCAAGCTGACCGCGATGTCGGGCTCCATGCGGCCGAAGAAGGCGCCCGAGGGTCCGCGGTGCGGGATCAGCGCAACCACGCCCGCGCCCATGAGCGCGGCCGCGCATACCGTGGCGGCGCTGCGGCCGAGCCGCCCGGGGGCGGGCCGGCTGGCCAGCCCCAGCGCCAGACCGGCCAGCGCGAGCGCGAGCGCGCCGCTCGGGGCCATGCCGCTCGCGGGCACGAGCGCGCACACGGCGCCGCTGGCGATCAGGAGCACGCTGGCCGCGCGCGAGCAGGTCTGAAAGCGGGCGGCGAGCGCGGTCATGGGTGGTCAATCCTGATGAATGATCGTCCCCACGTCCTCGCCCGCGAGCGCGCGCGTGAGCAGGCCCGGGCGCAGGCCGTTGATGACCTGCAGCTCGTGACAGAAGCGAGCGCGGGTCAGATACTCGATGACCACCCGCTCGAGGATCAGGTCGGGCAGCCCGGCCGTCAAAAGGGCGCGCGCCCCGATGCGCGGAATCGGACGCGCCTTCGGGTTCTTCTTGGGATCGTCATCGTAAAGCCCATCCTCGTCCTTGACGAAGATGGCGCGCCGCACGCCCAGCACCTCGGCCGACAGGAACACGCCGGCGTCGGTGCGATTGGGCGGGATGCGGCCCTCGGCGCCTGGTTTCTCCCAATAACCGAACGGTGGCATGCCGCTCATGATGGGGATGCAGCCCAGCCGAAAATAGAGCGGCAGCTTTTCGAAATCGTCGTGCATGATGAAAAGCCCGCCGTGCTTGGCCAGCAGCATCTGCAGCATGCGCGCGTTCTGCCGGGGCACGTAGCCGCCCAGCGCCGCCAGAACGCCGGTCGGCATCTCCAGCTCCGAGCAGATCGAGTAGACGTGGCGCGCGCGCGTGCCGCCGCCGCAGCACACGAGCAGCTGGTACTTGTCCCTGGCCGCCACGATCTCGTCCAGAAGCGGGAACACGGCCGCACGCCCGCGGTCCATGATCGACTGCCCGCCGATCTTGAGCACCTTGACGTCGGGCATCAGCGCGACCGGGCTGTAGTCGAGGTCGACCGCGGGCTGGGTCAGGGTGGCGTCCTCGAGCGCGCTGGCGATGTTCTTGCGCTCAGTCACGGCCGGCCGCCTGCTCTGGTGATCACGGTGCCCACGTCCTCGCCGCCCAGTGCACGCAGGAGCATGCCGCGCTCGAGGCCGTTCACGACCTGCACGCGCTCGACGTGGCGCGCGGTGCGCCAGGCCTCCACGAGCTGCCAGTCGAGGCACAGGTCGGCCGGGCGGCGCGCATAAAGCTCCTCGAGCGTGAGCCGAGGGATGAAGCGCGCGTCCGGGTGTTTCTTGGGATCGCGGTCATAGATGCCGTCGACGTCCTTGACGAAGATGACCCGCTTCATGCCCAGAACCTCGGCCACGATGAAGAGGCCGAAGTCCGAGCCGTGCATGGGCAGCGGCCCCCCGTCGGGCGGCGGCTCCCAGAAGTGATAGGGCGGAATGCTGATGACGATGGGCAGCATTCCGCTCTCGAGATACAGCGGCAGCTCCCAGAAATGCTCGCGCTGCATGACCATCGATCGCTTCTTGGCCATGAGCGCGTTGAGCAGCACCGCGTTGGCCTCCTCCATCGCACCCACGAGCAGGGCCACCCCGCCCGTGGGCAGCCCGAGGTCGAGCGCGACCGAAATCGTGTGGCGCACGCGCGTGCCGCCGCCCACGCCGACAATCATCCGGTGGCGGCCGCGCGCTTCGCACAGCTCGTCGGCCATCGGCAGAAGCGCCGCCTTGCCGCGATCGAAGATCGACTGGCCGCCGATGGAGACCAGCACGACGTCGGGCATGATCTCGAACTCGTGCTCGGAATGAGTTTTTGCAATCACGCGCGGGTCCACCAGCGACTCGCGCATGAGCGGGGACGCGATGTGAGTCCGACCGTCGCCGGTCACCAGCTTGGTCATGTTTTCCCCTCGGCTCGTCTCAAAGCTGCCTCTTCGTCCTTGCCGTCGGCCGAGCGCGGCGCGCCCAACGGCCGGGCCGCGCGCACGAGCTGATAGCTGACATAGCCAGACAGTGCGCCAAATGTGCACTGGAAGGCCAGGCCCGGCAGCAGCAGCGCGTAGGCCACGCGCGGCGCCTGCACGGTGAGCACGATGCAGAAGATGGTGGCCATGCGGCCCACCGCCATGAGCGTGCCCAGGAGCGACCAGCTGAGCGGCCCCGGCTGCCGGCCGCCCCGCACGAGCAGCGGCACACCCAGATCCGACACCACGCCGGGCGCCACATGCTTGGCAATCTCGAAGATGCCGTAGCGCCCGTCGCCCATGAGGAAGGCGACCGTGCCCATGGTCAGGCCCGCCAGCGTGGCGCCCACACGGGTGCGCGTCAGCAGCGACGCCAAAATGTAAAACGGTGTCAGGATGACCAGCTTGTAGCCGGGTGCGAACGGGATGCTGGGGAGGATCTTGATGGCCTTGAAGCCCAGCATGGTGAGCGAAATGCCGGCAATCAGCGCGACGTCGCGTACCCACGGATGCCTGCCAAACTGTGTTGCCACATGCTTCTCGGCGCGCGCAATCTGGCTTTCGAGCCGCCCGATAAGCGGCGCGACATCGCCGCGGCCGAGCCGCTTGACCGCCGTAAGGAAGCCTTCCCGCGGTCCCTCCGGCTGTTCGTGACGGTGGCCTCCGCCCCCGCCGCCGCCGCCCCCCCCAGCGCCGCCCAGCAGAGCCAGCACCGCATCGATCGGCGCCGCCACCATGCGCGGCACGCGCAGCTTGGCGAGCCCGGCCGCAATCGCGCGCACATCGCCCGCGCGCGCAACTTGCGACGCCAGCACCACCGCCATCACGCGCAGCACCATGGTGGCGCCGGTCAGCGCGCCGGCCACGTTGATCTTGAGCCAGTGCCAGCGCACCCACTGCTCGGGCGCGCCTTCGTCCGAGCGCGCCAGCGCATAGGACAGGACCAGAAACAGCGCGAAGCCCCACAGCTTGAAAGTCTGACGGACCAGCCGCCGCGGGGGCAGCCCGACCGCAAGCCAGAGCACCATCTGCAGGCCCAGCACGGCCGCAACCTGCCACAGGGGATGCAGGAAAAAGATCCCGACCGCGACCGCGAGAAGATACAAGACGCGGAGTCTGGGATCCACCGTCACCGACGGAATTCTAGCATGGTTATCGCGAGCTTCAGTGCCGGATCACGATCTCGCTGACACCGCGCAGGCCCTCGCCCAGCACCTCGTGCCCATCCTTTCCGGTCCATTGGAACTTGAGCTGTCCGCGCCGGTTGAGCCGCAGCACGGGCAGCCGGGTCGGATCGCGCCACTGCGACGGATCGATGGCCAGCTCGCGTCCGCCTTCGCCGCGCAGGGAGACCACGCTCGCCTTGGCGTCGACCAGCGCCCGAGCCACCTCGCGCAGCGACCAGCCCTCGCGCGAGCCTTCTCCCGAGTCGCCGCTGACCGCGAGCTTGCCCACGCGCGCAAGATCGGCGCGCGTCCAGGTCAGCGGCGGCTTGCCATCGACGATGACCGCAATCGAGAAGCCGGGCGTGGACGGGGGCGCCGGCTCGGCACCTTGAGCCACGTACAGGCGCAGCCGCCGCACGCCGCGCACGCGCTGGCTGGGGTCGCCGGGCCGGCCCCGATTGCCGCCCCGGCCGTGGAAGCCCGGCCAGGGCTCGTCCGGGTTCATGAGCGCGACCAGCACCTCGCCACGCTGGTTGAGCATGAGCACGGGCTCGCGACCCTCGATTTTCTCGGCCGGGCGCAGGAAGGTGGTTTTCACACCGTCGGCATCCTCGACCTCGAGCACCGATCCGGGCCGCGCATAGAGCGCGCCCAAAAGGCCCGCCAGCCGCCACGCGCGCCGCCCGCCTTCGTGGAAATCGGGCGGGTGCGCGGCCAGAATGTTGGCGTCGATGGGCGCCACCTCGCGGCCATCCACGTCGACCTCGATCCGCAGGTCGGCCGGCACCTCGCCGCGCCCGAAGCCGGCGCGCGCACAGCCGCGGCAGCCGGGAAGCAGGCTCGCGAGCAGGATCAGGGCGTGCCATCGCATCCGCCCCTACCCTACCACGGTAGCTCCTAGGGGCAGACGCCGGTCTGATAGTGCGCGTAGGTCGCGTTGAAGTACTGGTCGATGTACTGCAAGCGCGTGTCGGTCATGATGTACTGCGGGTGCTGCCCGCCTTCCTGGCCCTTGTCGCGCCAGCGATGGGCCTGCACCACGTCCCGGAACGATCCGTCGGTCGGGTTCGACGAGCAGGTCGCAAAACGAATCAAATAGGTCGGAATCTTCAGATTCGTGTAGAAGTCGTCCGCGACGATGCTCATGTAGTTGCCGTTTTGACCGATGTTGTGGCACGAGTAGCAGGGCCCCTGCAGAGTGCCCTGCCTGGGCACGTTGGTCATGGTGGCCGCGTCGAAGTCGGCGCGCTGCATGCACCGGCCGAACAGATCCAGCGCCTGCGAGCAGGTGGTGGGCCGGGGCGGTGGTCCGGCATCCGGCATGCCGCCCGAGCCGCCAGTCCCCCCGCCGCCCGAGCCGCCGGTCCCGCCGCCGCCCAAGCAAGCCTGCTCCAGCGCCAGCCACATGTTCACGGTCGACTGCTGCGCGGCCGACAGCGGAGGCCCTTCGTGCATCCCTTTGGTGACCAGGATCGTGTTGATGCCGCCCGTGTAGCGCGGGTTGGCCATCAGCGAGCCGTACATCTGCGAGGTGGCCTGGCCCAGAAATTGGGGCGCGGCCGGGTTGCTGTTGGCCATGTGGCAGCTCACGCAAACCGGCGTGGTGCCATGCTCTAAGATGGGCGCGATGTTGGTGTCGAAATAGCTGCGCGCCTGCAGCGGGCAATCGGGATTGATCCCGCCGCCCCCGCCGCTCCCACCGGACCCACTCGCACCGCCGCTGCCCGGAGTATAGAAGCCGCCCGTACAGCCGACCGCCGCCCCCATCAAGAGCACGAGGGGAAGTCGCCTCCCGCGCATGGTCAGCTCCGCTGTCGGCGCGAGCTCAGAATGAGCGCGAAGCCGAGCAGGCCCAGCACGGCCAGGCTGGAGGCCTCTGCGCCCACGCCGCCCAAGCCGACCGAGCAGCCCCACAGCGAGGGCGGCCCCTTTCCGGGCGGGTTCGGATTGTTGGGATCGTTCGGATTGCCCGGGTTGGAGCTGTTGTTGTTGTCGCCCGGATGCCCCGGATCGGGCGGCAGTGGCGCGTCCACCTGTCCGGGCACGAAGCTCATGAACAGCGCGTTCTTGGGATCGCCCATCTTGCGACCGTCGTAGGGCGCCACGAAAAAGGTCCTGACGTTGGGCATGAAGCCGCCCGTCACGTGATAGCCCGGGTTGGGCACATCGCCAATGCAGCGCAGGAAGTCGCGGCCCTGATAATTCGGGTTGCGGCCATAGCGGTTGGACAGGTAGCCCGAGTCGCCGTTCTCGGCGCCGACCACGCGTTGATCCATCATGCCCATGGCGAGCTGCGCGCCTGCGTTGAGCTTGGCAAAAGTCAGCGCGGGCACGCCCGAGCCGGTGATGGAGGTGTCGAAAATGGCCACCGCGCGATCGCCGTTGGCGCCGTACGCGCCCGTGCACAGACCGTTGTGGACTTGATACGCACCGAGCTGGTCGGCCTGGGTCATGGCGCCGGGGCCGGCGTCGGTCGGCGTCAACAGGTACAGGTGCGCCATCGAGCTGCCCTTGTGGTTCTTGTTGCGACCCTCGCCGGTCGACGACACCACCGAAACGGCGACGTGCGTCTCGTCGAGCTTGCCCACGCTGGGCTGATTCATGTAAAGGCCCGCGTTCACGCCCGGCCAGTTGCTGGGCTGCGAGGGCGCAACCACGTTGCGCCAGAGGACGGTGCCGGCCGTGGTGTCGATGAGGCCGCACTCGACGCCGACCTCGGGCGGACGCTCGTCGCCCTTGGCCGCGCAGAACAGACTGCGATCCTGCGCCAGCACGACGATGGCGGGACGGCCGATGTTGGCCGGCGCAACCACCGTGTGCCGGTAGGTGACGGTCAGGGTGGTCCCGGAAAGCTGCAGGCCGATCGCGATCGAGCGATCGACATCGCCGCCCTGCGACAGATAGCCGCCCGTGAACAGACCGTTGCCGTTGAACTGGATGTCGGCCGCGCCCTCATTGTTCGCCCGGTTGTTGCTGACCCGGTTCTGCATGGGGTCGTTCAGGAGCTGGCAGGTCTCGTCGGTCAGGCCGGCGTAGGTCTGCACCCTGGCCTCGTTGTCGTGGTTGGAGCCGAAGAGGAACACGACGGAGCTGCCATCGGTCGCCACGGCCGGGTGATTGGCCGGCCGATTGCCGTTGTAATGGGTGAGCTGGACCTGGTCGGCCATGATGGTGGGGGCGCCGGTCGCGTTGAGCTTGATGCTGGAGCACTTGAGCTGCCAGGGCCGGTCCTCCTGCGGAACGTTGGAGGACATGTAGATGGTCACGATGTAGGAGCTGCCGCCCTTGCTCAGATACAAAAGTGCGGGCTGCTCGTTGCCGGGCCCGCCGTCACGCTCGCGGGGCCCGCCGATCCCGGGGGCCAACTGCATCACGTGAGGCGCCGCCACTGCTGTCGACGACAGGAGCAACGCAAGTGCTCCCAGTGCCCGGCGATCCATCCTGAACCGTGTGTGCCTCATGGCTCCTGCCCTTCAATTTCCCGACGCGTAGTCCGGCTCCCAAACCCTCAAAGGCGAGGGGGGTGCAACCTCCGTACCGGTACGGAGAACCGAAGTTCTCAATGATTTCACAAGGAATTCCGGTTTTCGGAGAGTTTTTTGACCGGGGCCCCCGGTCCCAGGCGAGGGGTCCGGAGTCCCTCCAGGTGTCACCGTACGGCCACAGCCCTACGGCGGCCGTGCAGCGACAGCGCGGTCACCATGAATTGCGAACGCAGGTTGTTCTGCCAGAGGTCGAGCCTGACCTGGCCGTGGCTGTCGATCACCGGCGCAAACTCGAGGGGACCCGTGAAGTCGGCCGGGCGCAGATGCGCCATCACCAGGTCGCCGTCAATCAGGTCGAGCGTCTGGTGTGCGCGCGGGTCCACGCCAAAGCGGGCCAGGAAGGCAGCGAGCGAATACCTGGGCGGTGCGCCGTCCTTGTCCGAGCCCGGCACCATGGTCGCGCTCGAGAGCAGATTGCGCTTGATGGTGCCGGCCAGGCGCCCATCGACGTAGATCCGGGTGCCCCCGCGCAGCTCTTCGGTCGCGTAGGGAATGCCCTCGATCTGCTTGCCGCTTTCATCCTCGAGATACCACTCGGCAGCATTCCAGCGCGGCGGTTTGCGCTTCACGTAGACGGCGATGGCGACGACGGTGTCGATGGAGTCGTTGGTTCGAAAGCCCGCGCCTGGCCAGTGCAGCCGCGGCTTGCCGGCCACCTCGCGCGTGAACGAAAAGTAGAGCCGACGCGCATTGCGGCGAAACTCGGCGCCGTCGACGATGGCCACGCGGGCGCGGCCGCCGTACCAGTGCGTCTGCCGGATGGCGTGCAGGTCGATGCCGAGCGCCTCGAAGTACTCGGCCAGAAGGAACCGCGGGACCAGGCGGCCGTCGGGCAGCTTCTTCTGGTGCACGGGCAGACCGGGCGGCAGCTCGCCATACTTCATGACCGCAACCGGCGTGCCGTCGACGTACACCCCCGCCTCGCCGAAGCGAGGCCCGGAGTCGCGGTCGGGCGTGTCCTCATCGTCGGGCAGCGGGGCGCGGGGGGCCGGGCGCGGAGCCGCCGGCGCGGCTCGGGTCGGGCGGTACGCGACATGGCCCGAGTGCCAGAAGGCCCACCCGGTCACCCCGCCCATGAGGGCCAGCGCGACCGGACGCAGAAAGGGCCGTCCCGGCATGCGCCCAAGCTTGTCTGCAAGCCCCGCTCCAGCACGCAAGCTCGCTAAACGACTGGGGCTGCCTGGGAGACGCGGCCCCGGATCAGGTCTCGATGGCCCGCGCGGCCAGCAGCTCGGCGTAGGCGCGGCCACTCGGTCGCAACCGGCGCGCGCCGGTCTCGTAGTCGACCTCGAACAGGCCCAGGCGGGGCCGGAAACCGTGCGCCCATTCCTGGTTGTCGAGCAGCGACCACACGAAGTAGCCGCGCACGTCCAGGCCCCGCTCGGTGAGCGCGAAGCCGAGCGTGCGCAGGTGCTCGCGCAGGTAGGCCGCGCGCTCGCGATCGTCGGGATGCGCGCGCCCGTTCTCGGTCACATACAGCGGCTTGCCGTAACGCCGGCCGGCCGCCTCGAGCACCTCCAGAAACCCGCGCGTGTAGATTTCGCGCGGCCAGATTTCCTTATCGCCATGATGGTCGTGCAGGACCTCGAGGCGGCGCAGATCGAAAAGCGCAGGCACGCGCACGAACGCGCGCTCGTAGTAGTTCACGCCGATAAAGTCGAGGCTGCCCGCCAGCCCGGGGACGGTTACCCGATGGAGCCCACCGTCGCGGGTCCGGTAGCTCATGGTGCCGGTGGCGCACGCGTCCAGAAGCGACCACGTGAACTGCTGCTCGACCTGCGCAGCCAGCAGCGCCTCGACCGGGTTCCAGCTCGATGCCGCCTCGAACACGCCGAAGCTGTGCGCGATGCCGACCTCGGCGTCCGCGCGCACGCGCTTGATGATCGCTTGGGCGCGCACGTGAGCCTCGAGCAGGTTGTTCAGCACCGGCAACAAGGCGCGGTCGCTGCGGCGATGACCGGGTGCTAGAAGCCCCTCGGAAAACCCGCCGTACAGGAAAATGTTGGGCTCGTTGAGCGTGCAGAAGAAGTCGACGTGGGGAGCCAGGGCCGGCACCACCGCCTCGCAAAACCGTGCGAACCGACCCACGATGCCGGGCTCGTACCAGCCCGTCTCCTGCTCGGCCGCGTGATCCCAGATCCAGTCCGGGCTCGACCAGTGGAACAGGGTCACGCAGGGGCGGATGCCGGCCGCACGCAGGGCGGCGCACAGGGCCACGTACCGCCCCAGGGCGGCCCGGTCGAGCTGGCCCTCGTGCGGCTCGATGCGACTCCACTCGATCGAGAGCCGGTATGCGCCCAGACCCAGCTCCTCTTTCATGCGCCGAACGTCGTCCTCGGCGCGTCTCCAGTGGTCGCTCTTCCAGTGCTGCGCGAACTCGGGATAGTTGAAGAAGTTGCGCACGCGGCCGTCCAGCCGCTCGTAGCGCCACCAGTCGCTCGCGGTGTCGCCGCCCTCGACCTGGTGGGAAGAGGTGGCGGCGCCGAACAGGAAGCGCTCGGGGAAGCGATACCGACGGCCGGCTGGAATCCTTGCCAGCACGCTGCGTCGCCGTGGCTTGTAGAGGAACGCGGGCCGCACCTAGGTCGGGTCTACTTGGCCGCCTTGAGCAGGCCGGGAAGAGCGTCCTGGCGCTGCTTGACCATCTTTTGCAGGGCCTTGACGTCGCCGTCCGCCTTCTCGGGCTTGATTGAAATCTTGGCGCCGCCTTTGGTCTCGGTTGCGCTGACCATGGTGTCCTTCATGACCACCGGGCAATGGCCTTCCGCGCCGCCCGCGGTGCCCTCACCGGTGTGCTTGCCGGTTGCGGCCGCTTTGGACACTTCCGCCAGATGCTTGGCGCGGGTCAGGATCTCCTTGGCGGCCTCGCCCTTGCCGGTGACGGTCAGCTCCACGCCGTCCTTGGTGTTCTTGATGGCGGTCTTGGCGCCTGCGACGGCGCTCGGGCAGTGCATCATCTTGTTGTGGCCAGCCTCGGACTCGAGGCCCTTGCCGGGAGCCGGCGCCGCTGGTGCTGGCGCAGGGGTTTTGGCCGGCTGCTGGAACAGGACAAGGGCTGCGACGAACAGAGGTCTCATTCCGTTGCCTCCTGGTATGGTTGGGCCATCAGCTATCACTGAGCTATCAGCGGACAGCTGACAGCCAGGGTCACCCAGTCTCCCCCTTCTGTGCCTTGCGTTTCTCGCGCTCCTCGGCCTTGCGGCGCTCGGTCTCGTAGTAATCGCGCGCAGCGCGCCCACCCAGGATCCAGCCGATCACGATGCCGACCAGGAGCACGCACGGGATGTATACGAAGTGTGCGGCTGTCGGCATGCCGGTGAACACTACCTGTCTCCTCCGCGCGCAGCCTCGAGCTTGCGCTTGAGCTCGTCGATCTCGCGCTCGGTCGACTGGCCGCGGCGCCAGATCACGAGCAGGTAGAGTAGCACGACCAGCCAGATGAAGCCGTACGCGCTGGCGATCAGGGTGGCCGCCGGAATGCTCTCCTGCGTGGTCGCCGGCGCGCCCTGGATGGCCTGAAATCCTTGCTCGGGCGGTGGATAGAGAAGCGACATCATTCCTCCAGGCCCGCCTCGGCGGCCGCCACGTACAGCTCGTCCACGCGCGTGCGGTTGCGCTCGTGAAGCAGGCGGGCCAGGAGCAGGGCGAGATAGAGCATCAGCATGGTAAAAACGGCCACCCAGAACGGGACTGCCATCGGCTTGACCAGGTTCGGCACAACGGTGGTTTGCGGATGCATGGTGCGCCAGATCGAGACCGAGACGTAGATGAGCGGCACGTCGGCGCAGCCGAACAGCGCCAGCGCGGCCGCCAGGCCCCGCGAGCCCGGACCGCCGTAGCTGCGCACGAGCAGGTAGCCGATGAAGACCATCTCGCACAGCGCGAACGTGGTCAGCCGCACGTCCCAGGTCCACCACACGCCCCAGGCCTTGCGGGCCCACATCGAGCCGGTCCAGAGGGTGCACGCTCCGAACACGACTGCCAGCTCGGCCGACGCCACCGCCAGCGCATCCGCGCGCGGCGAGCGTTTGACCAGAAACGCCACCGATGCGATGCCGCACAGATAGATGGTGAGGAAGTCCACCATCGCGGTCGGTACGTGGTAGTAAAAAATCTTCTGGACCAGGCCCATGGTCGATTCCTGCGGCGCGCGCAGGATGAGCCACGGGGACACAAGCAGGCCCAGAGCGGCCAGCGAGAGCGTGAGGACAAACATTTTCTTCATGGTCAGCCTCGCTCCACGATGAGCGGCTCGAACGCCCACAGCGCGAGCGTCACGAACACGATGTCGAACACCGCCAGAAATTTGATCCAATAGCGCGCGGCGGCTAGATCGGGTATCGACTCGAGCAGCGACGAGGTACCCTTGGAGCCCGCGATGATCACGGGCACGATGATGGGATAAAGCACGACCGCGAGCAACACGTCGCGCGAGCGCGCACGGCCCAGCATGAGCGAGAACAGCCCGCCGATGGCCGCGTAGCCGATGGTGCCCAGGAGAAGCAGGCCCGAAAGCTCGGCGGCATGGGCAGAAAGGGCGGCACCGAACAGGACCGTGCTGAGCGCGGCCACGACCAGCTCGGTCGCGAGCATGAAAATCACGATGCCGGCCGTCTTGCCCAGATAGAGCGCGGCGCGCGGGGCCGGGGAAAGCAGCAGCGCACGCAGGGCGTCTCCGTCGCGCTCGCGATCGGCCGCTCGCGAAAGCCCGAGCGTGCCCGAAAAGGCGATGGCGGTCCACAAGATGCCGGCCACCGCGTCGCCCGAGGCGCGGCCCTCGGACAAGAACGCGAACGAGAAGATGAGCATCACGATGACTGCGAAAAAAAGCATGGTCGAGACGATCTCGCGGGTCCGCCACTCGACCACCAGATCCTTCCACAGGACCAGCCCGACGAGCCTAAGCATGAGCGGCGTAGACCTCGTCCAGGCGGGCAAAGGGCGCGCTCTGCGCGTGGTCAAAGGCCACCTTGCCGCGGCGCAGGACGACCACGTGATTGGCCAGCTCGGCGGCCGCCGCCAGGTCGTGCGTGACCAGCATCAGGATCACACCGCCGTCGCGCAGCTCGGCCAGGAGCGTACGCAGAGCCGCCACCCCGGAGCTGTCGAGCCCGGTGAAGGGCTCGTCGAGCAGGAGCAAGCGTGGCTGGCCACAGAGGGCGCGCGCAAGCGCCAGCCGCTGCTGCATGCCCCGCGAGTAGGTGCGAACCGGGCGGTCGGCCGCCTCGTCGAGCCCGACCCGCGAAAGCAGCGTTTGGGCGCGCCCGCCGCCCCCGTAGAGCCGCTCGAAGAAGCGCAGGTTCTCGCGGCCGGTCAAATCGCCGTACAGGAACGACTCGTGGGCCACCAGCCCGATCGCGCCCCGCAAGGTGCGGCCGGCCTGCCGATGCTGGACCGAACCGAAGCGAACCTCCCCGCCGGTCGGGCGCAAAAGGGTCGACAGGATCCCGAGCAGGGTCGATTTGCCGGCTCCATTGGGACCGAGCAGCGCACACAGCCGCCCGGCCTCCAGGCGCAGGCTGACCCCGCCCAGCGCGCGCTGGCGACCGTAGACCTTGGTCACACCCTCGACCGTGACGTGGTCGAACATCCGTGCACTCGCGAGATCGATTATACGGGCCGCGTCAACTTCCGCGTCAGGCCTGCTCGGCGTCGAGATCGCGGTACACGCGCTCGAGCGTGCCCACCAGATCCTCGCGCCGCGTTTTCCAACGCTCGACGTCGGTGCGGCCCGCCCGGCGGGAGGTCTCCAGCGCGACCAGCTCGCCCAGCAACCGCTCGCGGCGCTCGGTGAGCTTGCGCTTCTTGTCGCCGCTCGCGCTTTTGGCCGGCCGCCGGGCCATCACCACGCCCCACCCCACCACCAGAAGCGACGCCGCCAAGGCCAGAAAGGGTCCCCGGCGGTCGGGCACCGGCAGCCCGTGCAAGCCCAGCTCAATCGCGCTGCCGCGGGCCAGCGGCTCGTCGGTCCAGATGAGCAGGAACTTGCGGCCCGACATCTCGCGCTCATCGCGCTTCTGCGCGATCGGGCCCTCCACCTCCAGGCCGTCCACGCGCTCGACGATCACGCGGGCGCCGTCCATGGCCACCGGCATGACCTGGCGGAACGGCACGTCGGCATTCTTGAACGGGATCACGAATCCGAAGCGCAGGGTCATGCGTCCCGGCGGAACCACACCCTTCCACGCCACGCCCTGCTTCTCGACCACAACGAATTGAGCCGGAGCGTCGTCCGGCCTCTGGGGTGACACGCCACCCTCGGCCATCGGGAAATAGAGCCCGACCGCGCCCGGATCGTAGCTGGCTTCCCCGCGGTTCTCGATCGACAGGTTCTCGATCACGTTGAGCTGCTCGTCGCCCAGCTCGATCGCAATGTGCGACTCGCGCCCGAGCGTGACTTGCGAGCCGTCCTGCGTGGGCGGCCAGACCTTGAGCTCGACCAGCATTCCGGGCTTCTCGGGCACCTTGAAGGGCGCCGAGTTGTAAGGCGCACCGTGGAAGCTGCTCTGCACCAGGTAGCCCATATCGGCCGAGGCCGAAAGCTTCTCGAATCGAGCCCGTCCGTCGGGGCCGGTGGTGGCGTCGCGCTGCGAGAGCTTCTGATCCTTGGTCATCGAAATCAGGAGCACCCGCTGACCGCTGAGCGGCTTGCCGTCGGAGCCGGTCAGGCGCACTTCGACCGTGCCGGCGGGCACCTCGGCGCTCGCACGCGCGGGTGCGCCCTTGAGCGGATTGATGAGCGGCGCCTGCTCGCCACCCTCGGCCTCGGCTTCGCCCTCGCCCGCGTCCTCGGCCGCCGCCTGGGCGGCCGCGCCCACCAGCATGAACCGGAGACCGCCCTGCGCCGGCGCCTGAAAGGGCCGCGACCCGACCCGCTTGTCGTCGACGGTGGCAAAGACGCGATAGGTCAAGCCGGGCTTGAGGTGGTCGAACTGGACGTGGCCGCTCTGGTCGGTCTTGGCGGTGCGCTCATCACCTGCGCCCCGCAGCTCCACGGTGGCGCCCGCGACCAGGCTGGTCAGCTGGTCGCGCACGACGCGCACGCGCACCGAGCCCACCGGCAGCTCGGCCGTCGGCAACGGGAGCCCCGAGATGCGCTTGGGATCGGGCATCGGCATGTTCATGGTCGGGCCCGCGCCCAGCTGAGGCTGCGCGGGCTGCTGCGGCGCGGCCGGCTGGGGAGCCGTCGCCGCGCCCGCGGCGGCGCCCACGAGCATGAACCGGTAGCCGCTCTGTTGCGGGCCCATGAAGGAGCGCGACTCCACGCGCTTGCCGTCGACGACGGTGGCGAGGCGGTAGGTCACGCGCGCCGACAGCCCCGAAAACTCGGCATGCCCGGTGGCATCGGTCTTGGCGGTCTGGGTGCGGTCCTCGCCAATCAGCTCGACGGTGGCGCCGGGCACGACGTCGGTGATCTCGGCGCGCACCACGCGCACGCGCACGGTTCCCGGCGGCAGGCCGGGCGTGGGCAGCGGGATGCCCGAGATCTGCTTCGGATCGGGCATCTGCATGTTGATGGTGGGACCCGATCCGAGCTGCTGCAGCAGCAGGAGCGCGAGAAACCTCACGGGCTCGCCTCCGCGCGCAGACGCGTTCCGCACTTCTTGCAAAACACGGCATCGGGATCGTTGCGCACGCCGCACGCGCACTCGGCTGGCACCGGCTCGGGCGCGCGGGCAGGCGCAGCCTCGGACGCAGGCACGGGCACGGGGGCGGGGGCGGGCGCGGGTGCAGGCACGGCCGCAACCGGTCGCGCAGCCTCGCCCTTGCTCGTGATGCGCTCCTCCAGCTCGCGCTCGATGATCTCGCGGTAGCTGCCAGCCCCCGCGTCGAGCTGCTGCATGACGCGGACCGCGCGCGCGCGATAGGTGGCGTGCGCCTCCGTGTAGTCGGCGTCCGAAATCTTGCCCATCTGGTGATCGAACTCGAGCTCCTTGATGGCCTTCAAGATGAGGCCCTTTTCACGCTCCAGCTCTCGGCGGCGGCGATCGGTCGCCACCTGGATGGTCTGCTCCGAGGGTGTGGCGGTCAGCGCAGCCACGATCGCTTTTCCGATCTGGACCCCGACCGCGCCAAAGGCAGCCGCCGCCAGCACCAGGAACACCGCGCCTGGGCTCACGGGCGCGCCGACCAGGCCGAACAAGTAGGTCGCGGTCACGACCGCGAGCGCGAGTGGAAGCGCGAAGAGCCAGGGCACGCGCATGCGGCGCGACCCGGGCGCGGGCGCGGCCTCTGTGGCTCGTGCAGGCTTACTCGAGGTCGCGGAGCTCATCTTCGAGGCGCTCGTCGTAGGCGGAGGCAGGCGTGGCCGGAGCGGCCGGAGCGTCCGGACTCGCGGAAGTGGTTGCCTGCGCCCGCGGCGACCGACGCGTCCAGCGCCGCGCCAGCACGACCAGCAGCACGACCGCGCCCAGCCCGCCGCCATACGGCACCGCCCACAAGGCAGGATTGCGCGGGATCACGATGTAGTCGGCCCCCTGCTCCTGCGCGTACGCGGCCAGGATCTGGTCCTTGGTCATCCCGCGTGCCATCATGCCGCGCACCTGATCGCGCAGCCGGTCGGCCACCGGGCACGAGCAATCCGAGAGCGGATCCTTGTTGCAGGTCGGACACTTGCAACCGAGGTACTTGAACACCTCGCGCTCGGCCGGCGTGATGGTCTTGACCTGCACGCTGCCTTCAGACGCCTGCGGCGTTCCGATCGGCATCTGCGCGTGCACCGAGCGCGCGACCCCGAGCAGGGCGAGCAGGAACACGCCGACCGTGGCGGCCGTCGCCACGCCGCGCCGGGCCGCCGCGAAGCCGTAGGCGCGGTCGGGGGCCAGGCAGATGGCGGTCCCGAAGGCCAGCATCATGAAGCCGAGCCAGTACCAGCTCACGAGCGGGTTCCACACCGCCTTGATGTTGACCAGGTTCGCCTGCGCATCGTAGCCGGCCAACGTCAGGTACAGATCGCCGACCAGAAAGCGCGTGATGGACGGCATCGTGATGCGCCCCTCGTCGCCGCCTTTCTTGTACAGGTCCAGGCCCGGCATGCGGTGCAGGCGCACCAGCTGGCCGCGATCGAGCACCGTGACCTGGGCGTCGACCATCTCCTTTTGCAGATTCTCGGCCAGCGCGATGCGGTCGTAGCGCACTGCAAAGCTCGCGATGGGCAGAGACTGTCCCGGCTTGAGCGCCGCCTCGGCCTCCTTCTTGTAGGCATTGCCGGCCCAACCCAGAAACAGCATGACGACCGCGATGTGAATCAGGTAACCCCCGTAGCGCCGCTTCGACCGCCCGACCAGGCCCACCAGAGAGGTGAAAAAGTCGAGCTTGGTCATGCGCTGGCGCACCCGGGTGCCGCGCCAGAATTCCTGCGCAATCGAGGTGGTCACGAACGCGCACAGCGACCAGCACAGAAGCGCCGCCCATTCCGTGCGCACGCCGGCCAGGTAGAGGAGGATCGCGGCCGAGCCGAACGCGGCCACCGGATACGCGAACTGATTCTTGAGATTCTCGACGGTGGAGCGGCGCCAGGCCATCAGTGGCCCCACTCCAGTCAGCGCCAGCAGGGTGAGACCAATCGGGATCATCCACAGGTTGAAAAAGGTGGGCCCGATGGCAACCCGATGCCCGGTCACGGCCTCGCTGATGGTCGGGAACATGGTCCAGAACAGGACCACGAACGCGGCCAGAAGCAGGATCCAGTTGTTGACCACGAACGCGAACTCGCGCGAAGCCCAGCTCTCGAGCTCGGAACGCGAGCGCAAGAGCGGCATCCGGTAGATGATGAGCCCGATCGAGCCTAGACCGACGACGCCCAGAAAGACCAGGAACCAGGTCAGGAG
>DATFWX010000271.1:0-4735 GCA_035258845.1 Polyangia bacterium | reverse complement strand
CTGGCGGCAGCGGGGGCACGGGCGGCACCGGTGGCACCGGCGGCGCACCCGACGCAGGCATGGACAGCGGGCCCGACGGGGGCCCCATCTGCGCCGGCCAGCCAGCCGACACGCGCGTCTGCCTGGGCTCGGCGACCAGCGGTCACTGCGACGGCACCGGTGGTGCCCTCATCGATCGCGTCTGCCCCCCCGACTCGACCTGCTCAAGCGGTTACTGCCAGCCACCGCCCGGCGGCGCGTGCGCCACCAGCTCGCAATGCCTCCTCGGTCGCATCTGTATGCTGTTCGTGAGCAATGGCGGCAGCTCGCTGCAAGGCTCGTGCAGTGATCCCTACATCATCGTGGGCGGGGGAGGGTTCATTTATCAGAACTGCACGTCCGGCGGCCAATGCCGCAGCGGCATCTGCGCAACCGACGCCGATGACACCTCGCTCAACCAGTGCCTCTACCCGTGCCGCAACGACAACGATTGCCCGATGGGAGGCGGCTGCCACGCCATCTCGGCGCCCTCCGCCATCGAGGGTACCTCGACCTCCGGCGTCAAGGGCTGCTTCCGCTAGCCGGATGGCCATCTCGCCGCGCTATCTCGAGTTTCTCCGATCGACCACGCAGGCCATCCAGGACGCCCAGAAGCCGGTGCGGATCCTGCGCGCGCTGAGCTGGCCGGTCGAGGTGGCGCGCGATTTCTTCGCGCGCGGTGCGCGCGAGCTGCCGCGCCCGGTGTACGGGGCCAGCCGGGACGCCGCGGCCGCGGTGACGCGCTTTACCGAGCTGGAGGCACGGCTGGGCGGCGACAACGAGATGGAGCGCTTCCTGCGCGCAACCTGCGACTCCTACCGAACCGCGGCCCGCATGCTGGCGTCGGTCGGCAGCGAAGATTTCTATCGCCATTCGTGCGACCTGTACGGCCGCCCCGAGAGCGCCATCCGCGACGGCAAGACCACCAACCTGGAGCTGGCCCGCCATTTCGACCAGGTCATTGGCGAGTACGCGGGCACCGACCTCATGGGCGGCGAGCCGGCGGTGTACGACGATGCGGCCGCGGCGGCCGAGCTCTCGCGCCGGCTGCAGGGCTTCTTTGTCGGTCATCCCATCCGCGTCGAGATCGACGACACGATTGCGGCCAACGCGGTGGCGGGCGCCGACGTGGTGCGCCTCAAGCGGGGGGCGCGCTTCTCGGAGCGTGATCTTCTGCAGCTCGAATATCACGAGGGCCACGTGCACGTGGCCACCACGCTCAACGGCCGCTCGCAGCCCATGTTCTCGTTTCTGGGCTCGGGCGCACCACGCACGACCAACATGCAGGAAGGGCTGGCCATCTTCACCGAGTTCATCTGCCAGGTCATGAACGTGGAGCGGCTGCGGCGCCTGACCGACCGCATCCTGGCCATTCACATGAGCGAGCAGGGGGCCGACTTCCTGGACCTGTATCGGTTCTTCCTCGAGCATGACCACACCGAGGCGCAAGCGTTCGACTGTGCGCGCCGCGTGGTGCGGGGCGGCCGCGTTGAGGGCGGCGCGCCCTTCACCAAGGACGTGTGCTATCTCGACGGTCTGCTCAAGGTGACCAACTTCTTGCGGGTTGCGCTGACCCGGGGCTACTCGGAGTACGTGCAGCTCCTCTTCGTGGGCAAGCTGGATCTAGACGACATTCCTCTGATCGCGCATCTCTCACAGAGCGGCCTGGTGGCGGCGCCGCGCTATGTGCCCCGCTGGGCGCAGGACCTCAACTTCCTGACCGCCTATATGAGCTACTCGGCTTTTCTGGGCCGGATCGATCTGCAGGTGGTACGTCAGCACTACGAGGAGATCATCGAGCGAGCGGCAGCGGACTGGCCGGCGGGGGAGGTTTGATGAAGCCGCCGTCGGTTTCGACCCGGTAGGACCGATCCGGCGCCAGATCCAGCCAGAACGTGTAGCCGTCCACTTCCACGCGCGCGGCCGCCGGCGGCACGCCGTCGACCAGGACCGGACCGTGCGCGGTAAAGGTGGCCCCGCGCACCGGATGAGGGCCCCGGTTGCGCACCACGGCCGCACCGTCGTCGAGATAACTCAGCTCGACCTGGCTCATGGCAACCACGTGGTCGGCGATCGCGCCGACCGGGGCCACCCACAGGCTGCCGCGCTGCGCGCGCTTCTGGAATTCGCCCAGAAGCTCCTCGAACTGGGGCGTGGTCTCGATGGAGCCGTCGGGTGCGCGCGCGAGCACATGCTTTCTTTGATAAGGCCCGTGGGTGTGCATGCTCTCGAGGTACGTGTGCGCGATGTGGAGGCCGCGCTCCAGCTCCAGGCGGTCGAGCGCTTGCGGAGCGTAGGCGGCGTAGAAGCGGGGCGCGTCGAGGTACATCCACGCGCTGCGCCAGAGCAGCAGGCGGGGCGCGCCCGCGGCATCGGGGCCGTGCGCGTACAGCCAGGGCGTGCGCAGCTCGGGATGATCCGGCGCCAGCATGTTGAGCTCGCCGGCCGGCGTACCGGGATCGCGGCCCGCCCAGATGTAGCGGTATCCGTAGCGGACCAAAAGATCGGCGATGTAGTAGGGGTCACCGGGCTTCCAGCCCCGATCGGTGAACGCCTCGCAGTTGGTCTCGACCTGGTGGTCGATCCAGGTATGCGCGGCCAGGGTCTGGAAGAAACGCAGCGCGCGCTCGGTGGTGACACGGTCGTCGCGGCGCGGGGTGGCCGAGTGCGGAATCACCTCGATGCCAAGGCGCACCATCTCGAGCGCCAACTGCTGGACGCGCGGATCGTCGAGCTGCGGGGGCGCCAGGCCGGCCGAGTCGAAAAACAGCGACTTGGTCAGGCTCAGGTGATGGCCCAGAAAGCCGCCGCAGCCGAAGCGGGGCGCCTTCTCGCTCGAGGTCCCGTAGAGCAGAGCGCGCAGGGTCTCGAGCGAGGACTGGTCCGCGTGATCGGTCAAGGCGAGCGCGGCCCGGAAGCCCTCGGGGAAGCGCTGCTTGATGAGAGGCGCCGGACCGGGCGCGACCTCGCCCACGTAGAAGTGATAGCTCTGGGTCTCGCCGGCCGCCCGGTAGCGCGCCGAGTGCTCGACGCTGGGCGCCTTCTGGCGCCAGCTGGTGCGGCAGCGCGCCTCATGGCGAAACGGGTGGTTGGCGGTATCGTCGAGCTCGAGCGTCACTTTGACGCTGTGCGGGCCCCGGTGCAGCGCCATGCCCTCGAGATCGTCGCCGCCCGCGAGCACCAGGGTGCGGCCGTGGCTCTGGGTGGCCACGTACTTGGGCGCGTAGGTGTCGAGGTACAGGACCGGCCGCAGGTCGTGCAGCACGCTGTCGCGCCCGAGCGCGGTGGCCGACTCGGCCGGCAGGTCGACCTCGATCCACTCGTGGCGCACCGAGACCGGCTTCGTGTAACGGATCTCGATCGTGAAGGCGCGCAGCGGGCCGGCCCGGGTTTCGGTGAGCGTGGCCGTGTAGCTGGGCCCCTGGACGCTTGCGCGCAGGGTTCCCGATTCGCCGGGTACAAAACGGGGCCGGGGCGCGTGGCGGTGGGGGGTCAGGGCGCCGTGGTCGAGAAACAGAACCGGCTCGATGGCGGGCAGGCGCGAGGGCTCGGCAGCGGGTGCCGACGCGGCCTGCGCAAGCACTGCCAGCGGCAGCAAAACCACCACGATTCTTGATTATTTCTCAGTTCGAGGACGAACGCCAGTGGCCACCGGGGCCGGCTTTGCGGGCGCCGGCACGACTGGTCGCGAGACCACCTCGTGCCGACCGGTGTCGACGTTGGGCGTGCCGCACACGATGCAGCGCGGCAGCTCGGGATGGATCTCGTTGTGGCAGCCTTTGCAGATCCGGATCTTCTGGGTGAACTCGCGCGGCTTGCTCACGCGGACCTCCGGCCGGCTTCGCGCAGCGCGCGCACCGCGCGCACCAGGTCGGCCTGATTGTCGGCGTGGTAGGAGCTGCGAACCAGCGGGCCCGCCTCGACGTGCGGGATGCCGAGGGCGAGCGCCTCCTGGCGCAAGGCCGCGAACTCTTCGGGATGGACGTAGCGCGCCACCTCCAGGTGATTGCGCGAAGGCCGCAGGTACTGGCCCAGCGTGAGGATGTCGAGCCCGAGATCTGAAAGCTCGCGGACGACCGCGCGCACTTCGGATATTTCCTCGCCCAGACCCAGCATGAGGCCCGACTTTACAATGGCCCCGCGCGCCTTGGCATGCGCAAGCACGGAAAAGCTGCGCTGGTAGCGCGCCTGCACGCGCACCCTGCGCGAAAGGCGCGGCACGGTCTCGAGGTTGTGCGCGAACACGTCGGGCTGGGCGAAAAGCACGGTGTCGACGGCTGCGATCGAGCCCTGGAAGTCGCCGGTCAGGCACTCGAGCGTCATCTCGGGAGCCAGCTCTTTGCAGCGGCGAATGGTCTCGGCCCAGTGCGCGGCCCCGCCGTCGGCGAGATCGTCGCGGTCGACGCAGGTGATCACGGTGTGGCGCAGGCCGAGCCGCGCCAGGGTTTCGGCCACGCGGCGCGGCTCGTCGGGATCGGGCGGCTCGGGGCGGCCGGTCGGGACATCGCAGAACTGGCACGAGCGCGTGCAGATGCCGCCCAGGATCATGATGGTCAGCGAGCGCCGGTCCCAGCACTCGCCGATGTTGGGGCAGGAGGCGCTCTCGCACACCGTGTGGAGCTTCTGCTCGTGAACCAGCTGGCGCAGGGCGAAATAGTTCTCACCCGACGGCATGCGCACCTTGAGCCAGGGCGGGTGGCGCGGCGGGGGCGCCGCG
>DATFWX010000270.1:0-7404 GCA_035258845.1 Polyangia bacterium | reverse complement strand
GCGGGCGGTGGGGGCTGCGCAGGCTGCGCATTGGGGTCCCCCGTCTGATCCTGTGCGTACGCCGCCGAGCCAAGGACGAGAACGCTGGCTGTCACGATCGCCTTCAGTCTGCGCATGCCTACCCTCCGGTTTTTTGGGGATCCATCAAATCATGGGGCGGCGCCGAGCGCAAGTATTCAAATGTTCATACGGTGGGGAGGTGTAGGAGACTAGCTTCCTTGCGCCCGATAGGGCGAGCTGTCCAGCGGGGGCTGGACTAGCTTCCTTGCGCCCGGTAGGGCGAGCTGTCCAGCGGGGGCTGGACTAGAAGCGGCCCAGGGCCCACAGCTGATAGGCCCTGGTGACTGTGTAGTTGTTGGTATCGCCCGGCATCTCGAATGACGCGCCCGCGTCGAAGCGCGAGCCCAGATGGCCCATCACCTCGAACGTCAGCGGCACGTACGTGGCGACGCGAACCACGGCCACGTCCATGCGGAACCCCGAGCGCAGCTCGGCTGCCACCCGCGGGTGCAGCTGCCACAGGAGCCCCAGTGGGAGGCCGAACTTGCCGCTCGAGCCCGAGCTCTTGATTTCCCAGGTCAGGATCCCGTCGGGCCAGCGAAACGAGGTCGGGCTGCCGCTGGTGAGGGCCAGGTGGCTGGAGATGGTATGCTTGAAGGGCAGCCCAGCGCCCCCCACGAACTCGTACTCGACCTGGTTGACCACGACGAGGTTGGGCATGGTGACGGCGGTGACCGTCCGGGCAATGCCGGCATCGAGCCGCATGCTGATCTCGTCCAGCGTGGCGTATTGGGCGTTGACCAGGAAGGAGCTGAAGTCTGCGGTGGGGCCGGCCTGAAACGTCGCCAGTGCGCCCACCTGCAGCGAGTCGAGCGGGCTTCCGTCGACGCCCGCGCTGAGCAGCGTGCGCACCGCTTTCTTGTCCTGGTCGACCACGAGGCTGCGCAGCTCGGGCTGCCAGATCGAGGGCGGCAACACCAGCGGGCGGTCGAGGAACGGGCCCGGATAAGGCGGCGGCGCTTCGGCCGGACGCGGCTGCGCGGGTGCGGGCGCGGGACGGCGAGGCTCGGTCGGCTGCGGCGGCGCGGGCTCGGAGATCTGGGCGCCGGGCTCGGCGGGCTGGGCACAAGGCGGGTTGGCTTCGGCCGGCGCCGGTGCCGGCGGGTTGTCGGGCGGCGGCGTGGGAGCGGGTTGCGCGGGGGCGGGCTGGCTCTGCTCCTGCGCCCTCAGCACCCCGGCCCCACCCGGCCCCAACCAGATGCCGACTGCCAGTGCGGCCTGCAAGGTTCGCATGGGTCCTCTTCGACTTTCCTTAGACATACCCCAGGCGGCGCCGGAGCGCCCACTCCATGCTCAAAAGGGCCACCGCCATAAAGAATACCCAAGCTCCGCTCCAAACTTCGACATCTTTTCGGCGGCCCACACGGACCGCTTCCGAGTCCAAAAAAGCTAGCTTTTCCATGTCGATGCTGCCGTCGCTAAAGCTGGCCCCGGTGGCTGACGCGAGGGCACGCAGAAGATCGTCCCGGGCTGCTACGTCCTCCAGCTCGCGCCCCTCGGCGCGGACCAGGAACACCTCGCCTTCCTCGAGCGGCCGCCCGCCCGCCTGGGCCCGTGCGACCACCCGGTAGGCGCCCGCCTTGGGCGGCACCAGCTCGAGGTGAAACTCGCCCTCACCGTCGACCTGACCCGACCGCTGCATCACCACCTCGCCGCCCGCGCCTGCCACCACGACCGATACCGCGCCCCGCTTTTGCGGCTGGTAGTCGGGGCCGAGCAATCGCACGTCAATGCGCACCTTGGCGCCGCGGGCATACTCGGCGGCGTCGGTCTGCACGTGCAGGAGGCGTTGCGAGGGGTCCTGGATCAGCCAGCGGATGGCGTTTTCCCAGAATCGTTGAAAGGCGCGCCCGTCGGCGTTGGGGCCACCGGCGTGAGCGGCCCAGAAACCCCAGCGCCACGCCGTGTCGGTCAGAAGGGCCAGCGAGCGGCCCTTGCCCACCTCGCCAATCGCCAGCACGGGCAGGGGCTGGCCGCCCTCGCCACGCAGGAAGGGATGCTCGAGCAGAACCTGCGCCTGCGGACGCGCGCGCCGGACCAGGTTCAAGCCCTCGAGCGGCGGCAGCGCGTTCCAGCGCTCGCCGTTCTCACGACCCTCGAGTGAGAGCGCGGTGATGGGATGCACGCGTCCGGTCGGGCTCAGGCGGGGCCGGAACTCCTCGAGCGAGAGCATGCGCTCGGGCGCCACTGTGTCGTCGCCCAGCTCGACCGGCAGCACCTCCGCGAGCGGCGAGTGCGCGTAGCCGCCCGAGCCGAACGCAAGATCGCCGCCAATCATGGCCAGCGCGCCGCCCGACTCCACGTACTCGCGCACGCGCGGCAGATACTGCCCCACGTAATAGGGTCCATAGTTGAAGTTCTGCAGGATGATGATGTCGAAGCTCTTGAGCTCCTCCTCGAACAGCTCGCGGGTCGGGAACTGGATGAGCGACAGCTCCGACTGCGGCGCCATCTGCAGGTCGGTCGGCGTACGCAGGATGAAGAACGAGATCAGGTCGACATTGGGATCGCGCTTGAGCATGGAGCGTAAGAAGCGCTCGTCCCACGACGGCCGACCGCACACCTGCAGCACCCGGATCTTGTCGCGGATGACCTTGAGCACAAACGAGCGCGCATTGTTGGAGGCCAGCGCCTCGCCCGGCAGCACGGGCGTCGAGATCTCGTAGACGTACTTGCCCACGCGGTCGGGCGTGAACTCGAACGGGATGCGCCACTCGCCGGCGTCGCTGTTGAAGCTGACCGGCTTGGACTTGACGGTCTCGCCGTCGCGCTTGAGGGTCACGGTCACGGTCTGGCCGGCGTAGCCGTGCGCGCGCACGATCGCCTCCACCTTGACGGCCGTGCGCACGAATGCGAAATCGTCGGCCAGCACGGCCGACACTGCAATGTCGTGAAGGCCCGGCCGGCCCACCCACACCGTGTGCACGGGCGCGCCCAGGCCGCGCAGAAACTCGACCGCCTCCACGTCGAGCGGCCCCTTCTGCGTGCGCGCCTCCGCGAAGCGGCCGTTGTCGACGCCGTCGGAGATCACGACCACGCCGCCCAGGTCGCGGCCTGCGTAGCGCTGCCGGAGCGCGGTCAGGGCCTCGCGCAGCTTGGTGGCATCTCCATCGGGGGCGTGGCTCTCGGCGGCAAGATCGGCCTCGGCCGCCGGGACCAGCGCCTCGCCGAACGTGTAGAAGTCGGTGCGCCGGTCCTTGCGCGTGCGCTCGAGCGCATCCGACTGCTGGCGCAGCCAGGCGGCCGCGCGGGCGGCCCGGGTCTCGTGCCCTTGCGTCTCGGCCACCGCCATGCTGCGCGACTGGTCGACCAGGATCGCGATGTGGTTGGGGAGGCGCTCGACCCAGCGCAGCTGGAACGCCGGCTGGAAGAACAGCACCAGCGAGGCCGCGATGGCGAGCGTGCGCAGGGTGATGAGGACTATGCGCCGCCAGGGCTTGAGGCGCCGGTAGCCCCAGGCCGCCAGCCCCAGCGCCAGCGCCGCCGCGAGAACGCCCAGCACGATCGCGAGCCGGCCCCAGGGCGCGTGCATGACCAGCCGCACGTCGTTGTACTGCGTGGGATCGGCGCCCAGCAGGCGCGCCAGCCGCTCACCCATGGCTCCCCAGTCGCATCATCTTCCCGCTCTCACTCATTCAGATTGCCAGCGGCGGCGGCGCAGGATGAAGGGGACGTGTACCTGGTCCGACTTGTAATCCAGACACAGCGCGTACATCACGATGTTGATGCCGACCCGAAATGCCATCTCGCGCTGGCCCTCACCGCCCGGAAAACAGTCGAACTCCCACTGCCCGAAATTGTCGCGCGCCCATGCACCCGCCAGATCGTTCTGCGAGTGCACCAGAACCAGCCGACCGTCGTGCGTGACCCCTTCCAGCTTGTCTTCGGCCAGCACGCGACCGGGCGCGTTGCGCAGAAGGTAGAACGACTTGTAGACCACGTGCTCGCCGTCGACGGGCGCGAGCGGAGCCTTGGGGAACAGCCGGGCCGCCAGCGCGCGCACGGCCGCATCGAAGCGCCCCCAGGGCCGCCCCTCGGCGCTATCGGTGAGCAAGAAGCCGCCGAACTGCAGATGGTGGCGCAGCCGCGTGACGTCTTCTTCGCTCGGCGCCGGAAACTCGCGGTCTCCGGCCAGGTACAGGAAGGGACGCTTATATAGATCGGTATCGGAAAGGTGCACCTCGGCCGGGTCGACCTTGATGTCAATCGAGGTGCGCTTGTCGACCTCCCAGGCCAGGCGGCGCAACCCGCTCGGGCGCGGATTCCAGCTGCCGCTGTGCGCGATTTGCCCGATCTGGACCTTGGCGCCCTCTCCGATCGCGCGCGCGCGCCCGGGCAAAAGGGCGAGCGCGCCCGCCGCGCCCGACAGCTGGAGAAAGCGGCGCCGGGTCAACATGGGCAGACTTTGCCGAGGTCGCACAGGTCCTGTACCATGCGCCCATGCTGGGTCCCGTACTGCTCCTGCAGGCCCTGACCGCGATGCCGCCTCCGCCCATGGATCATCACAATCAGTTCGGCCTCTCGCTCGCGCCTGGCGTCGGCTACCGGGTCATCTTCCCCTACAACGACGGCGAGTTCTGCGGCGACCTGAAAGACAACGGGCAGCCCAAGCGCGTATGCACCGCGCGCCTGCCCTGGTTCCTCGAGCTCGAGGTCGCGTTCGGCATTTTGTCGCGGCTCGACCTGATTGCCGATTTTCGCTTCGGGCTCGAGCAGGATTTCAATACCTCGCACATCTTCTTCTTCGCGCCCGGCATCAAGTACTTCATCGACCCCGAGAAGGCGTTCAAGCTGTACGCGACCTTCCAGATCGTGTTCGACGACGAGAGCCAGATGAACCCCAACGTCAACGACTTCGATTTCGCACTCCGCAACGCCAACGGGCTGCAGTACGAGCTCGCGCGCTACCTGGGGCTGTACGCCCAGTTCGGCGAGACGCTGGGCTTCGTGCGCTGGCTGCGCTTCGAGCTCGATTTCGCGTGGGGCGTCCAAGGCCGGTTTCCCTGATCCTGGCTTGGCTCCGAAATTGTAGCACGCGCGCACAATTGCGCTGCCTTTGGCAGCACGCTACGATGGCGCCATGCCGGAGCCGCACGGCCGCCGCATCCTCATCACCGGGGGCGCCGGCTTCATCGGATCGTACCTGGTCGAGCGGCTGCACGGCGCCAACCACGTGGTGGTGCTCGACAACTTGCGGCGCGATGCTCTCGGCAAAACCGGGCTTATCGAAAAGCCTTCGGTCGAGCTTCTGGTCGGCGACGTCCTGGACCGGGACGTGGTGCGCCGCGCCATCGCGGGCTGCGATGCGGTCATCCACATGGCTTCCATCGCCGGCGTCGACACCGTGCTCAAGAACCCGGTCGCCACCATGCGAGTGTCGCTTTTGGGCACCATGAACCTGCTCGAGGCCGCGGTCGAGCTGGGCAACGTCCGCCGCTTCATGGATTTCTCGACCAGCGAGGTGTTCGGCCGCTACGCCTACAACGTCAGCGAGTTCGGCTCGACCACGCTGGGCGCGGTCGGCGAGGCGCGCTGGACCTACGCGGTCGCCAAGCTGGCCACCGAGCACCTGGCGTTCTCCTATCACAAGGAGCACGGCCTGCCGGCGGTGTCGGTGCGGCCCTTCAACGTCTACGGGCCCCGCCAGGTGGGCGAGGGCGCGGTGCACCACTTCATCGTGCGCGCGCTGCGCGGCCAGCCGCTGCTCATCCACAACGACGGCTCACAGATCCGCGCCTGGTGCTACGTCGACGACATCGTCGACGGAATCCTGCTGGCGCTCGAGCGCCCAGAAGCGGTGGGGCAGGCCTTCAATATCGGCAATCCACGCTCGACTTTGACCATCTACAACCTCGCGCGCGAGGTGGTGCGGCTGTCCTCGTCCGGTTCGCGCATCGAGTTCGTCAAGTGGGACCAGCAGGACATCGAGCTGCGCATTCCCAACATCGACAAGGCGCGTGAGCTGCTGGGCTTCCGGCCCCAGGTCGATCTGGAAGAAGGCCTCTTGCGCACGATCTATTGGTACCGACAAAAACTCGGTTCATGAGCGACATCGTTCTGGCGGCGGAGCATCTGTCGAAGACGTTCGCGGTCGGCTTCTTTCGCAAGAAGGTGCACGCGGTCATCGATGTGTCGCTGGAGGTGCGGCGCGGCGAGATCTTCGGCTTTTTGGGGCCCAACGGCGCCGGCAAGACCACCACGATCAAGATGCTGATGGGGCTCATCTTTCCGACCGGCGGGGGCGCGCATCTTCTGGGCAAGCCCGTGGGCGACCTTGCCGCCAAGCGCCGCATGGGCTTTTTGCCCGAGGCGCCTTATTTCTACGACTACCTGACCGCCGAGGAGTTTCTGGATCTGGCCGGTGCGCTCGCCGACCTTTCGCGCCCCGAGCGTCGCCGCCGCAGCGCCGCGCTGCTCGAGCGGGTCGGGCTCGCCGACGCGCGCGGTCGCGCCCTGCGCAAATTCTCCAAGGGCATGCTGCAGCGCATCGGCATCGCGCAGGCGCTGATTCACGATCCCGAGCTGGTGGTTCTCGACGAGCCCATGACGGGGCTCGATCCGATCGGCCGCAAGGAGATGCGCGACCTCATCGTCGAGCTGCGCCAGGAGGGCAAGACCGTCTTTTTCTCGACCCACATCCTGTCCGACGTCGAGCTCATCTGCGATCGGGTCGCGATCCTGGTCGGCGGCCGCGTGCGTGACTTGGGCCCGCTCGAGAAGCTGCTCTCGCCGCGGCTCCTGGCCACCGAGATCGTGCTCAAGGCCGGCGACGAGGAGCGCGCGCACACGCTGCCCGGCGACGCCAACGTCGATGTCTTCGTGCGCGATGCGCTGGCGCGCGGCGAGCACCTGATCAGCGTGACCCCGCGCCGCGAATCGCTCGAGGATCTGTTCGTTCGCGAGGCGCAGCGATGAGACCGGGTCACCTGTGGGCGATTGCGCGCAACACCTTCCGCGAGGCCGCGCGCGACAAGATCCTGTACAGCCTGCTCTTCTTCGCCATCCTCATCATCCTGTTCGCGGTCGTTTTAGGTCAGCTCTCGCTGCACGAGGAGGCGCGCCTGGTGCTCGACGTGGGCCTGGGCGGCATCTCGCTGTTCTCGGTCTTGATCGCGATCTTCGTGGGCGCGAGCCTGGTCTACAAGGAGCTCGACCGCAAGACCGTCTTCACCATCATCCCCAAGCCGCTCCACCGGCACGAGTTCATTCTGGGAAAATTCGTCGGCATGACGCTGGTGCTGGCGGTGCTGATGGCCATCATGAGCGCGGTCCTGGTGGCGGTGCTGGCGGCCGAGGGGGCGCCGCTCGAGGCCGGGCTCGGCAAGGCGGTCGTGCTCCTGTTTG
>DATFWX010000269.1:0-30502 GCA_035258845.1 Polyangia bacterium | reverse complement strand
GCAGACCTACGCCGAGGTGACCGAGCTGTACCGGGTCGCTTCGGCCCAGTTGCCGCTGAGCAAAGGTGCGCGCCCGTACGCAGAAAAGGTGGGTGCCGAGCGGGTGCCGGTGGTGCTGGGCGAGGTTCAGGTGGCGGCCGCGGCAAGTGAGCTTCCGCCGCCGGCCGATCTGGCGCCGCCCGCGCTCGCGGGCGCGCGCTCTCTTCTCTGCCTGCCCGACGGTCCGGTCTGCTGGCGCTGGGCCGGCCCCCTGGAGAAAAAGCCATGACGGCGCTCTTTTTATTTTTGCAGGTGGCGGCGGTGGAGCCAGAGCCCGAGCCGCCCGCCCAGCCCCCCGAGGCCGAAGCGCCCGACCCGTGCGGAACCGATGCCCGCTGCCGCATCGAGCATGCACGCGCAATCGACGCCGAGCGCCGCCGCGCCGAGTACTTCCGCGCCCTGGCCGCTTATGCGCAGGCGCTCGAGCAGGCGCAGCTGGAAGCGCTGCCGCATCGCGAGCGCCATCCGCTGGGCGCGGACTTCATGTACTCGTCCAACCTCGAGGGCTACGCGGGCGTGATCGGATACAGCTTGGCGTGGCCGGTGCGGGTCGAGTTTTTCGGCGGTACCGGCAAGAAGCTCGACTACTCGTCGATGAACGACGCGCAGAACGGCACCTACTCTTACACCGACGGCGATCTGCACCTGAAGTCGTTCGGCTTCCAGGGCCGCTTCTACTTGGCGCCGTGGGTGGTATCGCCGGTGTTCACGCTGGGCCTGGGCTGGTCGAGCGGCTCCTACACGCTCAGCAGCTACGTCAATCAGAACGGCCGATCCTCGCAGAGCTCCGCCGAGGCCAACGTGGGCGTTCATACGCTGTATTCCGGGGTGGGCGTGGACTTCCAGTGGAACTGGCTGCACGTCGCAGTGGGCTATCGGCTGGCGTGGGCGTTCTACGTGGGCGCCAGCGATCCAAAGACCGATAAGCCCATCCCCATGCTGCCGGAGACGCTCTCGAGCTCGCTCGAGAACAACATGCACGGCTTCGCCGTCGAGATCGGTGCGAGGTACTGAGGATGACGATGATGACGACCCTTTTGCTTCTGCTCTGTCAGGCCGCGCAGCCGGCCCCGCCGGCGCAGCCCCCGCCCCCACCGGCGCCCCCGTCCGAGCCGCTGCCGCCGCTGGTCGAGCCCAAGCAGCCGCCCGCCAAGGCGCAAAAACCTGCGACCGCGCCGCCGCCGTCGCAGGCCAGCGACCCCGAGCAGCCGGCCCCGCCCAAGTCCGCGCCGCCGCCCCGCTTCGCGCCCCCAGTGCCGGGCGCGCCACCGGTCTACTACGATCCCAACTCGGGCTCGGTCCAGCCCAAGCCGAAACCGGCGCGCACCGAGCCGGCGGCCCCGACGCCACCGGCCGCTCCGCCTGCGCCCCGGCGCGCGGCGGCCGCGGAGGAGCTGATGGAACCGACCGTGGCGCGCAGCCCACGCGAAGGCGCGGTGCCGTCGGCCCCGCCGGTGGCCTCGGTGCGGCCCGCCTCGGCTTCGGTGCCGGCCCGCAAGCCGCCGGCCGACGCGCTGAGCGAGATGCTGGTCCGCTCGAACGATCAGATACCGGTCGGCGTGATGATCGACGAGCTGCTCGACGAGCTCGTGCACCAGCTCGAGAAGGAAGACGCGCGCCAGCTTTCGCCGATGGCGATTCGCTGGGTCAAGCTGTCGCCCAATTTGCGCGCCGACCTGGCGCAGAGCGTGGAGGCGCGCCTGTCGGCACGCCTGGGCAAGGCGACCGAAATCGTGCAGGTCGTGTGCACGGACTGTCGCTCGCTGCGCTCGCGCATCGAGGGCGGCGACTGGGTGGTGTCGCTGGGCGCGGTGCACCAGACCGATCTGTGGCGCATGGCGCAGGACATCGGCGCCAAGACGTTTCTCGACCTCGACATCGAGTACACGGCCGGGCCGCCCGAGAGCATGGTCATCCTGTCGGCGCGCGCGTTTCGGGCCTCGGACGCACGCGTCATGTTTGCGAGCGCCATCCGCGGCGACGAGACCACGGCCGCCGTGCTGCGCACGGGCAAGAAGCCCCCCTCGCGCGAAGAGCAGGTGGCCGAGCTCAACCGCAAGCTGGAGGCGCGACCGGCCTACGGCATCAACGTCGCGCTGGGTGCCATGTGGATCCCCTACGCCGGTCCCGGCGGAACCTTCACCGGCGCGACCTTTTCGGCGACTGCGTTCGAGCGCTTCGGCGCCGAGCGCCGCCACCGCTACGGCATCCGCGCGGAAGGCTTCCTCAACGTGCGCTCGACCGCCGGGGGTGGGTCGGCGGGATCGCAGGTGAGCGGGCTGCAGGCAGGCATGCTGTGGGCGCTGTACTCGTGGCAGGCCACGGCGCCCGACCTCAACAAGCCCGAGCTCATCCTGAACTGGGGCCTGGGCGCCTTTCTGGCTTCGGGCGCTTCGAACGAGGGCAACAGCCTCATCTTCGAGTCGAGCGCCGACTACATGATGAAATTCCGGTTCAGCTTCGGCGGCGGCATCACCTACATGGTGCCGACCAAGTTCGCCAACTACGACCTGGGCGGAGTCGGCGCGCGGGTGCGATTCGCCTTTCATTGGTGAGGATGGCCATGACGAGCAAGCGAGTCCTCTTGATGTTTCTCCTGGTCGGCTGCGAGCCGCGCACCAAGATCGTGGTGCCGCCGGCGTCGCTGGCCGAGTGGTCCTACGTGCCGCAGGGCGATGCCCGCCCGGGTCGCCACATGATCCGGATGTCCGACGGCACCCGCGATTGGGAAGTCGAGTTCCCCGACGTGGCGACCGGGTACGAGGTGCGCATTCCGCTGCGCGGGGCGCCCGGCATGGGCCCGGGGCTGGATCCGGTGCCGGCGCGCCTGACCGCGGCCGATCGCGAGCTGCTCGAGGAGCGCGCGCTGCCCAGCGACGGCGACGGCAAGCCCGCCTCGGCGGCCCGCGAGAGCGCAGCCGACCGAGCGGCCGGCCTGGAGGCGCCCGCCCGTGTGCCCGCCCGGCCGGGTCCGCCCACCAAGCCGGCGGCGGCGCGCCCGAAGACGAGCTACCTGGGCGGCATCGCACGCATCCGTGAGCTGTACCGCACGCGCAACTACGAGCTGGCGCTCATCGACTGCGTCGATCTCGAGCGGCAGTACCCCAACGACGAGAAGCTTCTGGCCATGAAGGGCTCCATCTACCGCAAGCTGGGCAAGAACAAGCTGGCCCGCGAGACCTGGGAAAAGGTGCTCGCGATGGATCCGGACAACCAAACCGTCGCCGACGCGCTGCGCGAGCTGACCGGCGAGACCGAGGAAGAGGGAGGGCGCTGATGCACGTCATTCTGGGAATCGGGATCCTGATCGCCTCGCTGTATTCGGGGCACCATCTGGCGTCGGCCAAATTCGGCGGATTGTTTCACCTGGGGTCGCTCATCATCCTGGCGTTCGCGCCGGTCGGGGTGGCCTGCATCGCCTACAATCTGCGCACGCTGGCTGCGACCGCGGTCATGGTCGGCCGCGCGCTGTTCGGCGGGCGCCGGGCCGGTGGACCGGAAGCGCGGGCGCGGCTGCTCGGCGACCTGTACGCGTTCGGGCGCGCGGTGCGAGGCGGTCGCGCGGCCGAGGCGGGCGAGATCCTGGCACGCGCCGACGAGCCGCTCCTGCGCGATGCGGGACCGCTCGTGCTCGCACGGACGCCCGGGTCCGAGGTGGCCGAGACCGTGCAGACGCTCGCCTACGCGCAGATCGCGCACGTGCGGGCGGCCGAGGACGTCTTGAAAACCCTGTCCAAGGCCGCGCCCAGCTTCGGCATGGTCGGGACCATCATGGGCCTGGTCGACGTGCTCACCAACCTGAAGGATTTTGACAAGCTGGGGCCGGGCATGGCGCTCGCGATCATGACCACGCTGTACGGCCTGGTGTTGGCGCAGGGCGTGTACGTGCCGCTGGCGGCTGCGGTGGGCGAGATGGGGCAGCGCATCGCGGTGGCCGGCGAGCTGCTCGCGCGCGGGCTGGGCGCCATCGCCGACGGGCGCTCGATCTACGAGCTGCGCGTCCTGGCCGGTCAGGGGGGCGCAACCGACGAGCTCGCGCCCCGCCCCGAGGAGAGGGCGGCATGAAGACGACCGCCTGGGACCGCACGCGCTCGCCCGAGCAGGAGGGTGTGTGGCTCATCTCCTACTCGGACATGATGACGCTCCTGCTCACCTTCTTCGTGATGCTGCTATCCATCGCGAAGGTGCAGAAGCACCGCTTCGAGATGATCTCGGCCGCGCTGTCGCAGAAAAAAACCGAGAACGACCTCATGAAGCTGGAGCGCCAGGTCGATCAGTGGATCCGGGACGCCAAGATGGAAGACCGCGTGGTGTCCGACCTGGGCCCCGAGGGGCTGCGCGTGCAATTCATGAACGCGCTGCTGTTCGAGAGCGGCAAAGCGCAGCTCACGATCGACGGCCAGGGCGTGGTCGACAAGTTTCTGTCGATGTTGGCGCAGGTCGATCCGAGCTACCGGGTCATGGTCGAGGGCTACTCGGACGACGTGCCCATCTCGAACGCGGTGTTCCACTCCAACTGGGAGCTGTCCGCGCAGCGCGCGATCGAGGTGCTCAAGCGCTTCGTCGCCTACGGGGTCAACAAGGATCGGCTCTCCATCCAGGGCTTCGCCGACACCAGGCCCATCCGGCCCAAAGAGATGCCGCATGGCCTGTCGCCGCAGGCGCAGCTCGCCTATGAACGCTCGCTCAACCGGCGAGTGGTGATTGTGGTGTACTGATGACGACGACGATTGCAATCGCGCTTCTGTGGTTGGGCTCGGAGCCGGTGACCGCGCAGAGCCTGAGCGAAGAGACCCGGGCCAAGGTGCAGACCGCCGTGCGCGGGTACCTGTCGACGCTGTGCCCGACCCAGTGCGAGCTGGCCGAAGTACAGGTCAAGGTGGCGCCACGCAAGCCTCCGCCCGGCACCACGCCCGGCTTCGAGGAGCTCTCGCCCGACATCAAGGACTATGTCGTGCAGTCGGTCGACGTGGGCGTGATGATCGACAAGCGGCTGCCGGGCGAGTTTCGCACCTCGCTCAAGACCCTGATCGAGCGCCGGCTCAAGGCCGAGGGCATTCCGGCCACGGTCAAGGAGAGCGTGCTCAAGATGCCGCTGCCGCAGGATCTGCCCGACAACTCGAAGCCGCCCCAGATGCCGAGCGCAGCTTCGATGACGCCGCCCGACAAGCCCGACAAGGGGGCGTTGTCGCTCGAGGATCCGCGCGCGCAGAGCCCGTGGGCGCGCTTCCTGGACGCGCTGCCCCTCCTGCTCGGCCTGCTCCTGTGCGCGGTCGTGGTCGGCTACACGCTGCGCCAGTATGCGCGGCTGCTCGATCGGCGCGTGGGCGCCGCCGGCGAGGCCGAGAAGGACAAGGACAAGAAGCTGGGCGGGGCCGGGGCGCTGGCCGCGGCCGCCGCCAAGACCGACCAGGTGCGGATCGAGAAGGACCTGGCGGCGCTGGGCGAGCGCATCGGGGCCAGCCCCGCGCTGCGGCGCGAGCTGTTCCGCGAGTGGCTGCGCGAGGACAACCACGACAGCCTGGCGACCGCGGTGGCGGTGCTGGGTGCCGGTGTGCTGGCCGATGTGCGCTCGGATCCCGAGTGTGAGGACGGCCTGCGCGGGCTCGACGCCTACCTGGCGCAACATGATCCGGATCTGTCGCCCGAGGCCAAGGTGCGCCTTGTCGGCGACCTGAAGCGGCGCCTTCTGCGGGCGGAAGTGCGGCGCGGCGGCGACGCGGCCTCGGATGCGCTGGCGTTTCTGGCCTCGGCCGACGAGGAGGCGTTTGCGCAGGCGCTGGCGGCCGAGGACGAGCCGGTGCAGGTGGCGCTTCTGCGGCACGCTCCCGAGCGGCTGCAGAAGGCAGCCTTCGCCACCCGGCCGGCCAGCGAGCAGGCGCGCCTTCTGCGCGCGCTGGTTTCGCCCGAAACCTGCTCGCGCGAGCGGCTGCTCGATGCCGCCGAGCGCGTGCGCGCGCAGGTGGCGGGGCAGGCGGCTGGCACCACCGCACGGCAGGCGCGCGCGGCCGCGCAACTGCTCGAGACGGCCGACGCGCCCGAGCGGCGCCGCATCCTGGCCGCGCTGGCGAGCGGCGAGCCGGCGGCCTACCGCCGGGTCATGAGCGAGCTGGTGACCGAGGAGACGCTGGCCGCGCTGCCGACCGAGGTGCTGGGCGCGGCGCTTTTGCGCCTCGACGTGGGACAGGCTGCGTTGGCATTGCAGGATCTGCCTGGTCCGACGCGCATGCGCCTTCTGGCCAGCCTGCCGCCGCAGCAGGCGCGCGCAATCGAGGACGAGAGCGAGGCGCTACAGGCATCGGGGCCGCGGCGCGAGGCGGCGCGCCGGGCAGCGTTCGCGGAAGTGCGACGGGCAGCGCTCGAGCGCCGCATCGATCTCTACGAGATCAATCATCGCGCCTGGCGTGACAAGCGCATCGACGAGGAGGCTATCGCGTGAAATCGGTAACGGCGGCGGCACTCTGCGCGCTCGTCTGCAGCACGCTCGCGTGCACCAAGATCGTCAAGGTGCCCGATCCGCAGCCGGGCGGGGGCGGCGGCAACGGCGGCAACGGTGGCATGGGCGGTCAGGGCGGCATCGGCGGCGCAGGCGGCGGCATCCAGGACGCGCACATCCAGGTGCTGTGGCAGTTCAACCTGCCCCGCACCGCGGTCAACCTGGCGGGCGACTACGCCGAGCTCCACCACGAGCTGGTGGACCAGCTCGTGACTGCGCACGTCCAGGTCGCTCAAGACGGCGTGGCCGCGCTCTACGGCCCGGTCGGGCTGATCTGGGGCCAGAGCGGGCGCGTGCACCCCAACGTGGACCTGCTCCCGACGCTGCTGGCAGCCGCCGACTCGGGTCAGTTCACCGGTCCCGCGCCCGGCAGCGCGGCCGAGCAGGCAAACCTGGCCCAGCTCGGCACCCTGCTGCCCACGCTGACCGTGCCGCCGCAGATCGTGGACGGCCAGTCGGTACCGCTGTACGGACCGGCGCTCGATGCCTTCCTGGTGGTGACGGTCCACTCGACCCGGCGGCTGTGCGGCCTTCTCGACGATGCCTGCCGGATCGCGGGCCAGGCGCCGGTCGACTACTTTGCGGCCACCCGGCCCGACGGGAGCGCGAGCTGGCTTGCGGTAGCAGGCCGGGGCCCCGGCGTGCCGATCGGAAAGCTCATCTTCCTCGACATCATCACCAGCGAAAACGAGAGCCCCGACGCCTTCCGCACCCGTTGTGCGGCCGTTCCCGGCTTCTCGCGCACGCTGCTCGATGACCTGGAGCCGTCGCCGGTGGTGTATTACACGGACTTCCAGAGCCAGATTGGAGGTCGCGGACCGGTCGCCACCGCGCCGCTGGATCTGTGCGACGCGTTCGGCGACGCCGGGCGTATGCTCATGCAAACGGCTGCCCATGCCATCGCGAGCCGAATTCGGTAGCCGGCGCGAGTGGCGGCTGGCGGCCGTGGTGGGCGGAGCCGCTCTGCTGGCGGGCGTGTGCGCGGGCTTCCTCCTGGCGGCGTTGCGCAAGCCCGTGACCGCCGAGGCCATGGTGTGCCCGGCCTGCCCGAGCTGTCCGCCCACGCCCGCTCTGGCGAGCGCGGCCGGGCCGGGCGCGCCCAGAAAGCTCAAGCACCTGCCGCCGCGCCCGGAGCCCCTGCCAGGCCAGGACGAGCTCTCGCCCGAGGATCAAGCCAAGCTGCGCGCCTGGATCGAGGAGCAGGCCGGCGAGCTGCGCGCCTGCGGAGCCGACCATGGGCGCGCGCTCTTGGCCCTGGACGTCACCACCGAGGGCAAAGTCCGCAAGGCCCAGCTGCTCGCGCACGATGCGCTGCCCGGGGGCGTGTCCGACTGCATCCTGCAGCGCGCCTTGACCTGGCGCGCACCGGTCAGTGCCGAGAATCGGCTGCTGGTGAATCTGACGCTCTGAGCGCCGCCTCGGCTGGGCGGTCGGTGTCGCCCCGGTCAGGCGCGGGGCGGCACAGTCGGCACCGGCTCCGAATTGGGCTGCGTCGGCTCGTCCTCGAAGTCGGCCACGATGCTGGCGTCGCCGACGCGGTTGCCGCTGCCATCGTCCTCCAGGGCGGCGAAGGGCTCGGACCAGGCTCCGATCTCGCGTTCCAGCGTGACCAGCGTGATCAGCACGCTGCGGCGGCTGTCCTCGGACAGAAGCGGCTGGTGCAAAAGCTCCGCGAGCCCGCGGTATGCCTGTGCGAGCGCGCGAACGAACTCATGTTGTGGAGTCAGCACCATGTCTCTCGGTTCTCTCTCTCCGGCTGCCCGGCTCCTTCTAGCAAACCCTCGGCCATCGCGCTGGGGACGCCGCCCGCCGTGGGGTATCTAAAGGATTAGACGCCGAAGCGGGCAAAAAGTTGGCGTGCCCGGGCGCACTCTCCGGGTTGGCCGGATCCGGGTCTGCGATCCAGATTGGTGCGCCAGAATGGATCGAGCACCCGTGGTTCTACCCGCTCGAGCAGTGGAGGGGCGGCTCCAGCGCAGGCCTCTGAGCGCCGAGCAGGCGCCGCATGCGCCGGCGCGTCAGCGCGAGCAGGATGCGGACCGGCAGAAGCAGCGCCAGGAGGACCGCAGCGACGATCAAAAGGTACGTCTTCATAGCCTCCCCCGGAAATTGCAACTGCCTGGCCAGCTTGCAAGTGCCTGAAACGACGAAGCGGCGCCGTTCAAGCTTCAACATGGTGACGAGGCGTGCGCGCCCTCGTTGTAAGATGGAAAAGGAGCCCGTGCGTCTACGTGTGCGCTATTCCTGCCCGGCCCAGCTCGTCGCCGACCACGACCATCAGTTCGTGCGCGGCGGTCTGCTCGTGCGGGTCGAGCCGCCGCCTGGCGTGACCCTGTTCGAAGAAGTCGAGCTCGAGGTGGTTGGGCCCAGCGGCCAGACCGTGGTGATGCCCGGCCAGGTGGTGCAGCTGCTGCCAGGCGTGGGCGTGGCGGTCACTTTCGAGCCCGAGCTCCTGGCCGCGCTCGCGGGCGATGTGGCGGCTGCGCGCGCGGCCGCGCCGCAGGCAACCGGCCGGCCGACCACGCACGAAGTGGTCGCGGACGCGCCTCCAACGCCAACCCAATCCCCACCCCCGCCCGAGCCGGCTCCGGCGGCGCGACCCGAGGCGCACGCGCGCATGCGCACCGCGACCATGGCCCAGAAGATTCAGATGGCCCTGCATGGCGACAAAGACGAGCGCGCGCTCATCGTGCGTGACATCAACCGGTCGCTGCACCGCTATGTGCTGCAGAACCCACACACGGGGGCCGACGAGGTGCTGGCCTTCGCCAAGCTGGCGACCGTGTCGCCCGATTTTCTGCAGGCCATCTGCGACCGCCGCGACTGGGCGCAAAGGCAGGACATCGCGCTGGCCCTGGTGCGCAATCCCAAGACGCCGCCGCCAAGCGCGGTCAAGCTGCTCGACTTCGTCGGCGAGAGCGAGCTGCGCCGCCTGGCCAAGGATCCGTCCACCCGGGTGCCGATCCGGCAAGCGGCCAGCAAGAAGCTATTTGGCAGCTAGCCCCGCTAGAAACCGAGGAAGCGCACGTTGTCAGCCAGCGGCGAGCGATCGGTCGTGCAGGCGTTGGCGGCTCGGCGTCGTCGAGATAGCCGCTCGCGATACCGCACAGGATGACCTGTCGAAGGTACCTCCGGTGCATCTTCACATTAGGGCTTGGCGCCAGCTGCTCGGGGCTTGAGGATCTCGCTCAGCAGATCGGGGCGCGAGGAGTCGCGCGACAGGTGTGGATAACGCTCGCCGCCCCGGTAGTCGACTCGATACGTGCGGAAAAACTCCCCGTTCTCGACCAAAAGGTCGAGCGGGCGGCGCGCCCGCAGCGCTGCCCGCATCACGTCGCCCGAGAAGCGCCGGCCGTCGACCGCCACGAGGCGCATGCCGGGCGCCAGGCCCGCTTTGGCCGCGGGCAGGCCCGGCACCACATCAATCACGCTCCCGTCTTCGTGCACAGTGGCACCGATCGAATAGGTCAGGCTCACCCCGCGACGGCCTCGATCGCCCAGCTTCGTGTACTCGTTTTCGGTGTCGCTGTAGACCAGGTGCCAGCCGGCCGCTTCCAGCCCGAAAAGCGGCGCCCGCGTGCCCGCGGTGCTCACCCGCGCGGCCACGAAGCTGCGCCAGTCGTAGGGCGCCACCTCGCCGAGCGCCGCCAGCACATCGTCCAACGTGTATGGCTTGACGGCCGGCGGACCGCTCGCGCCACCGTGAAACTTTTTGCAAAAATCGTCGAGGGAGCGGCGGCCCTGCGTCTGCTTGCGGATGATCGCGTCCGCCTCCAGCCAGATCAGCACGCCCTCCGGATAGAAATCGACGCCGCGCCGCCAGCTCGCCCACTCGTGGGGCGCGTTGTACAGAAAGGGCGCGCTGGCGGTCGTGTCGGCCAGCGGCCGCCAGCGTCGGCCCGCCACGTGCTCCATGTCGGCGGCCACCGTGGCCAGCTCCTCACGATGCAGATCGGCCGGCCGCAGCCCACTGCGGCCAGTCAGGACCCAGCCCAGATAATTCGTCAGGCCCTCGTACACCCACAGCAGCTCGTCGCGCATGGGCGTCTGGTAGTCGGGCGTGACCAGGCCCGCCGGCCGGCGATACTTGCCGTTCCACGAGTGCACGAACTCGTGCGGCAGAAGGCCTGCCACTCGATCCTTGCGCAGCTTGTCGTCGACGAGCGCGCGTTCGACCGCCCGGTTGTCGCTCGACTCGTGGTGCTCGAGCCCGCCGGTCGCGATATGATCCGACAGCGCGAGCAGAAAATGGTAGCGCTGGTAGTGGCGCGCCCCGAAGAGCGCCCCCGCCTCCGCCACCAGCTTCTGCCACCCGCTGATGAGCTCGGATGGTGCCTCCAGCGCAGCCGCGCTGTCGGCAGCCAGATCGATCTCGTGCGGGGGCGTTCCGCCGAGCGCGATCTTGCGCAGGTTGGCGCCCGCCAGCACTGGTGAATCGATCAGCGTCGGCAGCGGTACCGGCCGAAACTCGAACCGGCCGCCCGATTCGCGCGCCAACGGAAGCGCACTGCCCAGCTTCCAGCCGGGCGGCAGCTCGAGGCGGGTCACATAGGTCCAGTCGGCGGCCGGGCGCCCGGCCGGATAGAGCAGCACCAGGTTCCAGTTGATGCGCGCGAGCTGGGCCGTCATCTCGGCGCCCTCGCCCACACCGATGCCACCGCGCGGCTGCGACAGGTAATCCAGCGCGATCTCGACCGAGCTGGCGCCCGGCGGAACCTGAACGTGGATGGCATACATGTCGACCGGGTCGCGCTGCCAGGCCAACGTCTTGCCGAGCGCGCCGATGGTAAGGCCAGCCAGGTTGACGATGGGCCCGGACGGTGTGTGGTCGCCCGGGATCCACTTGGGATAGTAGAGCGTGAGCGGCCCCGGCTGCGCCGGGATACGCAATATCGCATGCAGGATCCTGCGTGGCGCCTCACGCGCGTCGACCGCGAGCGTGATGGGAGCCGGCACCGCCTTCTGCGCGCGCACCGGAGCCACCAGCAGCGCAGGCAGGAGGGAAAGCAGCACGACCAAGATCCTCGGTCGAAAGCCGCGACCTCCATCTGCGCGGGGCCCCTCGGCTCGTCTCATCAGGCCGCCTGATCCGATCCGTCGGGCTTGGCGTCCGGCGGCGGCGTGCCCTCGAGCTGGGCGCGCAGGGCTCGCTCGCGCTGCCCCAGCTCCATCAGCACCGCGCGCACGTGCTTGGCCACCTCCATATACGTGCGCAGGCGCGCGGGCTCGGCGTAGTAGCGCTCGAGATCCATGGGCGCGCCGAAGACGATGATGATCTTCCGGCCGGTGCGGTCGAAGTTGGACTTGATCTGTCGGCCCACCCGGTTGCCCATGCCCAAGAGAAAGATCGGCAGCACGGTCGGGCGCGCGGCCATGATGATCTGTCCGACCCCCGGCTGCGCGGGCAGAAGCGTGTACGGGTCGTCGGTCTTGTTGCGCGTGCCCTCGGGATGGAAGCCGATCACGTTGCCCGGCTGCTCGAGCAGCTCGTTGACCCGCGCCATCGTGTACTTGTTGAACTCGTTGCGCTCGGGTTGGCGCAGAACCGGCGGATACATCGACCACGCCGACATGATGCCGTTGACGAACAGTCCGCTCAGGGTCTGATAGAAGAACTCGGTGCGAACCGGAAAATAGATGCGCTGGAGCAGCTCGGTGTGCTTGAGCAGCACCAGGCTTATCAGATACATGTCGAAGAAGCTGCGGTGGTTGGCGACGATCAGCAGCCCGCGCGGCGGCCGCAGCGCACGCATGGTCTCGAGCCCATCGGGCACCACCAGGTGGCGCGTACAAAAATCGACCCATGCCACGCCGACGTGGCGCAGAAACCAGTGGGACGCGCGCTTGAGCCAGCCGCCGTCGCGGTTGATGAGGTCGCAGAAGCGGAACGCGAAACGCTCGCGCCGGGTGAGCAGCGCGAGCTGCTGAGGTGTGGGCGCAACCACCCCGTAACGCTACTGGAAGGTGGTGCACGGATCAAGGCGGGTGGTATGTTTGAACGATGCCCAATCGGCTGGCTCACGAAGGCTCGCCCTATCTCAGGCAGCACGCCGAGAATCCGGTCGACTGGTACCCGTGGGGCGAGGAGGCGTTCGGTCGTGCGCGCGCGGAGGACAAGCCCATCCACCTGTCGGTCGGGTACGCCGCCTGCCACTGGTGTCACGTGATGGCGCACGAGTCGTTCGAAGATCCCGAGATCGCGCGGCTGCTCAACGAGCGCTTCGTCAACATCAAGGTGGATCGGCAGGAGCGGCCCGACGTCGACGACATTTACCAAAAGGTGGTCCAGATGATGGGGCAGGGTGGGGGCTGGCCGCTGACGGTCTTCATGACCCCGCAGGGCGAGCCGTTTTTCGGCGGCACCTACTTCCCGCCCGACGACCGGTACGGCCGGCCCGGATTTGCACGCGTGCTGGGTGCGCTCAGTGAGGCCTGGCGATCGCGGCGCAGCGAGATTCGGGACAACGCTGCCCAGTTCATGCGCGGGTATCAGGAGCTGGACGCACGGGTGCGCGGCGATGCCATGCCGGAAGACGATCTGTCGCTCGAGGCTGCTCGCTTTTTCGCCGAGAACACCGATCCGGTGCATGGTGGGCTGGGCGGCGCGCCGAAATTTCCAAACGTGAGCTGCCACGATCTCGTGCTGCGCGTGTATCACCGCGTGCGCGAGCCGGGCCTGCTGGCGAGCGTGGAGCTGACCCTGCGCGCGATGGCCGACGGGGGCATCTATGATCATCTGGGCGGCGGGTTCGCACGCTACAGCGTCGACGAGCGCTGGGCGGTGCCGCATTTCGAAAAAATGCTGTACGACAACGCCCAGCTCAGCAAGCTGTACGCAGACGCCTATCGCTTGACCAAGAACCCGCGCTGGCGGCGCGTGCTCGAAGAGACGATCGCCTATGTGCTGCGCGACATGACGCATCCCGAGGGCGGCTTTTTCTCCAGTGAGGACGCGGACAGCGAGGGCGAAGAAGGCAAGTTCTACGTGTGGACCCCTGCCGAGATGCGCGAGGTTCTCGGCCCCGCCGACGCCGAGCTGGCCAGCCGCGCCTACGGCGTGACTGCACGCGGCAACTTCGAGCACGGCGCGACCGTGCTGTATCGGGCCGCCGAGCTGGACCGGCTCGAGGAGGCGCGACTCGACGGGCTCCGTGAAAAGCTGCTGGCGGCGCGCGGGCGGCGCGCGCGTCCCAGCCGCGACGACAACATCCTGTGCGGCTGGAACGCGCTCATGATCCAGGGGCTGTGCGCGGCCTATCAGGCCACTGGCAGCGCGCAGTATCTGTCGGCGGCCCGGCGCGCGGCCGACTTCGTGGCCGAGCGCATGACCGCGCCCGATGGCGGGTTGTACCGGGCGTGGCACGACGGCGCCGCCAAGGTGGGCGGGTTTCTCGACGACTACGCCTTCCTGGCCAATGCCCTCATCGACCTCTACGAATCGGGCTTCGAGCGGCGGGATCTCGAGCGCGCGGGAGCGCTCGTGGACCGCATCCTGAAGCGCTTCTGGGACGATGGGCTCTATTTCACGCCCTCGGGCGGCGAGCCGCTGGTGCATCGGCCGCGCGCGCCCCATGACAACGCCTGGCCGTCGGGCACCTCGACGACCGCGTTTGCCCTCCTGCGCCTTCACGAGCTGGGCGGCCACGACCTTTTCCGCGAGCGCGCCGAGCAGCTGTTTGGCCGGTATGGTCAGGCGGCCGCGCGCAATCCGTTCGGGTTCTCGCACTTTCTGGCTGCGCTCGAGTTCGCGCGCCGCGGGCCGCTCGAGATCGTGCTGGCGGGCGAGCGAACGGCGGCCGCGCCGCTCGCGGAGACCGTGCACCGGAGCTATCATCCGGCGCGTGTGCTGGCGTTCGCCGACGACGTACCGATCGGTGCCGGGCGCGGCCCGGTCGACGGCCGGCCAGCCGCCTACGTGTGTCGCAACCGAACCTGTGACGCGCCCGTCACCTCTGTGGACACGCTGGCGCGCGTGGTATCCTGAGGCGCGGTGGAAGCGGCCGACAAGAAACTGTTCTTCGAGCAGCGGCTGGCCGCCGGCAGCGCTTTTCTGCACCTGGATGCGCGGCGGCCCGGTGTGCGGGTGCCCGAGGCCTTCGCCGATGACGCCCACCTGGTTCTGCAGTATGGCTACGCGCTCAAGATCCCGATTCCAGATCTGATCGTGAACGACTGGGGCGTGCGCGCGACCCTCTCCTTCTCGCGCCGACCGTTTGCCACGGCGGTGCCGTGGTCGGCCGTGTTCGCGGTGCATGGCGACGACGGCCAGGCTCTGGTGTGGCGCGATGACATGCCCGAGGATGTGCGCACGCGCGTGCAGCCGCGGCCCGAGCCCACGCCCGAGCGCGCTCCGCCCGCCCTCGCCAAGCGGCGTCACCTCAAGCTGGTCGAGTAGCCAGAGAAGTCACCGCAGAGAACGCGGAGAACGCAGAGAAGGGAAATGCTCCGCCGGCTGGTGAACAATTGACATCCGCGCCAGGCGCCGTCTCGGCCGAAGTCGTGATAGGGTTGTTTTGTGATCTCGGAGGGGCCAGCGCACGCGGGGACGGGCCGGGACCACGCCGAGGCGGCCCGGGCTTTTTTGCGAAACGCGCTGGCCGTGCACACGGTCGACGAGGTCGGGCACGAGCTGGCGCTGGCCGTGAGCGCCACGCTGGGAGCGCGGCGAACGCTGCTCATCGTGTCGGACCATGTGGGCGAAGTGCGCGTGATCGGTGCCGGCGGGCCCAGCACAACGCCCGACCTGCGTGACACCGCTGCCGCGTTCGAGCGTCTGGGCGCGCGCACCGAGCCCGCGCTGAGGGGACGGCTGGGGCCCGACGATGCGCCGCTTTCGGCTCTGCTCGAGCGTCTGGGCGGCGACGTGGCGCTCCCGCTGCGCCATCGCGGCGCGTTGATCGCGATCGCGGTGCTGGGGCCGGGACCGCAACCGCTGGGCGAGCGCGAGCTCTCGTTCTTGCGCCGGTTGAGCCACGAGGCCTCGGTCGCGGTCGCCAACGCCCATCTCTGGGTCGAGCGCCAGGGCATGGCGGGCGCGCGCCGCCAGGCCTCGCTGGCCACCGCGATGCAGGAGGCCCTGATTCCAGAGGAACGGACGCTCCGGCGCGGCACCATTCTTTTGCGGGGCCTCTACCGTCCGGCCGGCGAGTGCAGCGGTGACTTCTGGACCTGGGAGGACCTGGGCAGCGGCAAGGTGCTGGTCGCCATCGGCGACGTCACCGGCAAGGGCGTGCCGGCGGCCATGCTGGCAGCGACCGCCAAAGGCGTCGCCTGTGCGATGCGGGTGGCGCGCGGGCCCGAGCTCGATCCGGCCGAGTTTCTGCGCGCGCTCAATGCCGGCATCTACCGGGCCGCCCACACCCGCTGGATGATGACCTGCTTCGCCATCGTCGTGGACACCGATCGGGGCGCGTTTTCCTGTGCCAACGCGGGCCATCAGTTTCCGTATGTGGTCCATCCGGGCAGCGGGCTGCGGCAGATCGTCGTACGCGGCAACTCGCTGGGCGCGGTGCCCTCCTGCGATTACGTGAGCGAGCGGCGCGAGCTCGCGGTCGGCGAGTCGGTGCTGCTCTACACCGACGGCATCACCGACGCGGTCGCGCCGGGGGGCGAGGCTTTCGGCGAGAAGCGGCTGCGCCGGCTGCTCGAGCGTGGGGGCCAGGGCGGGCGCGCGCTCGCGCCCGGCCAGCTGACCGAGCGCCTGCTCGACGAGGTCCTGCAACATCTGGCCGGCGGCGATCTGGGTGACGACCTCACGATGGTCGAGCTGGCGCGTGAAGGGAGCCCGTTGTGACGGCGGCTGCCTTGGTCGTGCTCGCGGTCGGGGTGCTAATGGTGGGCGCGCTGATGACGCTGCTGGTCCGCATGGGAACACGCGATCGCGCGGCACGCAGGCGGCACCAGCAGCACGAGGCCATGGACCTAGCCCTGGCCAGCTTTGTCGAGCGCGTGGTCGAGGCCGGCTCGATCGAGCAGGTGGCGGCGGCGACGGTGGCGCCGCTCGGGCTGGCGTTGGGCGTGCAGCGGGTGGTGCTTTTGTGGCGCTCTGGAAATGGATGGAGCGCCCAGATCGCGGGCACCCGCGCGCCCGCCGACGCCCCACCCGCAGGAACGCGCCCGGTCCTGAAGTGGCTGGCGCGCAACCCGGAGCCGGTCTTCATCGATGCGCTCGCCGATCGACGTTACGGTGCGCTGCGCGCGCCGATCGGCGAGCTCGCCGCCCGCTACTACGCCGACGTGCTGCTGCCGCTCGCGCATCGGGGCGAGCTGGTCGGGGTGCTGGCCCTCATGCAGCGGCCCTACAGCAAGCCATACCGCGACGACGAGAGGGCTTTTCTGGCGCATCTGCACCTGGAGGCGGCCGCGGCCGCCGCCAACGCCGCCCTGCTGCACGAGGTGGCGCTGCGGACGAGCCTGGAACGCGAGGTCGACCTGGCGCAGGCTCTCCAGCGCGAGCTGGTGCCCGAGCGTACCGAGGCGGCGCTGGGTGGGGTGCGACTGGCGGGCCATACCAGCACGCCTGGCGACGCTGCCGGCAGCAACTTCTGGACCCACCACAAGCTCGCGAACGAGCGCGTTCTGGTGCTGGTCGGCGACGTGGCCGGCGATGGGCTGGGCGCGTCGATGATGCTGGCGGTCACGCTGGGCGCCTGCGATGCCCTGTGCAGCCTCGATCCGGTGGGCGACGTGGGCCGCCTGCTCGAGCAGCTCAACCAGGCGCTCTACCGGACCGCGCTCAGGGCGTGGGTCACCTGCTGCGCAGCCCTGTTCGACCGGAAGCAGCGAACCGTCACCTTCGCCAATGCCGGTCACCCGTTTCCCTATCACGTCACCGGATCGGGCGGCCAGGCCGAGGTCGGCGTGCTGGTGGGGACCGGGCTGGCGGTCGGGGATCGACCCGACTCCACCTATGCCCCGGTGGTGCGGCCCTTTGTCCCGGGCGATGTGTTCCTGTTTTACACGCGCGGCCTGGTCGAGCGCACCGATGCCGAGGGCAAGCCGTACGGCGATCGGCGGCTCCAGCGTGCGCTGCGCTCAGCAGCCGCGCAGGAGCTGGACGCGCCCAAGCTGCGCGACAAGCTGCTCGATGATCTTTCGACCTGGTCGGGCGGTGTGGGCGCGCGCTACGACGAGGTCATGCTGGTGGTGCGCACGGAGCGAGAGTAGATGGGCCTTTTCGACCGCTGGCGGAAGCAGCCGGCCGATGGCGCCCCGCAGGCTCCGCCCGCGCCCGAGCGTGCGCCCGAGCCCGAAGCACCGTCGGATCCGCCGCCTGATGTGGTGGCGCTGGTGCGGCGCGGGATCTCGACCCCGCCCGCTGACTACATCGAGGCCATCCTGCGCGCCGACTGCGCATCCGGGCTGACCCCGGTGACGGTCAAAGTGCCCCTCACACAGCCCAACTGGCCGCGTACGGCCGAGCTGACGGACTCGACGGTGGCGGCCATCGTGCGCGCAATGGCGCGCGAGCACGGCATCGATCCGCAAAAGGCGAGCTACCTCCAGACCAACGGCCCCGACGGGGCCGAGGTTCTGCTGGTCATGATGTGGCGGTAGCGGCTCCGGCTTACGGTCCGGCGATCTTCCGGATCCGGTGGTTGTCGTAGTCGCCCACGTAGAGCGCGCCGCCGCCGAAGGCCACGCCAAACGGATTCGCGAATTGCGCGTTGCAGCCCCCGCCGTCGCCAAAGCCAAGCGTTCCCGTGCCGGCGAGGGTTGAGGTCGTGCCGTCGGAAGCCAGCTTGCGGATGCGCTCGTTGCTGCTATCGGCTACGTAGAGGAAGCCGCCCGCGCCGACCGCCACGCCGTTCGGGTTGTTGAAGAGCGCGCTACCGGGCGGCCCATCCATGAAGCCGGCCCCGGGGCCGCCCGAAAGCGTCGTGGTCATGCCATTGGGCTGGATCTTGCGGATGGCATTGTTGGAGGCATCGGCCACGTACACGACCCCGTTGGCATCGACGGCAATTCCAATCGGGCGGAAGAAGCTGGCGGTGCCGGTCGGGCCACCGGTGCCGTCGGCCAGCGTGGGGGCTCCGTTGCCGGCCAGCGTCTGGGTGGCTCCGGCGGGCGTGATCTTGCGAATGCGGTTGTTGTTCTGGTCGGCCACGTAGACGTTGCCAGCGCCATCGACCGCCAGGCCGGCCGGGAAGTTGAACTGCGCCTGCATGGCCGCGCCATCGGCGAACCCCGCCGCACCCGAGCCCGCAAACGGCAAGGTCTGGCCGGCCGGCGTCACCTTGTAGATGCGATGCGCGCCGGCGTCGGCCACATACACGTTGCCGCCGACGTCGACCGCGACGCCCTGCGGATTCACGAACAGCAGGCCACCGGTCGGGCCCATCCGGGCCAGGGTCGACGTGGCGCCGGTCGGCATGACCTTCCGAATGGCCTGGTTGAGGCTGTCGGCCACGTACACGACGCCGCCCGAGTCGACCGCCACCTGGGCGGGCCGATAGAACGACGCGGTTCCTGTGGGCCCGCCGGTCCCGTCCATGTACGTCGCCGCACCGTTGCCGGCCAGCGTCGAAACGGTGGCGGCCTGGCACGGCACCGCGCCGAACGCGATCGGGACCGCGGTCGCGCAGTCATCGCACAGGATGTTGGGCACCGACACGCCGCTCGTGAACAGCGGAACGAACGGTTTGGGCTGCTGGCCGGGCAGAACAAAATTGAAGTAGCGGGTCGCGAACACCTGGCTCAGGCTGGGCGGGGGCGTGGCCGGCGCGGTGAAGAAGTCGTACACCGGCTCCCCATTCCAGGGATTGATGTCGGTGCCCTGGTTGGTGGTATCGGGCTGCGGCTGTGGGGTCAGCAGCGGGGTGGGCACGGGCGCCGGGCTCTGCGGGGTGCCCGGGCACGATACGCCCACGAAGAAGTCGCGCGTGGTCGTGGGCACCGCATCGCCCATGGCGCCGAAGCTGATCTGCATGGCGCCGCTCTGATAGAGCACGATCTGGAAGCTGTCGGGGCCCGGTTGATTGCTGAACATGCCGACGTGATACCAGGTCACCACGAACGCCGGATCGCTGCCCGCGAGCACGTTCCAGAATACGTCGCCGTCGGGGATGCTGGTCGAGCGCCGCACGTCGACGTCGGTATACATTGCCGACACCCGCGGCCGCTGGAAGAACTTTTGCACGGTCGGCGTGTAGTCGTTGTCGGTGGTGTCGAAGGTGATGAACCCGTTCGAGCTGATGTAGGCCACCGCCTGCGCGGTTCCGCAGAAGGGGAAGGTCTGGCCCGGCGGCACCACGCGGATGAACGCCTCGGTTGCGCCCTCATTGCCTGCGCTGTCGCGCGCCAGCAGGTGCAGCTTGAAGTAGCCCACCGCGCTGACCGCCGGCAGCGGAATGGCCCCGCTCAGGCGCACGTTCTGGTTGCCCGCGCAGGGATCGACAACCGTCAGGCCGGCCGGAATGTCGCCGCCCACCTGCGGCCCCATCATGGTGCCGCTGGCGTCGGTTTGGAACAGCTGCCAGCGCGCCGATACCACACCCCCGCCGCCGACCGCACCGCCGGCAGCCGTGATGGTCAGGCCCGAGCCGAAGGTGGCGCCGGCCGCGCCCGGATAGGTGATCTGCACGGCCGGCGGTTCGCCGCCACGGGTGACGAACCGGGTCTCAAAGTCGGCCGGCAGCACGTGCCCGGAGACCGCGCGCACGACGGTGGCCAGCGCCTGGCCGACATACGCGGTGCCCTGGGACAGCTCACGTTGCGGCACAAACCGCACGTGGGTGGCATCGGCGGCGTCGAGGATCGCGGTGCCGGGGACCGGGGCGTCGGTGCTCACGCAGGAGCCGCCCTGCAGGCTCGAGCGACGCAGGGCCACATGCACGCCCGCGATGGTGGCGGGGCTCAAGGGCTCGCTGAAGAACAGGTCGAACGCGGTGTCGATCGGGACCGCGCTCGCCGCGTCGGGCGTTGCCCGCACCACGTAGAGCGGGGTGGCGAGCAGGATGTCGCCCACATCCGTGGTGCCGTCCGGTACCGGGCTCTGAGGCCCCGAGGTCCCAGCGAGGTAGGTACCGTCGTTGCGCTGAAAGGACGCCAACACCTCGAGCTGCGCCAGAAATGGATCGCACCCCAGGGGCAGGTTGGGAAAGGAAAAGCGGCCGTCGCCCGGGCTGGTGCTGGCGTGCAGGCCCAGAGTGCGCACGGTCGCGCCCGCGACCGGGCTGCCCGACGAATCGACCACGCGTCCGCTCACCTGGGTGGAGTGGGTCTGACAGGGCGGGGTGGCGGCATACCAGCAGAAGCGCGCAATGAAGGGCGCGTCGGCGACTGCAAACGGGCCAAAGCCCGGGATCTGGCGCACCGTGCCCATCTGTTTGCGCTGGAACATCTGGGTCGAGGTGTCGGCTTCCCAGAGCTCGACCGGCATGCCGACCGGCCAGGCGTCGAGCTCGGGCAGCTGCAGGCCCACGGGCGCCCCCAGCCCGAGCCCCGCCGGCTGCAGGGTCACAAAGTAGTTGGTGAAGCGATTCATCGGCATGGGCGCGGGAAGGGCAGCCACATCCACCCGCGTCACGTTGACCAGGAGCGGCGAGGCGAATGGGAAGGTGAGCATGCTGCCCGCGGGCAGGCGGAGCTGGGCCGAGCGCGGCTCGTCGGTTGGGCTCTCGCCGGGCACATAGCCGCCCGCGAGCGCGAGATCGAGCTTGAGGGTGGCCTGCTTGCGTCCGTCGGGCCCGCGAGTGATGGTCGCGTTTTCGGGCGTGATGGGGATGGTTCCGGCCGGATCCATGCGCACGAGGTGGATGGTCCCGGTGTCGAGGCCGGTTTTCGGATCGACCGGGAACTCGGTGTTCATCGTGATGTAGGGGCCGCCGCCACCGGTCGTGCCGTCGATGAACAGGCGCACCCGGCCACTCGAGGTGGGCTGCACTTTGCCCAGCGCGAATTGGCCCGAACGGTCGGTTTTGGTCTGAATCGGAAAGTCCGGGTTTTCGGGCGCCGGATCGATCACGCTGACCGTCACGCCCTGGATCGGCAGCGGCGTGCCGGGTGCGCTCACGATCTGACCGCGCACGCTGACGTTGGGCACCGCGGCGTCGGGCCCGCCGTGGCCATCGTCGCCGCAGCCGCCCAGGCCGATAAGGCCGACCAGTACACAGATCCTGGCCCCCCGAGTCTTCATTTTCGCACCTCACTAAGCCAAAGCCTCACGGAACGTTGAGAAACCAGGTCTGCGCGAGCGGCTGGCCGCGCGGATCGGTGCCCCCAAACACAACGATCGCGCCCTGGCCCTTGTGGAAGGCCCCGCTGAACGTGCCCAGAAGCGGCGCGTTCATGTCCACGAAGGGGCTTCCGCCCCACATGGTGCCGTCGAACGTGTAGGCCTCCCGGGTGCCGTTGAGCCACAGCAGGCGCATCCGCACGGGATCGAACGTGAGCAGCCCGCCCACATCAAAGATGGCCATGTTGGGGAAGGTCTGGGCCAGCCGCGCCCAGGCGCTGCCGCTCCACGACCAGGTGTCGCTGAGCGGGCCCGCGTCGCCGCGGCCCCCGAACAGGATCACCTTGCCGGCGGACTCGGAGAACTCGAGCGCGCCGTCGCGGCGCGGATCGGGCGGGCTGGAGGCCGTGGCCGGCGTCCATGCGGTCCCGTTCCAGGTCCAGGTGTCGTTGCAGTAGCCGGTCGACGGCAGGGCCGAGCAGGTTCCCGCCACCACCGGCTGGCCGCCAAACAGCACCGCCACCTGGTTGGCCTGATCGTAGGCCATGCGTGCGTGCAGCCGCGGCGGCGGCGAGCCGGCGGCGCTGCCTCGCGCCAACACGGTCCAACGGCCGGTGTGGAAGTCCGGCGTGTTGTACGCGAACTCGTAGAGGTCGCCGCTGGGCTCACGGTAGGTGACGATCACCTTGCGCATGCGGTCGAAGGCGGTGGACCCGATCGGCTCGGCGCCCGCCGGGCCAATGTCGCTGGCCAGCTGGAGCCAGCTCCCGCCGTCGAAAGCCCAGGTGTCGTTGACGGGCGCGCTGGCGGCGCCGGTGCCGCCCCACATCATGGTGCGGTCGAGCGCCGGATCGTAGACCGCCTGGCTCGCGCCCGCGAAGCTGCGCGCGGGCGGCGTGGCGGTGGGCGCGGTCTGGATCTGCTGCCAGCCGGTCGACGTGGTGCCGCCGTCGGGCCCGCCGCCGGGGAGATTCTTGTAGCAGGTGCCCTCCTGGCAGAACTCGTCGGGAGCGCAGGTTTGCGAGGTGGGCAGGATCTCGGAATTGGTGCGCGTATCGATAAAATGCGTGACGCCCTGGCAGTTGAATCGCGCCTCCATCTGATCGACGTAGACCGGGAGCGTGCGCGAATCGACCGCTTTGGCCTGGCAGTGGCCCTCGACGCAGGTGTCGTTCGAATTGGGGCAGCCGCTCATGCCCATGCAGCGCAGAACGATGCCCATGCGCAGAAACAGAGTCTGCTCGCTGACCAGGCCCACGGTCGCGTCGCGGGTGACGATCGGATTTTGCCCGAGCAGGCCGGTCACCGTGATGTCGACCCGGGTCGGGCTTCCGTCCCCGCTGACCAGGCCGATGGCATTGGGCAGCTCGTAGACCTGAGTCCCGCCCGGAATGGTCCAGGTCCGACCGAGCAGCCGGATGCCCTCGCGAAACACCTCCATGCGCACGTCACTGAGCGAGCCCGGTGCCGGCAGATCGGTCGCGATGCCAATCACAAGCTCGGTCCGTTTCTGCGTGCAGCCAGCCGCCCCCAAAAGCACAGTCCAGGCCGACAAAAGCCAAACGCTTTGCTTCATTACGCGACCTCCCGAAAGGGACCCCCTACTCATTATCGGCAACTTCACGCCCAGGTTGCGTGCCCTCTCAATTGACCGGCTGAATCACCGGGTCGAGCCAGCCCGGGCCCTTGAGCGGCCCCTCGGTGCCCGACAGCGCCACCACGGTCGCCACCGTCCCGCCCACCACCAGCGCGCCCGTGATGCTCCAGAACCACCACTTGTCGTAAAAGCGCGCCCGACGGGTGGGCGGCGGCGGCAGCTCCAAGGTAATGAAAAGGTCGCGGCTCTGCCCACCTGCAACCACAACCTCGCTGCGATTGGGCTGATACCCGAGCGCCGTGACCTCGAGCCGGTGACCGCCGATGATGAGCTCGGCCTCGACCGGCGCCCGGCCGAACGGCTTGTCGTCGATCTTGACCTCGGCCAGCGGCTGCGAGGCGGCGACGCGCACCTTGCCGGTCTTGGGAATGACGGCCAGCTTGAGCTCGACCGCCATCGGCACCCCGGCGGTCACCATGATTTCCTTGCGCGCCGGCCTGTATCCGTCCGCGGTCACGTCGATGACGTGGTTGCCGGCCGGGATGCCGACCGCGCGCAGGGGCGAGGTGCCGATGGTGCGGCCGTCGACCAGCACCGCGGCTCCGTCGGGAACCACATAGATGGTGACATCGGCGAGCAGGGCCCGCATCTCGGTGATGAGCTGCTGGACTTCGTTGCGCCGCTCAGCCGAGAGCTTCTTGTCCTCGGCCAGGTACTGCGAGAGCTTGGCCATGGCGTCGGTGTAGCGACGCAGGGCTTTCAGGGTCAGGCCGATGTTGTACAGCACGCCCACGGTGGGGTGGGCCTTGTAGGAGCCTTCGAACTCGGCCAGCGCACCCGAGAAGTCGCCGTCGTTGTAGAGCGCCACGCCCTGCTCGAAGTGGTGCCTCGAGTCCTCGATCTGCTGGCTCAGGCTGGGCTGTGCGACCGGCGGTGCCTGCGCGCGCGCGGCCTGTGCGCTCGTGAGCAGGACAAGCAGGGTTAAGCGCAGGGGCACGGGCCGGGGCCGGGACATGGGGAGCCTCCTACTGTTCGGGATCATATTTTTGGAGGATCTTGCCTTTGGTGCCCTTGTAGCTGGGCTTCTCGGGCTCGGTTGGCTGCTGCTTGGCCTCGGCCTTGGCGGGCGTGGGCGCTTCGGGCGCGGGCGGCGTGACGGCGGGCGGCGGCGGCGCGATCGGCGTACCGGCCGGCGCGGGGAGGGCCCGCGACACCTCGCGCGTGACGTGGGTGCCGCTGCCCTTCTGCAGCTTGATCGTGAGGTCCTGGTCGCCGTCGAACAGGATCCAACGCGATTCGCTCTTGTAGCCCCGTGCGCTCACCACCAGGTGGTGGCGCAGCCCGTCGAGCGGGAAGTTTTCGTTCACCGGTTTTTTCAGATCCGCATGGTCGATGGCCACGTGCGCATCGGCCGGCTCGGCTCGGATCTGGATGTGCGCCTTGCGCTCGCCTGCTGGCACCGTCGGCGTGGTCGGCGGCGGCAGCGGGCGCGAAGGCGCGGGCGCCGGGGCGCTGCTGTGGGCGGTGGTTGCGAGCGTGGGCGCCGGCTGGGCCGGCGTCAGCGTCTTTTTGCCCACGACCACCATGGCGGCGATGGCGGCCGCGCCCACGACCAGGCCGCCGATGAGATAGCGTGAGGTGCGGCTGCCCGCTCGCGTTTGCGTGACCGCCTCGGCCGCCATCCCCGACAGGGTGGTCTGCGCGAGCGCGGACGGCGGGATCGAGCCCGACTGGCCGAGCTGCGAGGTGACCCCGCCGGCATAGCTCGAGATGGTGGACTGCGGGACGCCGACCGGGCTGGTAACGCCGCGCTGCAGGCCCAGCGCCGCCAGCATCTCCTCGACCCGCTGGTAGCGCAGGGCCGGATCTTTCTCGAGCGCGCGCAGGATGGCCGCGTTGACCGGAGCCGGGATCGACCCGTCGAGCGTGCTGGGCGGCGTGGGCGGCCGCGTCATGTGCTGCAACAGCAGATCTCCCAGCCCCTCGGCGTTGAAGGGCAACCGTCCCGCCACCATCTGGTACAGGATCACGCCCAGCGCGTAGATGTCGCTGCGATGATCGATCTCCTTGGTGTTACCGCGGCACTGCTCCGGGGACATGTAGTACGGCGTGCCCATGATGGCGCCGGTCTGGGTCTTGTAGTGCTGCGTGGGATCGCCGGTCATGAGCTTGGCGATGCCGAAGTCGAGCACCTTGACGAAATCGGTGTCATCGCCGCGCGTGACCAGGAAGATGTTGTCGGGCTTGAGATCGCGGTGGACGATGCCGCGCGCATGCGCGGCGCCCAGCGCGCGGCCCACGCCGGAGGTCACATGCAGCGCGCGCGCAAGCGGAAACTTGGGCTCGGCCGCCACCGCTTCCGACAGGCTCTTGCCGTCGAGCCACTCCATGATGAAGTACGAGGTGCCGTCGTCGAGCTCGCCGAAGTCGAGGATCTCGATGATGTGCTCGTTGTGGATCTCATTGGCGGCTTTGGCTTCGGTGAAGAAGCGGGCCACGATCTCGGGATTCTTCGACAGCTCGGGGTGCAGAACCTTGATGGCGACTTTGCGGCCGATGCGGGGGTGCTGGGCGAAGTAGACGGCGCCCATGCCGCCTTCCCCGATCTTGCGCGAAACAAGGTAGTTGCCGATGGTTCGGCCGATCATCGGAGTCGAGGATGTTCCCCCGCGTCTAGTTTAACTGAGAACGTGGCCTTGTCGAGAACGATTGTACCCGCTGGCTGTGAAAGCGAGCTTACAAAGCGTAAAATGGCTTCCCATGCTCCTGTGCCCCCAGTGCGGCTCTGCGTATCGCGAGCAGTACCGGCACTGCGGGCGCGACGGCGCTGAGCTGCGACCGGCCGAGGAGCTGGATCCGAGGCTGGGCTCCCAGGTCGGCAACTACCGGTTGCTCGACCTTCTGGGCAAGGGCGGCATGGGCGTGGTGTACAAAGCCGAGCACCTTTACATCGGCAAGCTGGCCGCAATCAAGATCCTGCATGACAGTTACGCGTCTCATTCGGATGCGGTGTCGCGGTTTCTGCAGGAAGCGCGCGCGGCCGCCACCATCGGGCACGCCAACATTGTGGACGTCAACGATTTCGGCGAGACCCCCGACGGCTGCGCCTACTTCGTGATGGAGTACGTGGAGGGGCGGCCCCTGGACCAGGTGATCCAGGACGACGGGCCGCTGCCCCTTCTGCGCACCATCAACATCGGCAACCAGATCGGGCGCGCGCTCATGGCCGCCCATGACAAGGGCATCGTGCATCGCGACCTCAAGCCCGAGAACGTCATGCTCGACAAGCGGCCGGGCCGGCGCGAAATCGTGCGCACGCTGCGGCCCGGTCAATACCAGGTGGAGAAGGAGCTCGAGTACGATTTCGTCAAGCTGCTCGACTTCGGGGTGGCCAAGATCGCGGGCGATCCGCTCCGGCACAGCCTGCCCGGCCTCGTGCTGGGCACGCCCGAATATATGGCGCCCGAGACCGCGCGGGCGGAGGCGCATGTGGATGCGCGCGTCGACATCTACGCGTTTGGCGTGCTGCTCTACGAGATGCTGACCGCACGGGCGCCCTTCGACGTCGGCTCGCCGGCCGACATCGTGGCGGCGCACCTTTCGCGCCCGGTGCCGCCGCTGCGCGCGAAGAATCCGCACGCCCAGGTCACGCGGGCCATCGAGCAGCTCATCATGAAATGCCTGGAAAAGCAGCCCGCGGCCCGGCCGCAGACCATGGAGCAGGTGCTGGTCGCGATGCACGGCTGTTACGGCGATGAGGTGTACCGGCGTGATGCCGACCGGCTGCCGGGCGCGGCGGCGGCCGGGATTGCGCCGCGCCCACCCAGCCAGCCGCCGGCACCGTCGCCGGCGCAGCCGCCCCAGAAGCCGCCGCCGGGGTCGCCGCAGAAGGTGGGCCGCCTGACCGACGAGCTGCGCGAGCTGTTCGGGGGCCCATCGGGCGGCGGGCGCGAGGTGCTGCACGCGGTCGACCAGGAGCTGGCCGAGCTCAAGCCCAAGCCACCCAAGTAATGGTATAAGCCGCGGCGGGGGATTGGAGAACGCTATGACCCGAAGCCGCCGTGAGTTTCTGCGTGATGCGACGCGCGCAGGCGCAGCCCTGGCCGCCGCCTCTGCGTGGTCGCGCAGCGCCCGCGCCAAAGCCCCGGCGCCCGGCCCCGAGCTGCCGGCCGTCATCGCCACCTGGGACTACGGGGTCGAGCTGTGCGCGGCCGCCCAGCGCGTGCTGGCAGGCGGCGGCGATCTGCTCGACGCCCTGGAGCGCGGGGTCAATGTGGTCGAGGACGATCCGAAGGTCACCTCGGTCGGCTTCGGCGGCCTGCCCAACGAGGACGGCGTCGTGCAGCTCGACGCCGCCATCATGGATGGCCGCACGCATCAGGCGGGCGCAGTGGCGGCGCTCGAGCGCATCAAGAATCCCATCTCGGTGGCGCGCAAGGTCATGGAGCGCACCAAGCACGTTCTGCTGGTCGGCGCGGGCGCGCTCCAGTTCGCCCGCAAGATGGGCTTTCACGAGCAGGACCTGCTCACGCCCGAGTCGCGCGCGAAATGGGAGAAGCACAAGGAGAGCTTCTGGCGCTCGGGCGAGCGCCACGACACGGTGGCCTGCATCGGCATCGACGCGCGCGGCAACCTCGCCACCTGTGTGTCCACCAGCGGCCTGCCCTGGAAGCTGGCGGGCCGGGTCGGCGACTCGCCGCTCATCGGCGCGGGCAGCTACTGTGACAACGAGGTGGGCGGGGCCGCCGCCACCGGCATCGGGGAGCTGGCCATCCGCAACTGCGCGTCGTTCGCGATTGTCGAGCGCATGCGGGCCGGCGTCGAGCCCACGCGCGCGTGCGAGGAGATCCTCGAGCGCGTGATGAAGAAGCATCCCGAGCTGCGCAGCGACCCGCGCCAGCAGCTGGCCTTCATCGCGCTCGACAAGCGCGGGCGTCATGGAGCGGCGGTCGTGCGCAAGCAGGAAAAAATGTTTCGGTACGCGCTCGTGCGCGGGACCAAGGCCGCGCCCGTGCTGACCGAAGTCAAGCCGATGGTGAGCGCATGAGCGCGCTGGCTCTGCTTCTGCTTTGGGTCCAGCCGCCGCCGCCCGCCGAGATCGATCGCGCGCTCGCGGAAGAGCGGGCCCTGCTCGCGGAGTTGGTCGCAGCCGAAACCTCCAACCCGCCCGGCAACGAGGAGCGGGCGGTGAAGCCGGTCGCGGCCCACCTGCGCAAGGCCGGCATCCCGTTCCAAGTCATCTATTCGTCGCCGCATCGGGCCAATCTGGTGGCGCGCCTGAAGGGCGATCGCTCGAAGAAGCCGCTCCTCCTGCTGGCCCACATCGACGTCGTGCCCGCCGACGCCTCCAAGTGGTCGGCGCCCCCGTTCCGGCTCACCGAGAAGGAGGGCTTTCTGTACGGCCGCGGCGTCAGCGACGACAAGGTGATGGCGGCCGCCGAAATCGCGCTCCTGATTTCGCTTCACCGCGAGAAGGCCAAGCTCAAACGCGACCTCATCGTCGCTCTGACGGCCGACGAGGAGGCGGGCGGTACCGGCATTCAGTATCTGCTCGCGAACAAGCGCGAGCTCATCGATGCCGAGATCGCGCTCAACGAGGGCGGCGGAGTCGCGCTGCGCGAGAGTGGGGACGTTGCGCGTGACGTCGGCTTTGGCGCTGCCGAAAAAATCTATCAATCGTTCACCCTGACCACGCACGGACCGGGCGGCCACTCGTCCATCCCGCTGCACGACAACGCCATCTACCGGCTCGTGGCCGCGCTCGGCAAGCTGGCCGGGTTCCAGTTCCCGGCCCGCCTCATCCCGGTTACGCGCAGCTACCTGGCCGGGCGCGCCAAGCTGGAGAAGGGCGAGTTTGCGGCCGCGCTGGCGGCCGCGGCCGAGTCGCCGCCCGACGGGCGCATCCCGACCGCAACCGCGCAGGCGCTGGCGCGGGATCCCTTTCTCAACGCGCTCATCCGGACGACCTGCGTGGCCACCATGCTGCAGGCGGGCATCAAGGACAACGCGCTGCCGTTCGAGGCCCAGGCCACCGTGAACTGCCGCATCATGCCCGACGAATCGGCGGCCGAGACCCAGAAGACCCTGGCCCGCCTGATCGGCGACAGCGGGCTCGAGATCAAGCCCATCGACAACTTCGATACCGGCCCGCCGGTTCCGGTGACCGGTGAGGTCCCGGACGCCATTCGACACGCAGCCGGCGAGCTGTTCCCGGGCGTGCCCGTGTTCGCCATCATGGGCACCGGGGCCTCCGACTCGCGCTTTCTGCGCAAGGTCGGCATCCTGGCCTACGGCCTGGGGGTGGCGCCCAAGACCGAGTCCGACGGGCGGCGCGCGCACGGCAACGACGAGCGCATCCCCATCGCCTGGCTCAAGGTCGGCTACCAGTTTTTCGACCGGGTGGTGCGCACTTTGGTTCAGTGATCCCGGCGTCAATCACGCTTGACGCCCTGGGAGCGGTTCGAGTACGGTCCGGGTGGCTAGCGGGTCGAGCCGAGGGGGCCCGGCTGGCTTGCTTGACCGGAGGGCTTGCTTGCATCTTTTTTGCCGCGCCACGTGCCCCCTCGCCATAGCCCTGTCGTTCTGCCTGACCGCTTGCGGCGACGACAACCACCCGACGCAACCACCGCCACCCGGCAGCGGCGGCACCGCGCTGCCGCCGGATGCGGGGCCGCCCGACGCGCCGCCGCCCGACGCGCCCACGCTGCCGCAGGGAAGCCCGTGCAGCTTCGACGGGGGCCTCGCGTGCGGCGCCGGCCTCCTATGCTGTCAGACCTGCTGCACGCCGGGCGCGCCCGTGTGCAAGGCGCCGCCGTCCAATGACGCCGGCATCGGCATTCACGAGTGCCCGCTGCCCGACCTGGCGCTGGATCAGGATCGGCTGCGCGCCGAGCTCGGGATCGGCACCGCCACCTTCTCGGCGCAGGGCTGCAGCGTCCAGGAAGGGTGCGTGGCTGCCGCCGGCATGCGGCGCCTGCTTCACTTCAGCGTGGTCACGCCCAACGTGGGGACGGCCGATCTCTATCTGGGCGACCCCTCGCGCAACCCGGCCCTCTTCGTCTACTCGGCGTGCCACATGCATTATCACTTCCAGGGCTACGCGTTGTATCGGCTGCTCGATCAGCAGGGCACCGAGGTCTTGACTGGCCGCAAGCGCGCCTTCTGCCTGGAAGACTTCGAGCGCCAGCGGAACCCG
>DATFWX010000268.1:0-15956 GCA_035258845.1 Polyangia bacterium | reverse complement strand
CGCGGTCGTGGCGGCGCTTCTGCCAGCTGCGCACCGACAGCACACCCGCCAGCACAGGTGCCTCCTCGGTGGGCTCGCGCAGCTCGCCCTCGAGCACGGGCAGGGACTCCATGCGTACGCGCTCGCGCACCCGCCCCACCGCCTCCTCGAGCCCCACGTGCGCGATCTCGACCTCGGGCGCGGCCTGGCGCAGGGCCGCCAGCAGCGCCGGTACATGGGCCTGCGGCCACGTGTGGTCGACCCCGTTCATCCACAAAAGCGCGTGCGCGCGCGACAGTGGCAGAAGGCGCGCCAGGTCGGCGCGCAGCTTGTCGAGTGCCTCCGTGGACGCTTCCGGCAGGCGGGCCGCGTTGCCGTAGCCGTCGGGCAGCCACAGCCCCAGCACCTCGGCCCCGCCGAGCCCGCGCCAGCGCCACTCCGCGCCCGGCGCGCGAGCGCCCACGCCGCGCCACAGGACCGCCGTGTCGATCCCGAACCCGCGCAGAACCCGCGGCATCTGCGCAACATGGCCAAACGCATCGGGCAGATAGCCCACCGCCATGGGCCGCCCGAGCTGCCGCGCCACCCGCAGCCCCTCGGCCAGATTGCGCACGATCGACTCCCCGCCCACCAGAAATTCGTCCTGCAGCACGTACCAGGGTCCAATCCCGAGGCGCCCGGCGCCCGCCAGCGCGCGCAGCCGTGGCTCCAGCTGGGGCCGCAGCGCGAGCACGTCCTCGATGCACACGGTCTGACCGTCGAGCATGAAGTGCGCGAAGGCAGGCGTGCGCTCAAGCAGGTCGCACAGCGCCGCCACCAGGTCGCTCAGCTGCAGCCGAAACTGCTCGAATGGCAGATACCATTCGCGGTCCCAGTGCGTGTGCGAGACCACCATCACGAGCGCGGGCGGGGCGGCCACGCGCCCATGCTACCATTCTCACCGCCATCAGCGAGGCGCTACCGGAGGCGCGAAGGAACACCCATGAGCGAGGCGCGAAGGAACACAATGACCGACTGGCCGATTACCATCGAAGACGTGCTGGCGGCCGAGGAGCGCATCCGCCCCCATCTGCCGCCGACTCCGCTGCGCCACTACGCGCCGCTCGACGTCGTGGTGGGCGCCAGCATCCGGGTCCTCGTCAAGCACGAGAACCACAACCCGACCAATGCCTTCAAGGTGCGCAACAACCTGGCCGTTCTGACCGCGCTGCCTCCCGACGAGAAACGCCGCGGTGTGGTGGCGGCGACGCGCGGCAACCACGGGCTGGGCCTGGCCTGGTCGGCGGCGCTTCTGGGCGTCCCCGCCGTCATCTGCGTGCCGGTCGGCAACAACCCCGAGAAGAACGAGGCCGTGCGCGGCTACGGCGCCGAGCTGCACGAGGAGGGCCGCGACTACGACGAGGCGGTCGAGGTCATGCAGCGCCTGGTGCGCGAGCGCGGCCTGCGCATGGTGCATTCGACCAACGACCGGCAGGTGATCGCGGGTGCGGCCACGCTCACGCTCGAGATCCTCGAGCGGCGGCGCGACGTCGACGCCATGGTGCTCGCAGTCGGAGGCGGCTCGCAGGCGGTGGGCGCGCTCACGGTGGCCCGCGCGCTCAGGCCCGAGCTTCCCATCTACGGCGTGCAGGCGCAGCGCGCGGCCGCCATCCACGACGCCTGGCACGCCAAGCGGCCCCTGTCGAAGCCAAGCGCCGACACGTTTGCCGACGGTCTGGCCACGCGCAACACCTACGAGCTGACCTTCGGCCCGCTGTGCGAGGGCCTAGCCGGATTTGTCGCGGTCAGCGAGGCCGAGCTCGCGGAGGCGGTGCGGGTGCTTCTGCGCACGACCCACAATCTGGCCGAGGGTGCGGGCGCCGCCGGGCTGGCTGGTCTGCTTGCGCTGCGCGAGCAGCTGCGCGAAAAAACGGTTGCGATCGTGATTTCGGGTGGCAACATCGACGAGGTGACGCTGCGCCGCGTCCTCACCCATGAGCTTTGACGCGGCGGAGTGACAGCCCTCGTGCTGCCTGCAACGCACAACAACCGGCCACTCGAGTTGTCTGGCCACTCTGGTGGTGGGCGCTATCCCCCAGACAAGGCGGTGTCTTGGCGTGGCCTCGAAATTGCTTCCGTCGGGGCGCATGCCCAGCGTAATCATGGTTGTCGTCTTTGGCATTGTTCTGGTCGTGATCCCGCTTTGTGCGATTCGAGAGATCATCCGGACCCGGCAGGCGGTGTTCGAGCTTCGAGAGAAAATCGATCGGCTGCTTGCGCGCACCAGCGACGGCTAAGGGCGAAGAGCCGGCGCAGAGTCGTTCTCGCCTTCGGGTTGCGCGGCTCACGAAGGTCTGATCGGGTCGGCAGCGGCCACTCGAATCGATCAAAGATGGTTGCGATTGGCCGCGCATGATCGACGTGAGCGGCCTCCATAAGCGGTTCCGCAGCGCGGCCCGCTGGCGCCAGATCCTGCGCGGCCAGCTCCGGGGTCCCGAGGTGGTCGCGCTCGACGGAGTCGATCTACAGGTCGCGCGTGGCGAAGTGGTGGGCGTGATGGGGCCCAACGGCGCCGGCAAGTCCACGCTCCTGCGCATCCTGGCCGGCCTCGTACTGCCGACCTCGGGCCAGGCTCAGGCCGGCGGCTCGGTCGCGTTCGTGGTGGCCGACGAGCGCAGCTTTTCGTGGCGACTGACCGGCCGCCATAACCTCGAGTTCTTCGCGGCCCTGTATGGGTACACGACGAGCGACGTGGCGCGTCGGGTGCAGGCGGCGCTCGAGCGCGTGGACCTTTACGCCCAGGCCGATCGCCCATTTCGCGAATACTCGACCGGCCAGCGCCAGCGGCTCGCCCTGGCGCGCGGCCTGCTCGCCGACGCCGACATCTTTCTGCTCGACGAGCCCACGCGGGGTCTCGACCCCGAGGCTGCCCATGCGGTGCGCGGCTTCGTGCGCGACCAGCTCGTGCGCGCGCAGGGCCGCACCGTGCTGCTCGCGACCCACGACCTGCACGAGGCGCGCGAGCTGGCCGACCGCGTGGCCATCCTGCGCGCGGGCCGCATCGAGCGCACGTGCGCGCCCGCCGACATTCCGCAGGTCTTCGCGCATGCGTAGACCGCCCTTCCGCCGTGTGCTTTCGGCCTTCCTGATCCGCGAGCTGCGCGAGGCTGCGTCCTACAAGGCCGCCCTGCTCCTGCAGGCGGGCGCGCTCTTCCTGGCCCTGGGGGGCCTCTACTATCTGTCCCGCTTCATCGGCTCCACGCGCACGCCGCACCTTGTGCCCTACGGCTCCGACTATCTCGGCTTCGCGCTCATCGGGTTTCTCATGACCGAGATGCAGCAGGTCGCAATCGGCTCGTTCGCCCAGCGGGTGCGCTGGGCGCAGCTGGCGGGCACGCTCGAGGCTATGCTGGCCACGCCGGCGCGGCCCTGGCAGATCCTTCTGGCCGCGCCGGTCGGCGATTTTCTGGAGGCGCTCGTGCGCGGCGGCCTTTACATCCTGGTGGCCGCGCTCGCGTTCGGCCTCAAGCTGAAGGGGGCGCACATCGGGGCCGCGCTCTTGGCCTGGCTGCTGGCGATGGGCGCCTTCGTCGGATTCGGGCTTCTGGCCGCGGCCGCTTCGATGGTTCTGCGCAAGAACGAGCCGGTGGGTTGGGCCGTGTCCGGGCTCTCGGTCCTGGTGGCGGGCGTGGCCTACCCGACCACGGTTCTGCCGGGCTGGCTGCGCGGCCTCGGGGGCGCGCTGCCGATCACGCACGCGCTCGAGGCCATCCGGCGCGCGCTGCTGGCCGGCGCCGGGACCCGCGAGCTGGCGGGCTCGCTGCTCGCGCTGGCGGGCTTCGCGGCCGTGCTGCTGCCGGTGGGCTGGGGCGCGTTCGCGGCCGCCCTGCGGCGCGCCCGCATTGACGGCAGCTTGACCCATTACTGACACTTAGGCCACTTAGGCCCTTAAAAAATGAGTAGTTGCACGGTCGATCGGCAGATGCTACCGTCGAGACAGGGCACTGTTCCCGGAGGACACCAGAATGGAACATCGTATGGAGATGGTCTCGAAGATTGCATCCCTGCAGGACCTGAAAGAGTACCAGGAGCTGCACTGGAGGGGCACCTTCGAAGACTATCTCGCGATCGTGCGCGAGAACCCCAAGGTCACGCGCAGCGCCTTCCAGCGCGTCTACGACATGGTCCTGTCGTACGGGCAGGAGGAGTACATCGACAACAAGAAGAAGCTCATCCGCTACAACTTTTTCAAAGATGAGCAGCATACCGGCCGCGACGCCGTGTACGGGCTCGACATCCCGCTCATGAAGCTGGTCAACGTGTTCAAGAGCGCCGCTCAGCGCTACGGCACCGAGCGCCGCGTCATCCTGCTGCACGGTCCGGTCGGTTCCTCCAAGTCCACCATCGTGCGCCTGCTCAAGAAGGGTCTCGAGGACTACTCGCGCTCGACGGAGGGCGCGCTGTATACCTTTGAATGGGTGCTCGAGGGCGAGCTGGCGCGGCTGGCGGGCGGCCACGAGCTGTTCCCGTGCCCGATGCACGAGGAGCCGCTGCGCCTGATCCCCGAGGAGTGGCGCGGCAAGGCGCTCGAGCAGCTGCGCCTGGGCAACGAGCATCACGCCATCAGCTGCGACGGCGATCTCGATCCGGCGTGCCGCCAGATCTTCCGCGAGCTGATGGAGCGCTACAAGGGCGACTGGAGCAAGGTCGTGCGGCACGTGCGCGTGCGGCGCATGATCATGTCCGAGAAGGACCGCATCGGCGTGGGGACCTTCCAGCCCAAAGACGAGAAGAACCAGGATTCGACCGAGCTGACCGGCGACATCAACTACCGCAAGATCGCCGAGTACGGCAGCGATTCCGATCCGCGCGCGTTCAACTTCGACGGCGAGTTCAACATCGCCAACCGCGGCATCATCGAGTTCATCGAGATCTTGAAGCTCGACGTCGCGTTCCTGTACGACCTCCTGGGCGCGACCCAGGAGCACAAGATCAAGCCCAAAAAGTTCGCGCAGACCGACATCGACGAGGTCATCATCGGCCACACCAACGAGGCCGAATACAAGAAGCTTTTGAACAACGAGTTCATGGAGGCGCTGCGGGACCGGACCGTGAAGATCGACATCCCGTACATCACGCGCCTGTCGGAAGAGGTCAAGATCTATTACAAGGACTACAATCCGCAGAAAATCCGCGGCAAGCACATCGCTCCGCACACGCACGAGGTGGCCGCCATGTGGGCGGTGCTGACGCGGCTCGAGGATCCCAAGAAGCACAACCTGACGCTCCTGCAGAAGCTGAAGCTGTACGATGGCAAGACGCTGCCCGGCTTCACGCAGGACAACATCAAAGAGCTGCGCAAGGAGACCGCGCGCGAGGGTCTGGACGGCATCTCACCGCGTTACGTGCAGGACAAGATCTCGAACGCGCTGGTCAGCGACAAGGGGGAGGGCTGCGTCAACCCGTTCATGGTGTTAAACGAGCTCGAGGGCGGGCTCCGGCACCATTCGCTCATCAACAGCGAGGAGCAGAGGCGGCGTTACCAGGAGCTTCTGACGGTGGTCAAGCAGGAGTACGAGGACATCGTCAAGAACGAGGTGCAGCGGGCCATCAGCGCCGACGAGGACGCGATCGCCAAGCTGTGCGCCAACTACATCGACAACATCAAGGCGTACACGCAGAAGGAAAAGGTCAAGAACAAGTACACCGGCCAGGACGAGGAGCCGGATGAGCGCCTGATGCGGTCGATCGAGGAGAAGATCGACATCCCCGAGTCGCGCAAGGACGACTTCCGGCGCGAAATCATGAACTACATTGGCGCGCTGGCCATCGAGGGCCGCACGTTCGATTACCGGACCAACGAGCGGCTGCACAAGGCGCTCGAGCTCAAGCTGTTCGAGGATCAGAAGGACTCGATCAAGCTGACCTCGCTAGTCTCGACCGTGGTCGATCGGGACACGCAGGAGAAGATCGACGTGGTCAAGAACCGCATGATCCGCAACTACGGATACTGCGAGATCTGCTCGACCGATGTGCTCAACTTCGTGGCCTCGATCTTCGCGCGCGGGGATGTGAAGGAGTAACGGGTTGGATCCGCGCAGCGGTCCCGTTCAGGTTCCGCTCAACGCGACGGCGGCGCAGCTTCTGGCCAAGCTGGCCGCCGATCTGGGCACCGACGACGCGACCGGCGTGCTCTCGCGTGCGCTGGGCCTGCTCGATCTGGTGCTGCACGCCAAGCGGACCGGGAAGCGGCTGTGCCTGCTGGACGCCGACGGCCACATGACGGACGTGATGCCATGAAGGACACGCTGGTTTGCCCCAAGTGCACTCACCGGCGGATCTGGCACGTGGCCCGTGCCACCGAGGACGCCGGTGGCGGCGCCGTGCAACCCCTGGCGGTGGTCACCCGCACGCATGCCTGGGGCGCCAACGAGCGCGTCGGTCAATTCGAGCTGATGATCTGCGAGCGCTGCGGCTACACCGAATGGTACGCCAAGGATCTGGGGAAGCTCCATGAGGACGAGAATCGCGGCATTCGGCTGATCCGGAACGAGATCGATGTCGAGACCGGATCGGAAGGCGGGCCCTACCGATGAGCCAGAAGATCGACCAGGACCACCGGCGCTTCCGCGAGATCGTGCGCGGCAAGATCAAGCAGAACCTGCGCAAATACATCACGCAGGGCGAGATGATCGGCAAGCGGGGCAAGGATCTGGTGTCCATCCCGCTGCCCCAGATCGACATCCCGCACTTCCGCTTCGGGCCCAAGTCGACCGGGGGCGTCGGGCAGGGCGACGGCGAGCCGGGCGACCCGCTGGGCAAGGGCGACCCGCAGGCGGGCGAGGGCCGCGCCGGCGACCGTCCCGGCGAGCACCTGCTCGAGGTCGAGATCTCGATGGAGGAGCTGGCCCAGATCCTGGGCGAGGAGCTGCAGCTTCCGCGCATCGAGCCCAAGGGCAAAGAGCGCATCGTCTCCAAGAAGGATCGCTACACCGGCATCCGGCAGACCGGCCCCGAGTCGTTGCGCCACTTCCGCCGCACCTTCAAGCAGGCGCTCAAGCGCCAGCTCGCCATGGGCAGCTACGACCCCAAGAACCCCATGATCATGCCGGTGCGTGAGGACAAGCGCTATCGCTCCTGGAAGACCGAGCCGCTTCCGCAGTCGAACGCGGTCATCATCTACATGATGGACGTGTCCGGGTCGATGGGCGACGAGCAGAAGGAGATCGTGCGCATCGAGTCGTTCTGGATCGACACCTGGCTGCGCTCGCAGTACCAGGGCATCGAGTCGCGCTACATCATCCACGACGCGATGGCCAAGGAAGTCGACCGCGAGACCTTCTTTCGCACTCGCGAGTCGGGCGGCACCATGATCTCGTCGGCTTACAAGCTGTGCAGCAAGGTGGTCGAGCAGAGCTATCCGCCCAGCGAATGGAACATCTACCCGTTCCATTTCTCCGACGGCGACAACTGGTCGGTCGACGACACGGTGACTTGCATCGAGATCTTGAAGAGCGAGCTTCTGCCCAAGGTCAACCTGTTCTGCTACGGCCAGGTCGAGTCGCCTTACGGCTCCGGCCAGTTCATCAAGGATCTGGAAGAGCATTTCGACGAGGAAGACGGCAACCTGGTGACCTCGGAGATCAAGGGCAAAGAGGCCATCATGGATTCGATCAAGGACTTCCTGGGGAAAGGCAAATGAGCCTTCCCCAGTATCTGCGCGACATTCAGCACGAGGTCGAGAGCTACGGCAGGGAGTTCGGTCTCGACTTCTTCTCAATCATCTTCGAGATTCTCGACTACAAGAAGATGAACGAAGTGGCGGCTTACGGCGGCTTTCCGACCCGCTATCCGCACTGGCGCTTCGGGATGGAGTACGAGTCGCTGTCGAAGGGTCACATCTACGGGTTGCAGAAGATCTACGAGATGGTCATCAACAACAACCCGGCCTTTGCCTACCTCCTCGAGGGCAATTCGATCGTCGACCAGAAGATGGTGATGGCGCACGTGTGCGGCCACGTCGACTTCTTCAAGAACAACTACTACTTCTCGAAAACCAACCGCAAGATGATCGACGGCATGGCCAACCACGCGACGCGCCTGCGCAAGCACGTCGAGCGGCACGGCATCGAGAAGGTGGAGGGCTTCATCGACGTCTGCCTGTCGCTCGACAACCTGATCGACCCGATGTCGCCGTTCATCGCGCGGCGCGCCCAGAGGAAGCCGTCGGTGGTGGAGGAGGTCGAGCCCGAAACCACGCAGGAGATCCCGAAGCTGCGCGCGAAGTCCTACATGGACAAGTTCATCAACCCCCCCGAATACGTGCAGCGGCAGCTCGAGAAGCGCGAGAAGGAGATCGACAAGCCCAAGCGGATCCCCGAGCATCCCGAGCGCGACGTCATGCTGTTTCTGACCGAGCACGCACCGCTCGAGAAATGGGAACGCGACGCGCTCGAGATCGTGCGCGCAGAGGCGTATTACTTCGCCCCGCAGGCGCAGACCAAGATACTCAACGAAGGCTGGGCCAGCTATTGGCATTCGCGCATCATGACCGAGAAGGCGCTCAAGGCGGCCGAGATCATCGACTACGCCGACCATGCCGCCGGCGTGATGTCGACCTCGGGCGGGCAGCTCAACCCCTACAAGCTGGGCATCGAGCTCCTGCGCGACATCGAGGACCGCTGGAACAAGGGCCGCTTCGGCAAGGAGTGGGAGGAGTGCGACTCGCTGGCGGCGCGTCGGAGCTGGGACAAGCGGCTCGGGCTCGGGCGGCGCAAGATCTTCGAGGTGCGCAAGCTCTACAACGATGTCACCTTCATCGACGAATTCTTCACGCTCGAGTTCTGCCGCGAGCAGAAGTTTTTCAACTTTGGCTTCAACGAGCGCAGCGGCAACTGGGAGATCGAGACCCGCGAGTTCAAGAAGGTCAAGGAACGGCTGCTGTTCCAGCTCACCAACTTCGGGCAGCCCTTCATCTATGTGGAGGACGGCAATTTCGAGAACCGTTCCGAGCTGCTCCTGCGCCACCACCACGAGGGTATCGACCTCAAGCTCGACCACGCGCGTGACACGCTGGCCGCACTGCAGAGGGTGTGGAAGCGGCCGGTGAACCTGGTGACCAAGATCGACGGCAAGGGCAAGGTCCTGCGCTTCGACGGCCGCGACCACTCGGAAAAGACTGCCGAGTACCCCGAGAAGTAAGAGGCAACCGTCAGATCCGCCGCGATGCGCCACCGAAGCGGCTTCAGCTCGCGAAGCCGCCCGCCTGGACTAAAGCCGGAACGGATCTGCGCACTCCAATACGGCCGGGTCGTCTACTTCGGCAAGTAACTCATTGCCCGTGCAAAGGGAGCTCCGCCGACAAGTCCGCGGAACGAGGGAGCACGCACGCCGGAGAAGAAAGATGAGCGGCGGCGACGCCAACAGCTGAGCCAGAAACTCAAGATGGAGGAGGCGACAGATTCGCTGACCAATCAAGGGGTGACATTTTCACTGAACAAAGACATTTTCTCTCTTTTTCCTTGACGAGGATCAGACGTATTTGCGCTTGCTGACTCGCCCACCGTCGAGACTAGCGTTCCCGCGTGCGGAGTGAGGCGCCGCTGCGTCGTGCGATGGTCGGAGGGCGTCGGCGCCAACCGGTCGAAAACACTCTTCCTCGCCGCGCGCAGCGCGTTTCAGGAGGGGCCGAAATCGCATGGTAGAGAGAACCATGACCAAGTCCTCTGCCCGCGAATGGACCGCCCGGCTTCAGCAGCTCTTGGGCCGCGAGCGCCAGATCCTGGTCGAGCTGGTGCTCGCGCTGGCCGACTTCGATCGCCAGCGCGGCTATCTCGAGCTTGGCTACAGCTCCCTCTGGGAGTACATGCATCGGGCTCTCGGCCAGTCCGAGACCATGACGCACTATCGGGTCAGTGCGGCCCGGTTCGTCCAGCGCTTCCCGCAGGCAGTGGAGCCGTTGCGCGCGGGCCGACTCTGCATCACGACCCTGGCCACTCTGGCCCCGGTCGTCACCGAGGCCAACTGCGATACTGTGCTGACCGAAGCGATGGACAAGCCCAAACGCGAGGTCGAGCGCATCAAGGCCCGGCTGGCCCCGAAACCAGTGCCCAAGGACGTCGTCCGCAAGGCGCCGGTACTTGTGCCAGGAAAGGTTGCGACCAGCCCGGTCCAGGTCGAGATGCTGACGGAAGAATTCTCGCGGCGGCACCTGACCACCGACCGCGAGTTCGAGGACCTTTTGGCCAGCGCCCGATTTGCGCTCTCACACACGATGCCGGGCGCTTCGGAGCTGGAGATCCTGAAGCAGGGGCTGCGGTGCATCATCCGCGACCACGAGAAACGCAAGGGTTTGACCGAGCGGCCGCGTCCCCCCAAGCACCCGGCCGCAGAGCCGTCACCCGATTCGGCGATTCCGAGGCCGGTCAAGCGAGCGGTGTGGCGGCGCGACCACGCCAGGTGCCAGTGGCCGACCGCAGACGGCGGCATCTGCGGCTCGCGCGTGCGCGTCCAGTTCCATCACGTCATCGACCGCGGCAAGGGCGGCCCGAGCACCGAGGGCAATCTCATCCTTGCCTGCGCAACGCACAACCAGCACGCTGCTGATCAAACCTGGGGGCGCGAGTTCATGGATAAGTTCCGGCGGGCAGGGCGCGCGCAGCGGCGCTCAGATGGGTCGGTCTCACCCGTGAGCGCCGAAGGCGCGATGGCCGCCAGCGAAGCACCCGCCCGAAACCGGTTGACGGTGGCCGGTGCGCCGCGGGCGCAACCGCGCGGCGCCGAAGCAGGCGCAGCAAGCCGCGCGCTCATCGCGGCGCGGCCCGAGCCTGATGCTCGAGCGTGAGCTGCCGCCGTCAACGATCACGCTATGAGGAGGCGCACAGCTCTTGCCGGCTCGTCCAAGACCGGCTGCGAAAAGCCGCAAATCGGCATAGACTCGAGGCCTTCGCATGCGCAGCGGGCTTGGCCTCGTGCTGGCGACGTGGGCGCTCTCGGGCTCGTGTGGCGACGACACGGTCGCGCTGCACCCGCCCTTCTCGCTCGACAGCGGGGGCGGAACCACGCTGCGGGTGGATCCGGGCGCGAACGAGATCACGCTCACCCACGCCGGAGCGCCGCTCCTGCGCTTCCCGGCCGACGGCTTCGAGCTGGGCACGCTGCCTCAAGTCAGCGACCGCACCAACTACGACCCCTATCCCATCGTCTCGCGGGCTGCGGTGTGGCCGAGCCCGGACGGATTGCGCTGGCTTTCCCCGAGCCGGATCGAGGTCACCGAGGTCAGTGCGTCCGCGGCCACGCTTTCGCTTGCGTACCCGGACGGCCTGCGCGCGCAGCTCCGGATCGAGGTGGCGCGGCCGGGCAGCTTTCGCGCCCACCTCGTGCCCGCGGGCGGCCATTCGCCGGTCGCCTACTTCCGGCTGCGTCCACGCGCGGACGCGCAGGAAGGCTTCTACGGGCTCGGCGAGTACTTCGACGCCGTCAATCACCGCGGCAAGGTGCGCGCGATGCAGCTCGAGCTCGACACCATGATCGAGAGCAACTACAACGAGGCCCACGTGCCGATTCCGTTCGTGATCGGCACGCGCGGCTGGGGCCTGTTCGTCGAGTGCCCGCATCCGGCCGCGTTCGCGCTGGCCACCGATGCACCCGATCTGATCGACGCCCTCTTCGGCACCGGCACCGCCTCGGGGCTGGGCTTGACGTTTCACCTATACGCGGCCGACCACCCGCTCGACGTGACCAAGCTGTACTACGACGACACCGGCTATCCGCGGCTGCCCGCGCGCTGGGCGCTCGGCCCCTGGCTGTGGCGCAACGAAAACCGCGATCAAGCTCAGGTCGAGAGCGACGCCACCATGATGCGCGAGCTCGATCTCGCGCACAGCGCGCTCTGGATCGACCGGCCCTACGCGACCGCGGTCAACACATTCGACTTCAATCCAACGCAGTTCCCGATGCCGCAATCGATGATCGACCTGCTGCACTCGCTCGGCTTCGGGGTCGCGCTCTGGCACACGCCCTATCTCGACGAGCACTCGAGCGCCACCGCGGCGCTGCGCGACCAGGCCACCGCGCGCGGCTTCTATCCCGCCCAGAGCGGGATCCTGCTCAACAACTGGGGCCAGCCTATCGATCTGACCAACCCGGATGCGTACGCGTGGTGGCAGGCGCTCCTGCGCCGCTACACCGACATGGGCGTGGCCGGGTTCAAGCTCGACTACGGCGAGGACGTGGTGACCGGGATCTCGAATGGGCGCAACGCGTGGCGTTTCGCCGACGGCAGCGACGAGCAGACCATGCACGCGCGCTATCAGCTGTTCTATCACCGCGTGTACGCGCAGACGCTGCCCCAGGAGGGCGGGTTTCTGCTGTGCCGCAGCGGAACCTACGGCGACCAGACCAACGTCTCGGTGATCTGGCCGGGCGACCTCGACGCCAGCTTCGCCCAGCGCGGCGCGACCGTCATGAGCGGCACCAGCTCCTACGTGGCGGTGGGCGGGCTGCCGGCTTCGCTCGTGGCCGGGCTGAGCCTGGGCCCGTCGGGGTTTCCATTTTACGGGGCCGATACGGGCGGCTACATACACGCGCCGCCCGACAAGGAGCTGTTCACGCGCTGGTTCGAGCAGACCGCTCTCTCGACCGTCATGCAGATTGGCAATGGCGCGGGCACGGTGGCCTGGGAGCCCAATCCACAGACTGGCTTCGACGCCGAGATGCTGGGTTGGTACCGCATCTACACGCGACTGCACCTCAGGCTGTTTCCCTACGAGTGGACATACGCCCAGCGTCTCGCCAGCGACGGCAGGCCCATCATGCGCCCGCTCGGGCTGGCCTACCCGGCCCTGGGCGTACATCCCAACGACACCTATCTGTTCGGCGATGCGCTGCTGGTGGCGCCGGTGGTTGCGCGCGGCCAGACCACGCGCGACCTCACGCTGCCGCCGGGTCGCTGGATCGACTGGTGGCGCGGCGACGCCTACGACGGCGGTCGCATGGTCACGCTGGCCGCGCCGCTCGACGTTCTGCCGCTTTTGCTCGCGGAAGGCGGCATCGTGCCGCTGCTGCGTCCGACCATCGATTCGCTATCGCCGACCACGCAGCCGATACGCGTCGACTCCTACGCCACCACGCCCGGGGTCTTGTATGTACGTGTCGCACCGGGCGCGGCCAGCCAGTTTCAGGTGTTCGACGGGACCTTGCTCAGCCAGGCCCGGAGCGCGGGCATGCTCATGCTCGGGGCCTCCGACGGTGCCGAGTTTCATTACGGCACCCTGTTCGAGGTCATGACCGTGGCCGCGCCGCCGACTGCGGTCACGGCCGATGGCTTGGCGCTGGGCCAGAAGCCCGACCTGGCCACGCTCGAGGCCGCACCCTCGGGCTGGAGCTGGGAGTCCGCACGCGGCGGCACGCTGTATGTCAAATTGACAGCGGGAGCGCATCAGGTCCTCGCCACGCTGCAATGATCTTCAAGAATGTTTCGGGTCGGGCAGCGCGCGCGACTCCTAACCCAGCGAGGTTGCGTGTGGCACGCGAGATGCTTCCGGAGCCGGCATGCCGGCACTGGATCGTGTGCGCGCAGCCTACCAGGGTGCGACCGGACACTGGCGCGGCACGGGCGCGTGCGGTCGCGACGCCCAACTGGCCGAGCACCATGCATGGATTGCACTGCAGCTGGCCGAAGGCGGCGACCTGCTCCAGGCCCTCGAGCACGCGACCATGGCGTCCGACCTGGAGCGACGCTATGGAGAGGACGTCACGTGGGGGCCGCTCGTCGAGGCCTTGATCCGCGCGCTCGAGCAGGCGGACGGCACCGCCGCTACCAGGCGCCCGTGATCTCGGTGCAGCCCAGCGTCATGCCGTCCATGGGCGCCGGGTAGAAGTAGGTGAACAGCGTGCAGTGCTCCTGGGTGAGCACGCGCGGCCCGAACACGACCGTGCTCGAGCTGTCGTTCTGGTAGTTGCAGGTGAACGAAAATCCATCCTGGTTGGCGATCACCGGCTCGGTGCCCGCGGCGAAGATCTGCATGAGCGGCTTCATCCCGTCGGTGGTGTCGTAAAAAGCCGTCGTGCCTTCGGTACCCGGACAGGTGGGCGGGCAGCCCACGGTCGATGACAGATGAAAATCGACCACGTGGAAGTCGCGCCCGGTGCGGTGAAAGTCGCCCGACAGCGCCAGAATGTGCGTCGGGTGGATGCGGTTGGCGGGCGCGGTCTCGGCGGTGTCGACGGGCAGCGTGCAGTGCTGCTTGACCTGCAGCGACTGGCTGGGTGGGATGCTGATGTTGTTCTGCACCGCCACCACCACGTTGCCCCAGTGCTGCACGGTCGCCGGGTCGCGCGACCACAGATTGATGGTTGCGCGGCCGGAAATGGGCGCGCTGCCCGTGTTGTAGTAGTGCGCGATCACCATAAGCTGGGTCAGGCGGCGCAGTCGGAACGCGACCCCGTCGGGAAGCGTCCAGTCGAGGTGCTGATTCTGCGACTGCACCACCACCGCCCACTGGTTGGTGTCGACTGGCGTGAAGCAATCGGGCACGAAGCCCTCGTCGTGATCGAAGTATTCGTTCTTGAACACATACAGATGGCGGCCACCGTCGGTGGTTTCCATCTGGATATGATCGAAGAAAAACTCGACGTCCCAGGGCAGCTTCAGATAGAGGCAGACCTGGCTCTCCTGGCCCGGCGGCACCATCACGCTGGGCACGTTGAATTGGACGCCCTGGTTGGCCGGTGGCGCGGGGAGGAGCGGCGTGTCGCCGCCCGACCCGCCAGTGCCGGCGCCGCCGCTTCCGCTCGAGCCGCCGGCCCCGCCCCCGCCACCATCGCTGCAGCCCAGGCTGCCCAGGCCGCCCAGCGCCAGTAAAACCGCTAAGAACAAGCTTCGGCTGCCCATGCGAACTGCTCAAACATGCCCAAAACCGGGCTCGGTTGCAAGCCAGGTCGGATTGCGAAACAATCGGGCGATCCATGAAGTTGATCGCGTGGGGCCTGACCGATGTCGGTCGCAAGCGCGACCACAACGAGGACACGTTCCTGGCCGAGCCCGAGCTGGGTCTGTTCGCGGTCGCCGATGGCATGGGCGGCCACCTGGGCGGCGATCGAGCCAGCCGCATGGCGGTCGAGATCGTGCGGCGCGAGGTCGATCGGGCCCGTCGGAACGGGCTCGCCCAGGTCAAGATCCAGACGCTGCCCCCCGGCATCGACGCGCAATCGCTGGCCAAGCTCGAGACCCCGCCCCCGCCGGCGGCGCTTTTGCGCGAGGCCACGCGCGCCGCCTCGACCGCGATCTACGACCTTGCGCAGGCCGACCCGCAGCTGCAGGGCATGGGCACCACGCTCACCACCCTGTTCGTCTACGGCGAGCGCGCCTTCCTGAGCCATGTCGGCGACTCGCGCGCCTACCTGTACCGCGACGGCAAGGTGCAGCAGCTCACCGAGGATCACTCGTGGATCCACGAGCAGGTCAAGGCGGGTCTGCTCTCGGTCCAGGATGCGCGCGACTCCAAGTTCAAGCACATCATCACGCGCTCGGTCGGCTTCGAGCGGGATGTGCTGGTGGATCTGCACCATGTTGCAATCGGGCTCGGCGACTGCCTGCTTCTGTGCTCCGACGGGCTGGCCAATTATCTGGAGCCCGCGGAGCTGGCGTCGGTCCTGACCGCGCACTACTATCGGCGGGTGCCAGGGCTTCTGGTCGAGCTGGCCAACGAGCGCGGCGGCGAGGACAACATCACGGTCGTCCTCGTCTACGTGGCCAATGACGCCCCGGCGTGACACCCGGCGCGGCTTCTGAAACCCGATTGCGATCAGGCGCTTGCGCACGCGAGCCCCACTGAGCAAAAAATTCCCTGTATAATGCGGCCACTCTCCAAAGTGCTCGCAGAAGGGAGTCTCCATGCGGCCAATCTTTGCAACGGCGGCGCGGCGTGGGCGTGCGTTTGTCGTTCTCTTCCTCTGGGCCGGATGCACAGGCGGGCAAACCAGCCCGGAGACTCCCG
>DATFWX010000267.1:0-16851 GCA_035258845.1 Polyangia bacterium | reverse complement strand
CCGGTGCCGCCGGTGCCGCCGGTGCCGCCGCGGCCGCCAGTGCCGCCCGAGCCGCCCCCGCAGCAGTAAGCGCCGACCGCACAGCTATCGTTCAGACATTGCATGCCATCGGCCTGGCAGTCCCAGCGATAGGTCTGGCCGGTCGACGGGTCGCACCAGATCGCGGTCTGGCCCTGGCAATGGCCCCTGAAGTCGATACCCGACGGGCATGTCCCGCTGGTGCCACCGGAGCCGGCCGAGCCTCTCGAGCCACCGGTGCCGCCGGAGCCTCCCGTGCGGCCGCCCATTCCAGCCGAGCCGCCGGAGCCGCCCGCACCGCTAGAGCCGCCCGAGCCGCCCGAGCCGCCCGAGCCGCCGGAGCCGCCCGACCCGCCCGACCCGCCCGTGCCGCCCGCGCCCCCCCGGCCGCCCATTCCGCCCGTGCCGCCGCTGCCCCCGCCACCGTTCAGGTCCTGACAGGTGGCGCCGCGACTCGAGTCGATCACACAGTGCTTGCCCTGGGCGGTGCAATTGACGCTGCGCAGAGAGTTGGAAGCGAGATCGCACACCACGGCCGACTCGCCCATCGCCGTGATATGACACTCACCGCGCTGGGGTACACCCATGCAACCCATCGCGGTGCCGCCGCCACCCGGGTTCGGCGGTGGTGGCTTGCTGCTGCCATCACTGCCGGTGCTGCTGTTCTCACCCGACGCGCAGGCCAAGGCTATCGCCAGAAGGGCAAACCACCGGGCATTTTTCATGACGTTGCCTGACGGGCAAGATTCATTCCGCGCGCGCGTCGAAACTTGTTGTCAGCCCGAAATATTTTTATTTTGAACGGCTTACATTATGAGCCAGGTTCAGTGTCGTGAGCTGCCTAGCGACATCCGGCCCCAGCCAAGTGGCTTCTCGGGTGGTCAGTCGGCGCAAGCCCCGGGTCTGCAGCACCCAGCTTACTTGTTGAGCTGGTCCAGCGCGTCCGAGACGGCCGTGCCCAGACAGTGCACGTTCTTCAGCTTGTTCAGCGCGTCGCGGGCGCGCGCGTAATGGAGGCGCCCGAGCTTCTCCACCGCGCGCTTTTTCTCCACGCAGGTCTTGGCCACCTCGAGCTCGCGCAGGGCGGCGGGACCGTACAGGGTCTTGTCGGCGACTGCGACCACTTCGATGATCTGAACTGCGTTCTCGATCCGCGCCACCGTCGGCGCATCCTTGATGCAGTGCGAGAGCAGCCCGACCGTCTCGTCGGGGCCGAAGTGTTTCGTGAAGAACTCCCGGGCCAGCTCGCGCTCCCGGGTGTCGATCGCGTCGCACACGTCTTTGCGGAAGGCACGCTCCTGCTTGAGGCCCGGATCGAGCGCAAAGCCCTTGCCCCATTCCTCGAACGCATCCTTGCGGTATTGAGATCCTTCGAGATAGACGTCGCCCAGCCGGACGTGCGCCCAACCGTCCTGCTTGTTGGTGGCGGACATCTTCCGAAGCGCGGCGGCGGCTTCCTTATGCTGACCCGACGCGATGAGCTTCTCCACCGCGCTACGGATGTCGGCGGTGGGGGGTGGGGGCGCGCGGTGCGCGGGCGCGGGCGGGATCTGGTCGATCGCGCGCGGCGGCCCTGGCGCCGCGGCGGCGTCGGGAACGGCTTTCGGCTCGGGGGCGGCGTCGGGTGGCGCCGCGCGCACGCTCGTGGCCGCATCCATGGGCAGGGCCGGGACCGGCGTGCCCCGCGAGGCGGTCACAGCCGGCGCTGCGTCGGGCGTTACGAACCAGGGCTCTTCGCTGCCATGGCCGAAGGGGGCCAGCTTGACCATGCGCGCGCGCAGGGCCGCGAAGTGTGCGCGCGCCACCAGAGCTCCGGCCGCGCCCAGCGCGATGCACGACAGCGCCGCGAACGCCAGGATCTTGCGCCGTGGCCGCGCCTTGTAGACGGTGGGCGTGGAGGTCTGCTGACCCTCGGGTGTGTCGTCGAGCGCGCGCTGGAATTCGGTCGCGTCCTGGTACCGATCCTCGGGCCGCTTCTCGAGTGCCCGCATGATGACCTGCTCGAGCGCCTCGCTGATGTGCGCGCCCGGCGCCAGCTTGCGCGGCGAAACCGGCGGCCGATTGATGTGCATGGCCAGAAGCTGCGCGGTATCGTCGGCATAGAAGGGCCGCTTGCCCGTGCACAGCGTGTACAGGATCACCCCGGCCGAGTAGATGTCGGTGCGCTTGTCGACCTTCTTGCCGCCCGCCTGCTCGGGCGACATGTAGCTGGGCGTGCCGGCCACGAAGCCGATCGCGGTCAGCGTACGTTCCGGGGGCGACCCGCCTTCGCCGCTCAGCCGCGCCAGGCCGAAGTCCAGGATCTTGACCATGGCCTCGGTCCCGGTCATCTCGACCAGCATGATGTTGCTCATCTTGAGGTCGCGGTGGATGACGCCGCGCGCGTGCGCGTGCGCCAGGCCCATCAGCACCTGCCGCATCAGCCCCACCGCCTTGGTCGGGGTCACGTCGGCCGGATCCAGGTCGGTGAGCGACCGGCCCTGGATGAACTCCATCACAATGTAGGGCCGCCTTCTGTACACCCCGAAGTCGAGGATGGAGACACAGTGGATGTGATGCAGGCGGCTGATCGCCTTGGCCTCGCGCTCGAAGCGCGCCACCATTTCTTTGGACTCGGCCACGGTCTCGTGCAGGAACTTGAGCGCCACCTGCTTGCCCAGCTGCACGCGCTCGCCCCGGTAGACCGCGCCCATGCCGCCGGTGCCCAGCTGCTCGAGCACGTGCCACCTTTTGTCCACAGTCGCGCCGATCAGGGCATCGCCCTTCTTCGCGCGGGTGGTGTTGGGCTTCTTCGCCATGGTGGTGGGCCCCGCTTGGGGCAGGCTCCGAGTATAGCAAACCCGCGCTGCCACAAGCATCGGGGCCGGCTTTCACGCGCTCCGCGGTCGGACGTAAGATAGCGCGGATGGAGGCGCTCCTCTTTTGGCTCGTGCTCGGGCTTGCGCTCGGCGCCGGAGTCGTGTGGGCGCGCGGCCTGCGGGCCTGGGCGAGCGCCGGGGCGGTGCTGCTGGCGGTGGCCAGCGGGGGCGGACAGGCGGCGGTGCGCGCGGCCCGTGGGCGGCGCGAAGCCGCCGAGCGCGAGCTCCACGCGGCTCTACCGGCCCCGCGACAGGCGGGCGGATATGTCTCGTCCGACGCCTGCCGCGCCTGCCATCCGGCGCCCTATGCGAGCTGGCATCGGACCTTCCATCGCACGATGACGCAAGCGGCCACGGCGGCCGCGGTCCGGGGCAACTTCGACGGTCAGACGCTCCACGCAGACGGCCAGCGCTTCCTGCTTTGGCGGCGCGGCGACCAGTTTGGCGTGCGCACGCCCGACCGGGGCGAGCAGCGGATCGACATGGTGACCGGCTCGCACCACATGCAGGTGTACTGGCTGCCCGCGGGCGCCGGCAACGCGCAGCACGATCTGCCGTTCACCTACCTGCTCGAGGATCGGCGCTGGGTGGCGCGCCGAGACGCGTTTCTGCTGGATCCGGAGCTGCCCAAGCTCGCGGACACCTGGAACCGGAATTGTATCGAGTGCCACTCGACGGCCGGCCAGCCGCGCATCGAGCCCGGCTCGGGGGTGCCCGCAAGCCGGGTGGCCGAGCTCGGCATCGGATGCGAGGCCTGCCACGGTCCGGGCGCGGATCACATCGCGGCCAACCGGAGCCCGCTGCGCCGCTTCGGGCGCCATGCGGCCGCCGGCTCCGCTGCCGCCGCTCCGACCGCGGATCCCACCATCTCGAACCCGGCACGTCTGGGCGCGCGCGCCGCCTCCGAGGTGTGCGGGCAGTGTCACGGCATCGGCTGCAACCTCGACGATTGGCCGCAGGGCGGCCTGCGCTACCGGCCGGGCCAGGACCTCGAGCAGTTTCGGCCCCTGGTTCGCGCGGCCACGCTCGCGAGCGGCCCCTGCCGGCGCCCGATCGCGGCCCAGCCCGGGTTTGCGGCCAGTCGCTACTGGCGCGACGGCATGGTGCGCGTGTCGGGCCGCGAGTACAGCGCGCTTCACGAGTCGCGCTGCTTTCGCGGCGGCCATCTTTCGTGCCAGAGCTGTCACTCGATGCACGCCAGCGATCCGGACGATCAGATCGCTTCAGGCCGGGACGGCGACGGAGCCTGCCTGTCCTGCCATCCCTCGTACGGCGCCGACCTTTTGGCGCACACGCATCACCGCGCGGCCTCGCCGGGCAGCCGCTGCCAGAACTGCCACATGCCGTACACGACCTATGGTCTGCTCAAAGCCATCCGGAGCCATCTCATCGACAGCCCGAGCGTTCACGCCACCTTGATGACCGGGCGCCCCGACGCGTGCAGCCTGTGCCATCTCGATCGCACGCTGGCATGGACCGCAGCCGCGCTGGCGCGCTGGTACGGCCAGCCGGTACCGAATCTGTCGGCAGAGCAGCGCCAGGTGCCGGCGGCCGTGTTGCACCTTTTGCGGGGCGACGCCGGGCAGCGTGCGCTGGCCGCCTACAGCATGGGTTGGTCGGACGCGCTCCTGGCTTCGGGCAGCGACTGGGAGGCGCCGCTTCTGGCGCAGCGGCTCGACGACCCCTATGCGGCCGTCCGCTACCTGGCTTATCGCTCGCTCAGGCGGCTGCCCGGATTCGCGGCCTTCTCGTACGATTTCGTGGGGGCGCCCGCCGAGCGCGCGGCCGCGCGGGCGCGTGCGCTCGCAACCGTTCGGGCGGGCCCGGGCCGCCTGGCGCTACCCACAGAGCAGATGGAAGCGCTCGAGCGCGCGCGCGACAATCGCAGCATGTTCCTGGCCGAATGACATGACGAGCCCGCCCGCAGATCCGCTCGCGCTGCGCCACCTGCGCCTGGGCTGGGTCCTGGTGCTCGTGTCGAGCGCGCTCGGGCTCGCGCTGGAAACGCTGCACGGGTTCAAGGTGCAGTGGTACCTGGGCATCGTGGCCGAGCCGCGCCGGCTCATGTGGACGTTGGCGCACGCGCACGGCACGCTGCTGGGCCTCTTGAATCTGGCGCTCGCGGTCACCCTGCGCGTGCTGCCGGACGAGTCGCCGCGCCTGGCCGCGCTGGCGTCGGCATCGCTTTCTGCCGCGAGCATCCTGATCCCGAGTGGATTCTGGCTGGGCGGGCTCTACGTCCAGGGCGGGGATCCGGGGCTGGGCTCGCTTCTGGTCCCGCTGGGGGGCCTGCTGCTTCTTTTCGCGCTGGCACTGATTGTGCGGCGCGCGCTGCGGCGCCAGCGGCGCTGACCGATCCTACCGTCTGCCGGAGCTCTCGAGCGGTACGCCCGTGCGCTCGATGAAATCGTCGATACGACGCGCGCCCAAAAACGGCCCCCAGCCCGACTGCGTGCGCAGGGCCTCCAGCGAGCGGACGGTGAAGGCGACCTCGCGTTCGAGGTGACCGACCCGATGATCCATGATCAAGCGGGCGACCGTGGGCACGAAGCCGCTCATCCGCTGGCGCAGCTCGCGCGCCTCCGCCAGCTGCTGCTGGAGCAGGGTCCGTCGGCGCGCCAACATCTTGAGCACCGTGCGCCGATCGAGCAGCCAGGCCCCGGCCAGGAACAGGTCGAGGTCGAAGTAGGTGGCGTCGGGAGCGGCGCCCAGCTCGCCCAGCACGATGCGCACGCGTCGTCGCCCGGCCGCGGTGAGCGCATAGACGCGCCGCCGGGCCTGGCCATTCGCGCGGGCAGCCTGCCGGCGGATGAAGCCGCGCCGCTCGAGGCGGGCCAGCGCCGCATACAAGTGACCATGCTCACACTTGGCCCACCAGCGAACGTGCTTGTACCGCAGCTCGAGCTTCAGATCGTAGCCGTGCATGGGCGTGCGGGCGAGGGAGGACAGGATGAGCACTTCCATGCGCGAGGGAGCGTCTGGATTGCGCGCCATGACGCCCGAGAGTCTACCCAAGCCGGGCCCCTTCCCGCAAAAGTCAATCATTGACTATGAGGAGCCAGAGGAGTACGGTCCCGCTGAAGCGAAGGAGGCCCCATGAAGCCGACCGCTTTGATCCTGACCTTGTGCCTTGCTGCTTGTGCTGCCCCCGACACAACCCAGGCCCCGGCGGACGCGATGTCTTCGCGCCCCCCGGCCGACGCGCGCACCGGTCCCTCGGCCGATGCCGAGCCCCCGCCCGACGCGGGCGCGCCGGCGCCCGATGCCGGCCTGCCCATGCCCGATGCGCAGGTGCGGCCGGTCCAAGACCCCGCGCAGCCGGGACCCTATGCCGCCGGCGTGCGCACCGTGATGATGACCGATCCGTCGCGCAATCGCAGCTTCGCGGTCGACGTGTGGTATCCGGCCGCCTCGAGCTCGTCCGGTCAAGCCAACCAGTATCGCCTGGAGGTGTTCGGGCTCGCGCTGGCGAGCCTGCCCAGCCCCGCCCGGCGCGACGCCGAGCCGGCCGCGGGCGCGCCCTGGCCGCTGGTTCTGTTCTCACACGGCTTCGGCGGCATACGCTTTCAATCGTTTTTCCTGACCGAGCACCTGGCCAGCCACGGCTTCGTGGTGGCGGCGCCCGATCATCCCGGAAACACGCTCGCCGACGTCTTCTTCGGGGGCGGGAACGCCCTCCAATCGGCGATCGATCGTCCGCTCGACCTCGCCTTCGTCCTCGATCAGATGATCGCCGGCAGCGCGGGTGTCCCGCTCACCGTCGATCCCACGCGGGTGGCGGCCACCGGCCACTCGTTCGGTGGCTACACCGCGCTTAAGGTGGCACAGCAGGACCCACGCATCCGGATCGTCTTTCCAATGGCGCCCGGCTTCCGCATGGGCGCCACGCCCGATTTCGTGGCCAACCTGCTCCGGCCCATCGCCCTCTTCGGCGGCAGCCTCGATCACACCTGTCCCTTCGACGACAATCAGCGCCGGCCCTACGATCTGGCAGCGCCCCCCAAGTTCCTGGTCGAGGTCATGGGCGCTGGCCACCTCGACTTCTCGGATCTGTGCGAGGTGCCGATCGCGGTCGCGTTCATCCGCGACGGCTGCAACGCGCAGAACATCGATCCGACGCTCGTGCGCGCGCGCGTGGCCACGCTGTCGGCTGCCTTCACACTGCGCTTTCTGCTGGGCGACCCCCGCTACGACGCCTATCTGGACCCCGCCTATGTGACCGGGCTGGGCAATCTCCAGTACTGGCACGCCCCCTGAAAAACCAGCAGCGGCCCCTGTCGACAGGCGCTCACTTCTGAGCCAGGATCCGAGCATGCGCGAAAAGATCCAGGTGGGGTACCAGGCCTTCGTGTCCGATGGCGGCGAGGAATTTGGCGCGGTCCGCGAGGTGTCCGCCAAAGGGCTGGTCGTGTATGTCGAGAACGCGGGCGATTTCCTGGTCCCGCTGGACGCCGTCCAGGCGGTACATTCACAAAAGGTCATCTTCAAGCGCGAACGGCTCGATCCGCGCCTGCGTGAAGCGATCGGCCACGCCCACGACGCAGAGGAGTCCTGACCCGACCCATTTCGCTGCGGTCGCCAGGCGGGCGGAGGATGGGCCTGGCCTGTGGTACTCTGGATGGATCCGATGGCGCAGAGCGATTACAAGGACGATGCCACCGCACCCAAGACACGCGACCAGGTGCGGGCCGGCACGCTGCGGCTGCGCATCATTGGAGAAAACTGGTTTCGCACGGCTGCCCTGCCGGAGCGTGGCATGCTCGTGCTCGGCCGCGGGCCCGAGGCCGACATCCGAATTGACGATCCCTCGATCTCGCGTCGCCATGCGGTCCTGCACATAGGACCCGAGCTGCGCATCGAGGACCTGGGCAGCGTCAATGGGACCCGGGTCGGCGACCAAAAGCTCGACTCGCAGGAAAGCATCACCTTTTCGCTGGGCGAGCTGATCGAGCTGGGCTCGGTGATGCTCTTGGTGCAGCGCGGCTTGTCCGAGGAGCGGCCGCGCCGCATCTTCACGCACGACTACTTCGAGTCGCGCCTGGAGGAGGAGTGCGCGCGCGCGGCCCTCGGCAGCCGCTCGTTCGCCGTCCTGTTCCTGCGGAGCGAGGTCGCGCAGGCCGGCACGCTGCTGGCGCTGCTGGCTCAGATCGTCGATCCCACGGACGTCATCGCCACCTATGGCCCGGGCCAGATCGAGGCCCTGGTCACCGACGTCGAAGCCGACCAGGCGGCGACGATCGTGGCGCGCTTGCGGGAGGGCGCCGCAAGGCTGCGCGCGACGGCGCGGGTCGATCTGGCGTTGTTTCCCCGGGATGCCCGAACTCCGGAAGCGCTGCTCGCACGCGCCCGCGCCGGCGACGCAGATTCGGCAGCAGATGCGGTGACCCCGCCGGCGGGCGTCACCTCCGATGCGATGGCGCAGCTGCATCGGCTGGTGGATCGCATTGCAGCCAGCAGCATCACGGTCTTGCTGCTGGGCGAGACCGGGGTCGGCAAGGACGTGATGGCGCAGTCGATTCATGCCCGCTCGCCGCGCGCGCAGAAGCCCTTTCTGCGCCTCAACTGCGCGGCGCTGCCCGAATCGCTGGTCGAGAGCGAGCTGTTCGGGCACGAGCGCGGGGCCTTCACCGGCGCCACCCAGCCCAAGCCCGGCCTGCTCGAGGCCGCGCAGGGCGGCACCGTGCTGCTCGACGAGGTTGGTGAGCTTCCGCTGCCACTGCAGGCCAAGCTCCTGCGCGTGTTCGAGGAGCAGCACGTCCTGCGTGTGGGCGCGCTGAACCCGCGCTCCATCGACGTGCGCTTCATCGCCGCCACCAATCGCGATCTGGAGGCGGCCGTGCAGCGGGGAGTCTTCCGGCAGGATCTCTATTTCCGACTGAACGGCGTGTCGCTGCTGATTCCGCCGCTGCGCGAGCGGGTCCGGGAGATCGAGCCGCTGGCGCGCCGCTTCATCGCCGAAGCCTGCGAACGCGAAGGACGGTCGTCCCAGCCCGAGCTGTCCGAAGAGGCGCTGCAGCGGCTTCTGGCCTACCCCTGGCCCGGCAACATTCGAGAGCTGCGCAATGTGATCGATCGGGCGGTGCTGCTCTGCACCGGCGACCGCATCACGACGGAGCAACTGCCCCGCGACAAGATGAACGCGGTGAGCGCGCTGCCGGCCCCGCCCGCGAGCGTGGACAGCGCAGATGTGGACGGCGCAGATGACGACGAGCCCGAGCGCGAGCGCATCCTACAGGTGTTGGCGCAGTGCGGGGGCAATCAGTCGCAGGCGGCCAAGCAGCTCGGCATGTCGCGCAATACGCTGCTCGCGCGTCTCGACCGTTACGGCGTGCCGCGGCCGCGCAAGCGGTGAGCGGCCTCCGCCCGCCGGCCCCGTTGGGGCGTCGGCGCCCGGGTGGGTGACGGGTCTACACGGGCATCGACCGTCGCCACCCTGCGCGTCGGCGCGGGCGGCGATTGCGAGCGTGCGCGCAGCAACTGGACCCCACCCAAAAGCACCGACGCCGCGGCTACCGACGGGACGGCGAATCGTTGCCACCGCGCCATGGCCTTGGCTCGAGCAGATTTCGTGCCTGGAACGGGGTATGCAGGAATCTGAGAAAAATCGCAGGGCCCCGCCCCGGACCCACTCGGTTTGGGCAACTTGCGTAGGCAAGTTGCGCAAGGTTCTGCTCAAGCTGCCCACCGGGGCGCGGGCCGGCTAAAATGGTGCCGCTCGCGGGCCGCGGCCCTTGGGGCGGCTATGGACGCAATCGACGAGACTGCATTTCGCGGGACGGCACGCTTTCAGGTGGTGCGCCGGATCGGCGGCGGGGGTATGGGCATCGTGTACGAGGCGCTCGATCGCGAGCGCCACGCACGCGTGGCCCTGAAGACCCTGCGCAGGTTGGATGCGACCGCCCTCCTGCGGCTCAAGCACGAGTTTCGCGCGTTGCAGGATCTGCAGCATCCCAACCTGGTCAACCTGGGCGAGCTGATCGAGGAGGGCGGCCAGTGGTTTTTCACGATGGAGCTGGTCGAGGGCGTCGATCTCCTGACCTGGGTGAGCCCGGCGCCCCGGCCGGTGGCCGCGGATGGGCCCACGCCAGTGCGGACGCGCCCGCGGCCCGACGAGGTCACCCAGCCCGCGCCGCTGCGCCGGTTGGATCCCACCGAAGCGCGATCGACGTCAGCCGCGCCCCGTTTCGACGAGGCGCGCCTGCGCGCCGCCATGCGACAGCTCGTGCTCGGCCTGTCGGCGCTGCATGCCTTCGGCAAGGTGCACCGGGACATCAAGCCGTCCAACGTTCTGGTCGATCGGAGCGGGCGCCTGGTCTTGCTCGACTTCGGCGTGGTGTTCGAGCGCGATCGCAAGGGACACCTGACCGACAGTCAGCAGGTGATCGGAACCGCGTCGTACATGGCGCCCGAGCAGGTGTCCTCTCGGATCGTGGGCCCGGAGGCAGACTGGTACAGCATGGGCGTGGTTCTCTACGAGGCGCTGACCGGCCGTCTGCCGTTCGAGGGCGGGGTGGTGGCAGTCCTGCTCGACAAACAGGGCTTCGAGCCGCCGCCGCCCAGCACGCTTGCGCCCGGCGTGCCGGACGACCTCGATCTTTTGTGCAGCGACCTTCTGCGCACCGACCCCCGCCTGCGTCCGTCGGGGCCGGAGGTGCTCCGGCGTCTGGGGGCGGCCGGCGAGGGGCCGGCCCTGATGCCCGCGCTGCCGACGGTGGGGCTGCCGTCCCAGCCTTTCGTCGGCCGCATGCGTGAGCTGTCGGCGCTGCGCCAGGCCTTCGCCGATGCCTCGCGCGGCGTGCCCGCGACCGTGTGCGTGCGCGGCGAATCGGGCGTCGGCAAGAGCGCCCTCGTGCGCCAGTTCATGCGCCAACTGGCCGTGGAGCAACCAGGCGCGATCGTTCTGCCGGGTCGCTGCAACGAGCGCGAGTCGGTGCCCTACAAAGCCGTGGACGGGGTGATCGATGCTCTAAGCCGATACCTGATGCAGCTGCCCAGCCCCGAGGGCCTGCTGCCGCGCAAGGCGCCCCTTTTAGCCCAGGTGTTCCCGGTGCTGTGGCGCGTGGCCGCCATTGCGCAGGCGCCGCGGCCGCAACCCGAAGTCCGCGACCCGCAGGAGCTGCGGCATCGTGCCTTCGGGGCCCTGCGCGAGCTGCTGGTGCGTCTGAGCGACCGGCATCCGCTTGTGATTGTGATCGATGATCTGCAGTGGGCGGACGCCGATAGTCTGGCGCTGCTGTCGGACGTGCTGCGCCCGCCCGACGCGCCCGCGCTGCTCCTGGTGGCGACGCTGCGCCCGCAGCCCGACCTTTTCGGCGCCCGGCCGTCCGACTTCGACGTGTCGTCCTGGGTCGAAGGCGACATGCGCACGCTCGAGCTTTCGCGCCTGCCACGCGACGAGGCGCACACGCTGGCTGCGCTGCTGCTCGATCGCGCCGGCGCCGACCGAGCCATCGATGCGCGCGCGATCGGGGACGAAGCCGGCGGCCACCCCCTGTTCATCGACGAGCTGGTGCGCTACGCGATGGCGCACGGATGGCAAGCCCAGCCCGGCCTGCGTCTCGAAGATGCGCTGTGGGCGCGCATCCAGGCCCTGGACGCGCCCGCGTACGGGATCCTGGAGCTGGTGGCGGCCGCGGGCGCGCCCCTCACCCAGGACATCGTCGCCCAGGCGGCCGCGCTCGAGCCGGCCGAGTTCGCGCGCCTGGCCACCGTTCTGCGCACGGCGAATCTGGTGCGCACCTCGGGCGTCCGGGGCTCCGACGCCATCGAGCCCTATCACGACCGGGTGCGCGACGCGGTCCTTCGGCACCTCGACCCGGCCGCCCTGCGGGCGCGCCACCAGCGGCTCGCGCTCGCCCTACAGGCCAGCCCGCAGGCCGACCCGGAGGCGCTTGCGATTCACTGGCACGGGGCCGGCGACGCCGCCAAGGCCGCCCATTTTGCGGCCGAGGCAGCCCACCAGGCCGCGGCCGCGCTGGCATTCGACCGCGCGGCGGGGCGGTACCGGATGGCGCTCGAGTTCTGCGCCCCCGACGCTGCCGAGGGGCCCCGGCTGCGGGCCCGGCTCGGGGAGGCGCTGGCCAACGCGGGCCGGGGCGCCGAAGCCGCGCAGGCCTATCTCGACGCAGCCGCGGGCGCCAGCGCCGCCGACGCGCTCGAGTTCCAGCGGCGCGCAGCCGAGCAGCTTCTGGTCAGCGGCCACATCGAGGAGGGACTGGCCGCCATCCGCACCGTGCTGGCGGCCGTGGGCATGAACCTGCCCAAGACGCCCCGGCGCGCCCTGGCCTCGCTGATCTACCGGCGCATCCGGCTCCGGCTGCGCGGACTGCGCTTCCGCGAGCGCGACGCCAGCCAGATCGCGCCCGAGGAGCTGCGGCGCATCGATCTGTGCTGGTCGGTGGCGGGCGGGTTGGCGCTGGTCGACACGCTGCGCAGCGCCGACTTCCAGGCCCGTCACATGCTCCTGGCGCTGGCGGCCGGCGAGCCCTCGCGCATCGCGCGGGCGCTGGCGGTCGAGGTCAACTTCGCAGCCGTCGGCGGGGGCCGCGCCGGACGCCGCGTGGAGCGGTTCGCCAAGGCGGCCCAGGCTCTGGTCGACCGGCTCGGGCAGCCGCCCGCGCGGGGCCGCATGATCGGAGCCTCCGGCGGCGCCGCCTTCCTGCAGGGCCGCTTCCGCGAGGGTCTCGAGCTGTCCAACCGCGGCGAGCAGATCATGCGCGAGCAGTGCACGGGCATGATGTGGGAGGTCGACACCGCGCAAACCTTCGGGCTGTTCTGTCTGGCCTATCAGGGCCAGATCGGCGAGCTGTCGCGGCGCGTGCCCTTGCGCCTGCGCGAGGCCCTGGAGCGCGGCGATCTGTATCTGGCGACCAACCTGCGGCTGGGCTACCCCAACCTGATCTGGCTGGCGCGCGACGATCCGGCGGGGGCGCGCCGCGAGATCGAGGATGCCATGCGGCGCTGGGCGCCCGGAGGCACGCATCTGCAGCACTATTACGAGCTCATCGGCCGGGCGCACATCGATCTCTATTGCGGCGACGGCGCGGCCGCGCTCCGGCGGGTCGAGGAGCGCTGGCAGCCGCTCAAGCGGGCCATGTTCCTGCGCAACCAGATCATCCGGATCAACCTGCATCAGTTGCGCGGCCGGGCCCTGCTGGCCATCGCCGCCCGCGCCGACACCAGCTTCGCCGAAGCGGCGCGGCTCGTGCACGCGGCCGCTCGCGATGCGCGCCGGCTCGAGCGCGAAAAGATGGCCTGGTCGGACCCGCTGGCGTGGCTGCTGTGGGCCGGCATCGCGGCCCTTGCGGGCGACCGCAGGCGCGCGCTCGCGCTGCTGGCGCGCGCCGAGGCCGGCTTTCGGGCCGCCGACATGAGCCTGTACGCGGCGGCCGCGCAATGGAGGCGCGGCGGGCTGCTGGGCGGCGCGCAAGGGCGCGCACTGCTGGCGGCGGCCGAGAGCTGGATGCGCGAGCAGACCATCCAGAACCCGGCCGCCATGACGGCGCTGTATGCGCCTGGATTCCCCGAAGCACAGGATGGACAACCCTCTGCGAATGGATTAGGTAAGCAGCCAGAGGCCCCATGAGCGCGCACGCGGCCCCTGGCGCCAGCGACATCCAGGCCATCAATTTTTCGTGGCTGGTGCGACTGCGCTGGGGCGCCATCGCGGGTCAGGTCTTCACCATCCTGGCGGTCGATCGGCTCATGCGCACCCCGCTGCCGCTGGGTCCCCTGTTCACGATCGTCGGGCTCGAATTCGCCTCCAACATCGGCTGCGCAGTCTGGTCGCGCCGGGGCGGTCGGGTGCCCGAAGGGCTCACGGTTTTCGTGATGAGCGTCGACGTGCTCCTGCTGTCGGCGCTCCTGTATCTGACCGGCGGCCCGTTCAATCCATTCAGCTTCCTGTATCTGGTCCAGATTGCGCTGGCGGCGGTGGTGCTGCGCGCACGATGGACCTGGGCGCTGGTCGTGCTGTCGCTCCTCTGCTCGGGCTTCCTCTTTTTCGCCCACCGGGAGCTGCCGCTCGGATCGATGACCCATGCCGAGCACAGCGCGGGCTCGCTGCGCATCCATCTCTATGGCATGTGGGTGGCATTTGGGGTGGCGGCCGCTTTCATCGTCTACTTCCTGCTCCGCATCACGCGCGCGCTGGCGGCACGCGAGGCCGAGCTGCAGGCCGCCTACCGCCTGACCGCGCGCAATGAAAAGCTGGCCTCGCTGGCCACGCTGGCGGCCGGCGCCGCGCACGAGCTGTCGACGCCCCTGTCGACCATTGCTCTGGTGGCGCGGGAGCTGGAGCGGCAGCTTTCGGCCTCTGCCTTCGATCCGGGTGCGGTCAGCGACGTGCGGCTCATCCGTGAGCAGGTGGAGCGCTGCCGGGCCATCCTCGCACAGATGGCGACCGAAGCCGGGGCGACCGCCGGCGAGGCGATTGTACCGATCACGGTGACCGATCTCTTGGCGTCCGCCACCCTGGAGCTGGGCGAGCGGCCCCCGGTGCGGGTCGAGATAGACGACGGGCTGCGCGATGCACGGCTCGAGCTGCCGCCGCGCGCGGTGGCGCAGGCCATTCGCGGGGTGATAAGGAACGCGCAGGATGCCTCACCCGCCGATGCCGAGGTGGTGCTGCACGCGCAGGCCGGCGAGCATGCGCTTCTCATCGAGGTGCGCGACTGCGGCACCGGGATGGCGCCCGAGGTGCTGGCGCGCGCTGGCGAGCCCTTCTTCACCACCAAGCAGCCTGGCCGCGGCATGGGGCTCGGGCTGTTTCTGACCCGCGCAGTGCTGGAGCGCCTGGGCGGCCAGCTCCAGCTCGAGTCGGCGCAGGGGCGCGGCACTCGGGCTCTGGTGCGGCTACCGCTGGTCGTGCCGGCGGCCTCTCCGTCATGAACCTACTGCCCGACGACCGCCCCTCCATTCTTCTGGTCGACGACGACGAGCCGTTTCGGGCCCGGCTCGCGCGCGCCCTTGAAGAGCGGGGCTACGAGGTGCGCACGGCCGGTGACTACGAGTCCGCCATGGCGGCCGCGATCGCTGACTCGCCCGAGCTGGCCGTGATCGATCTGCGGATGCCGGGACGGTCCGGGCTCGAGCTGTCGCAGGACCTTCTGCGACTGGACGCATCCACCCGCGTCGTGCTCCTGACCGGATACGGCAGCATCGCGACCGCAGTCGACGCCATCCGGCTGGGCGCGGTGCACTACCTGTCCAAACCCGCCGACGCCGACGACATCCTGGCTGCGTTCGCGCGCAGCGAGGCGGCGCCGCTTGCGCCGGCCCCGAGCGGCTTCGAAGCGCCCTCGCTGGCGCGCGCGGAGTGGGAGCACATCAACCGGGTGCTGTCCGACTGCGGCGGCAACATTTCCGAAGCCGCGCGCCGACTGCACATCCACCGCCGGTCGCTGCAGCGCAAGCTGCAGAAACGGCCGCCGCCCCGGTAGCTGCGACAATTTACCGCACCCGGTGCGACATCTTGCCGCATTCCGCCCGCCGGCACGGCGTGCGATAGGGGAGCTCATGCGAGCGTCGGTCGCCCGCGCGCTGGTAGGGCTGGCCCTCATGGGCTGCGCAAGCCAGCACCCGCACGCCGCCGCGACGCCGCCGGATGACCAGCAGGCGGTCGCGCTGATCGAGCGCCGCTGCACGACCTGCCATGCGGCTGACCGCATCTACGGCTCGGTCGGAACGCTCGACGACTGGCAAGCGCTCGTCCACCGCATGGCCTACCACCACAAGGCCAAGCTGATCGCGCATCTGTCCGATCAGGAGGCCAGCCAGATCGCGGGCTGGCTGGCGGCCCATCTGAAGCCCGATCGAACCGGAGTTCACATTGGGTTTCAGCCGACCGGACGGCCGCTTTGAGATGGGCACCTGTCGTGGCCACCCTCTGGCCGCTGGCCGCGCAGGCGCATCCAATCGAGCCGCTCGTCACCGGGGCGCCCATGCCGATTCCGCGCGACTGGGTGGCGCTCGACGCCGGCTACGGAGCGCTGCATGCGGGCACCGCGACCGATCAGCAGGTGCCGCTCTCGATTGCGGCCGGGATTGGCGGGTGGGCCGAGATCGGCGCCTCGACGGCGATCGACGCCACCGGGGGCGCCATGGGGCCGGTGCGGGTGGGCGGCAAGGTGCTCTTGACCATGGAGGACGCGCGCAGCCTCGACCTCGCGCTGGCGATCGCCTTCGGGAGCAACGAAAGCGTCCGGGGAGCGCTGCTCGGCGGGCGCTCGATCGCGCCCGGTTTCTACCTGCAGGCGTCGGCCAGCGTCGAGGGCTCCGGAGACGCCAGCAGCCCCTCCGCGCCCGCGCGCGGGCTCTTGCGCCGCGCCCGGCCGCTTCACGCCGTCGACGGCGTAGCGCAGCCACCGGGCACCAGTTTGATCGTGGCCGGAGCGGCCGCGCTCGAGTGGGCGCCGCGGCCGTGCGTGCTGCCGACCTTCGAGCTGCAGCTCGCGCGGGCCTTCGCCGACGCTGGCGACGTGACCTCGGTGCTGCTGGTGCCCGAGCTCATCTATCTGCTTCAGATCAACCATTTGTCCATCAAGTTGGCGCTCCCGGTCGGCGTGGCCGGACCGGCCGACATCGGGCTGCTCGCGCAGCTCGATTGGCAGCGATGAAGGCCCCTCGTGCGCACAATCTGCCCCAGTTTGCCGGTCGGCGCCGGCGTAGTAGGCTTCCCGAGCAGGCGATGCCAGGGCTTGGCAAGCGGGTCGTGATCCTGTCCGCAGTGGGTGCGGCCCTATGCCCGGCCCGGGCACGCGGCCAGGAGGTCACCGCGGTCGCGCGCGGGGGCATCTACGCAGACAGCGACCACACGCAGGTCTATCGCTCGCTGGGCGCCGCCCAGGTCGCGTGGCGCCATTTCGGCCTGCACGCGCAGGAAGAGGTGGATGTGGTCTCGAGCGCGTCCACCGATGTGCGGGCCTCGCCCTTTCTGGACGCGCTCTCGGGCGCCTCGCCGGTTTCACCGACCATG
>DATFWX010000266.1:0-20196 GCA_035258845.1 Polyangia bacterium | reverse complement strand
CCCGCCGGCACGCCGGTTGCACTGCCCGTTGGTATGAGGGCGCTGAAGATCGCGCTGGTTGCGGCCGCAGCCACCGGGATTCCGGTGGCCGCCCACGCAACCGATTGGGACATCGATCCCGGCCATTCCAGCGCCATGTTTCGCGTGCGCCTGATGATGGTGCAGGATGTCCGGGGCGAGCTGGGCCAGGTGAGCGGGGTCGTGCATCTGAACGAGCAGGACGTGACCCGATCTTCGGTCGAGGCCAGCATCGACGTGCAAGGTCTCAGCACGCGCCAGGCCGAGCGCGACACGCATATCAAGGGCGCGGAATTCCTCGATGCCGCGAAGTTTCCACGCATCCGGTTCCAATCCAGCAAGGTCGAGCGGGCGGGCGCCGGCAAGCTCCGGGTCCAGGGCGAGCTGACCATTCGCGGCGTGACGCGGCAGGTCGTGCTCGACCTTCATTTTCCGCCCGCGCAGATCACCGATCCCGACGGCAATCAATGGCGCAGCGCGTCGGCGACCACCAAGCTCAGTCGGAACGATTTCGGGCTGACCTGGGCGGCCCCGCAAGTGCCCGGAGGCACGATGCTGGGCGACGAGGTTGCGGTCGTCCTCGATATCGAGCTCCGGCGCAGCACCGCCACCGCCCGCGCCCGCTGACCATCTGTCAGGAGAACCGACAGCGCGCTGTCGCCGGGCCGACATCCGGGTGGCGCGCCCACCCTGGCGATGGTGTACATTCGCGCCCCAGTGAACGTCCTCTACGTAACTTCGGAAATCGCCCCGTTCGCCAAAACCGGGGGGCTGGCCGACGTGTCGGCGGCGCTGCCACGGCACCTTGCGCGCCGCGGGCACGACGTGCGTGTGTTCGTGCCCCTGTATCAGCGCATCGACGCGGCCGCGCATCGCCTACAGCCGGTCACGGGCCTGGAGGAGCTCGATTTTGGCCTGGGCGCGCACGCGGTGCGGGTTTCGATCCTGCGCGCACCCGACGCACCCATCTATTTTGTGCGCTGCCCGTCCTGCTACGACCGGCCCTCGATCTACACCAGCGATAGCGACGAGCATTTGCGCTTCCTCGTGCTCAGCCGCGCCGCCCTCGAGTACTGCCAGCGCGTGCGCTTTGCGCCCGACGTGGTGCATTGCCACGACTGGCCGACCGGCCTCCTGCCGCTCACGATCAAGACCTCGTACGGCTGGGACCAGCTGTTCGCGCGCACAAAGACCCTGCTCACCATCCATAATTTGAGCTACCAGGGCGTGTTCCGGGCCGAGGTGCTGGCGGATACCGGCCTGGCCGGATCGGCGCACCTGTTCCACCAGGAGCAGCTCAAGGCCGGGCGGGTCAACTTTCTGCTCACCGGCATCCTGTACGCCGACGGCATCACGACCGTGAGCCCGACCTATGCCCAGGAAATCCAGACTCCCGAGCATGGCGCCGGGCTGGACGCCTTTTTGCGCGCGCGCAGCTCGACGGTGGTCGGGATCCTGAACGGCGTCGATTACGACGAATGGAGCCCCGAGAACGACCGCCTGATCCCGTTCCGCTACTCGGTCCGCGACCTCCATCTCAAGGAACGCAACAAGCAGGCGCTCGCCGATCGAGTCGGGCTGGGCTACCAGCGCGGCGTGCCGCTGGTCGGCATCGTTTCGCGATTGGCGTCGCAGAAAGGGTTTGACCTGTTGCCGCACGTGCTGCCCGAGCTTCTGCGCACCCATGACTTCCAGCTGGTCGTGCTGGGCAGCGGCGAGCCGCGGTTCGAGGACATGTTTTTCGCCCTAGCGCGCGGCTTTCCGCGCCGGGTCGCCTTCGTGGCCGGCTTCTCCAACCAGCTCGCGCACTGGATCGAGGCCGGCAGCGACCTGTTTCTCATGCCCTCGCGCTTCGAGCCCTGCGGCCTCAACCAGATGTACAGCCTGCGCTATGGCACGGTCCCGATCGTGCATAAAACCGGCGGGCTGGCCGACACGGTCGAGCTGTGGAACCCGCACACGGGCGAGGGCACAGGCTTCTATTTCGAGCGTTACGACGCGGCCGGGCTGCGCTGGGCGCTCGAGGTCGCGCTGGCCGCCTACCACGAACGCGCAGCCTGGCAGCGCCTGATGAGAAACGGGATGGCCCGCGATTTCTCATGGGACGTCCGCGGGCCGCTGTACGAAGAGGTGTACGCCCGGCTATGAAACGTCGAGCGTCAAGAGGGACTGTCCGCGGACAGGTGTCCGGACAGGTGTACGGGACGAGGAGATGACCATGCATGTGGTGTTCGTGGAGCCGAGGTTTCCAGGCAATCAGAAACAGTTCGTGCGCGCGTTGGCCGAGGTGGGCGCCCAGGTGACCGCGATTGGCGAGGGCTCGAAAGAGTCGCTCGATGAGGAGCTTCGACGCTGGCTCCTGCACTACGAGCCGGTCTCGAACGTCTGCGACCAGGAGCAGATGCTGCACGCGGTGCGCTTCATCCAGAGCCGCGCGCGTGTCGATCGGCTCGAGGCCACGGTGGAGGCGCACATCATGACGGCCGCCCACGTGCGCGCCGCCTGCGGCATTGCCGGCACCTCGGTGAAAACCGCCTTTCTGTGCCGCGACAAGCCGGCCATGAAGGAGGCCTTGCGCGAGGGCGGCATCCCGTGCGCCCAGTCCACCGGCGCCGGCTCGGCCGCCGAGGCACGCGCATTCGCGGCCGAGGTGGGATTTCCGCTCATCTTGAAACCGCGCGACGCCGCTGGAGCCTCGGGCACCGTGCGGGTGGACAACACGCGAGAGCTCGAGCAGGCGCTCGCCGAGGCCCGCTTCCCGATTGCGGTCGAAGAGTTCATCGAAGGCCACGAGGGCTTTTACGACACCATCACCATCGACGGAAGGGTCGAGCACGAGTTCGTGTGCCACTACTACCCGAACGTGCTCGAGGCCATGCGCACGCGCTGGATCTCGCCCCAGTTCGTGGCCACCAATCGGCTCGACTCCGCGCCCGCCTATGGCGAGCTCAAGAAGCTCGGGCAACGGGTGATCCAGCTGCTCGGCATCGGCACCTCGGCCACCCACATGGAATGGTTCTTCGGGCCCAAGGGGCTGAAGTTTTCGGAAATCGGCTGCCGGCCGCCGGGCGTGCGCGCGTGGGACCTGTACGCGGTTTCGAACGATATCGATATCTACAAGGAGTGGGCCATGGCGATCGTGCACGGCCGGGCCGCGCAAAAGCTGTCGCGCCGCTTCGCCGCCGGCATCGTCACGCTGCGGCCCGATCGGGATGGGACCATCGCGGGCTACGAGGGCCTGGACGCCATCCAGCAAGCGTTCGGACAATGGATCATCGATTCGCACCTGCCGCCCGAGGGCGCGCCCACGCAGCCGGTCTCGGCCGGCTACATGGCCAACGCGTGGATCCGGCTCAAACATCCCGACTACGACGAGCTGCGCCGCATGCTCGATACGGTCGGGCGCACGGTCAAAGTACGAGCCCGATGAGACGAGGCGAGGGCCCCCGCGCAACTGACAACCCCGGTCCTGGTCCGGCCGGACTGGTGCGTGGGGCGAGCCGAGTCTGGATTTGCTATCTCGGCGGCGTAGCGAGAGCGGAGCCGCATGATGGGCATGATGCAAGGCGAGCCCCGGGGCCGGTGCAACCATGAAGCTCACCCTCCTGGGCCCGCAGGGTCCGCAGCCCACGTTGCGGCAGGCGCTGGACGCGATGGCCCCGCAAGGGCCCATCGCCCTTGTCACGGCCGGCTGGCAGGAGCGTGAAGCCGACGACGCCGAGCTGCGCGAGCAGCTGGGCCGGCACGTGGTCAACCTGCAGCTGCACTGGCGCACCGAAGAGGTCTTCCGCGGCGACTTCGAGCTGGCGATGGCCTATCGGGAGCGGCAAGAGCGGCTTCAGCACATGCAGCAGTCCTACCGGGTGCGCCTGGACCATGCCCAGGAAGCGGCCCGCCAGGTGGCGCGCCTGACCACCGACGCCGCGCTCCTGGCCCAGGAGTGGCAGGTCTCGCTGGCCGGGCTGCGCGCGCTCGATGCGCAGCACCTTGCCCGCTGCCAGACCGTACACGAGGAGTTCGAGGCCCGCCTGCATCCCAGCGAGCGCGACTCGGTAGCGCACCAGCGGCAGGACATTGCAAAACTCTTGCGGGTCTGCGGCGCCGTCGCCATCGCGGGCGGGCACGTCGCCGTGCTGCTCAATCGGATGCGGCTGTTCGGGCTGGGCGCGCTCATGGGCGACCGGCCCATCTGTGCCTGGTCGGCCGGGGCGATGGCGCTGGCCGAGCGCGTGGTCCTGTTCCACGACGATCCGCCGCAGGGCGCGCCGGTGGCCGAGGTGCTCGATCACGGGCTCGGGCTGGCACCCGCAATCGTCCCGCTGCCGCACGCCAACAAGCGGCTGCTCCTCACCGACCGCGATCACGTGGCCCGGTTTGCCCGACGCTTCGCGCCCGCGGCCTGCATCGCCATGAACGCGGGCGCGCAAGTATCCTGGGACGGCGCGGGGTGGTCGCGTGCGAGCGGCATCGTGTGCCTGACCGAGTCGGGCGCGGCCGATGCGGGGTGGTGTGCCGCCTCATGACCAGCGAGCCTCTCATTCAAACCCTGGTCCGCGGCCAAGCCAGTCGCGAAGCCGTTGACGCCCTTCTGGCCGAGCGCAGTTTTCCTCTGGTCGAGGGCCCCAACGTCACCTTCGTCTGGCGCGGCGAGGCCGACGCGGTGAACCTCAAGCACTGGGTGTACGGGCTGCCGTCCTCGCAACCGCTTACGCGCCTGGGCGCGACCGATCTCTGGTATCTGACCATCGAGCTGCCCGAGAAGTCTCGGGTCGAGTACAAGCTCGAGATCGTGCGCGCACAAAACAGCGAATGGATCGAGGATCCGCTCAATCCCAACCGCGCGCGCGATCCGTTTGGCGCCAACTCGGTCGTGCACTCGACCGGCTACAACGTTCCCGACTGGGTGCTGGCGGATCCGGACGCGCGCACCGGCCGCATCGAAGAAACCGTGATCGAAAGCACAGCCCTGGGCGCCCGACGTAGCGTGGGGCTCTATCTACCGGCCCGCTTCCGCGCCACCCGGCGCTACCCGCTCTTGGTGGTCCACGACGGCCGCGACTACCTGCAGTATGCCGGCCTGCAGGTCATTCTCGACAACCTAATTCATCGGCTCGAGATCCCCGACTTGATTGTTGCTTTCACCCAGTCCGACGACCGGCTGCGCGAGTACGCCGACGACCCGCGCCACGCCCGCTTCCTGACCGAAGAGCTTTTGCCCCATCTCGAGCGCACGCTGCCTTTGGCGGGCCGGCCCGCCGGGCGCTGCCTGATGGGCGCCAGCTTCGGGGCCGTCGCGGCCCTGTCGGCGGCCTTCCGCAGCCCGGGTTTCTACGGCCGGCTGCTCCTGCAATCGGGCTCGTTCGCGTTTACCGACATCGGCCCGGGCAACCACCGCGGGCCTGTATTCGAGCCCGTGGTGGCGTTCGTCAACCGGTTCCGCAGCCGTCCGCTGGCCGTGGCCGAGCGCCTGTTCGTAAGCTGCGGGATCTACGAGTCTCTGATTTACGAGAACCGGTCCCTGGTGCCGCTCTTGCAGGCCACCGGCATGGAGGTCAAGTACGTCGAGGCCCGGGACGGGCACAACTGGGAAAACTGGCGCGATCGGCTGCGCGATGGCCTGTCCTGGCTGTTCCCGGGGCCCTTGCTCCTGGTGTATGAATGAGCCCATGGCGAACGTGACGCGCAGAATCGGGCTTTCGCTGGGCGCTGACATCTGCTGGCCCATCTGCTACGAGCAGATCCTCGAGCGCTTGCAGCTCGCGATCCCGTGGCGCGGCGATTCCGTGAGCTTCCAGGTCGAGCGGGTGACCATCGAGCCCTTCGATCTGCGTCAGCCTTGCAAGTACGACCTGGTCGTCGATCGGCTGACGCACTGGTATCACGTCAGCCGCGAGTGGATCAAAAAAGCCGTCCTCATGGACGACCTCTACGTGTTCAACAACCCCTGGTCGGTGCAGGCGATGGAGAAGCACTCCAGCTACTGCGCGATGATGCGCCTGGGCATGCCCATCCCGAACACCTGGATGGTGCCGCCCAAGGCGTACGAGGAGCTGCCCGACCTCAAGCACACGCTCGAGAGCTACGCCAAGCTGTTCGACCTGGCCGTGCTCGGACGCCGCGTGGGTTACCCGCTGTTCATGAAGCCTTACGACGGCGGCGGCTGGAAGGCGGTCAGCCGGATCGCCGACGAGAATGCGCTGCGTGCGGCCTACGATCAAAGCGGCAAGCTGGTCATGCATCTGCAGAACGCGGTCGACCAGTTCGACCGCTTCGTGCGCGTGATCGGTCTAGGCCCGCAGACGCTGCTCATCCGCTACGACCCGCAGGCGCCGCTCCACGACCGCTACACCATGGACCGGGACTTCGTCTCCGACCAGGAACGCGCCTACCTGCGCGACACCACGCTCACCATCAATGCGTTTTTCGGCTGGGACTTCAACTCGTGTGAGGCTCTGCGCAAGGACGGCATGTGGTACCCGATTGACTTCGCCAACCCGTGCCCGGATTCGCAGGTGACGTCCTTGCACTACCATTTTCCGTGGCTGGTCAAGGCCAACCTGCGCTGGTCGATCTTCTGCGCCACCACGAAGCGCAAGATGCGGCGGACGCTCGATTGGGAGCCTTTTTATGAAATCGCCGCCCGCGAGGCGCCCTACCGCGACAAGCTGCGCGCCTATGGCGCCCTGGCCGCCGAGCGCCTCGAGGCCGCGCGGTTCGAGGAGTTCTGCGCCCAGCACCTTAACCACCTGGACGAGGTGGCCTGGGAGTTCTTCGGCACCGAGGTCGCGCGCGACGCCGTGCGCAAGAAGGTGGCGGCGCTGTTCCCGGCCCACGAGGTCGACTCGTTCACCGAGCTGTTCTGGCGGCGCATCCAGGCCTGGAGGGCTCAGCAGTGATGAAAATCATCGGCCGCTGGCATTCGGAGCGGGTCGAGCAGGAGGTCGCCCTGGTGCGCTGGGGCCACTTCGGCGCGCCCGTGCTCCTGTTTCCCACCGCCGGTGGCGACGCCGAAGAGATCGAGCGTTTCTTGATGATCCAGGTGCTCGCGCCCCTGCTCGATGCCGGGCGCATCAAGATCTACTCGTGCGACAGCGTGGCCGGGCGCGCGATGGTGCATCAGGATGGCCCGCCCGAGCGCAGGATGTGGCTCCAGAACCAGTTCCACCAATATATCCGCCACGAAGTCGTCCCCGCCATCCGCAGCGACTGTCGCGCTCCCGAGGTCGAGGTCATCTCGGCCGGCTCGTCGATTGGCGCGTTTCACGCGGTTGCGGTCCTGTGCCGCTTCCCCGACGTGTTCCGGCGCGCCCTCGGCATGTCGGGCACCTACGATCTGCGCCGGTTCCTCAAGGCTGATCACTTCACCGACGACTTCTGGGTGTCCTCGCCGCTTCACTTTCTGCCCACGCTGGCGGGCCCGCACCTGGACTCCCTGCGCACGCGCTTCGTTCTTTTGGCCTCGGGCGAGGGCCGGGCCGAGGACATCTCGGAGTCGTGGGCGATGGCACGTGTGCTGGGCGACAAGGGCGTGCCCAACCGGGTCGATCCCTGGGGCACCGAGTGGCATCACGATTGGATGACCTGGCGCAAGATGCTGCCGCAGTATCTGGAGGAGTGGACCAAGGAGGGGAGCTGATGGCCACCACGCGTCCCCACAAAGAAGTCGAAAGCTCGCACGAGGGCAAGAGCCGCCGGGACTTCATGCGCGCCATCCTGCAGGATCTGCGTGCGCTCGAGAACATGCTCGAGGGCGGGTGGATCGAGAGCGGGGTGCGGCGCATCGGCGCCGAGCAGGAGATGTTCCTCATCGACAAGGCGTGGGCGCCCGCGCCCGGTGCGCTCAAGATGCTGGAGCGCCTTTCCGATCCCCACTTCACGACCGAGCTCGGCCTGTTCAACCTGGAGGCCAACGCCGACCCACAGATGTTCTCGGGCGACGGCCTCTCGCGCATGGAGAAGCAGCTTTCAGAGCTGGTCGCAAGCGCGCAGAAGGCCGCCACCGAGCTCGACCTGCAGGCGGTTCTGATCGGCATCTTACCCACGATCCGCAAGTCCGATCTGGGCCTGGACATGATGGTGCCGAGCCCGCGCTACCGCGCGCTCAACAAGGCCATGAACGAGCTGCGCGGGGGCGCCTTCGAATTCTCGATCAAGGGCACCGACGAGCTTCTGCTCAAGCACGACAGCGTCATGGTGGAGGCCTGCAACGCCAGCTTCCAGGTGCACCTGCAGGTGGGCGCCGACGAGTTCGCGCGGCTGTACAACCTGGCCCAGGTTCTGGCCGGGCCCATGGTCGCCCTGGCCGCCAACTCGCCTCTCTTGTTCGGGCGGCGGCTGTGGGCCGAGACCCGCATCGCTCTGTTCCAGCAGGCGGTGGACACGCGCTCCACCACCCACCATCTGCGCGAGTCGAGCGCACGCGTGAATTTTGGCAACCGCTTCGTCAAGAAATCAGTGCTCGAGATCTACAAGGAGGACATCGCGCGCTTCCGGACCCTGGTCGGCACCGACCTGGACGAGGATCCGTTCGAGAAGCTGAGCCGCAAGGAAGCGCCGCAGCTGAAGGCGCTGCGCCTGCACAACGGCACCATCTACCGCTGGAACCGCGCCTGCTACGGGGTCATGGACGGCAAACCCCATCTGCGCATCGAAAATCGGGTGCTGCCGGCCGGGCCCAGCGTGCTCGACGAGATCGCCAACGGCGCCTTCTGGTTCGGACTGATGGCAGAGATGGGCGCGCAGATCGAGGACGTGACCCGGCACATCGAGTTCGACGACGCGCAGCGCAACTTTTACGCGGCCGCGCGCGATGGGCTGGGCGCTCACTTCTCCTGGCTCGACGGCAAGGAGATCCTGGCCCCGCAGCTTCTGCGCGAAAAACTGCTGCCGCTGGCCGAGGCGGGGCTCCGGCGACACGACATCGTGGACGAGGATATCCGGCGCTACCTGGGCGTGATCGAAGCGCGCGTGGACAGCGGCCGCAACGGCTCGCGCTGGCTGCTCTCGTCGTGGGCGGCCATGAAGGGCAAGGGCACGCCCGCCGAGCGGGCCAATGCGCTGGTGGCCGCGACCGTACAGCGGCAGGCTACCGGGCGGCCGGTGACGGAGTGGGAGCGCGCGCGGCTCGACGAGGCGACCAGCTCCAAGCACAACTACCTGCGCGCCGATCAATACATGACGACCGACCTTTTCACCGTGCATCCCGACGACGCGGTTGATCTGGCGGCGAACCTCATGGCCTGGGAGCGCATCCGGCACGTCCCGGTCGAGGACAAAGATCACCGTCTGGTGGGCCTGGTCTCGTACCGGCAGGTGCTGCGCCTTCTGACCGACGGCAAGACCACCAAGGATGCCGCGGTGTCCGAGATCATGAAAACCGACGTCATGACGGTCACCCCGCACACCTCGACGCTCGATGCCATCGCGCTCATGCGCCGGTATCGCATCGGCTGCCTGCCGGTGCTGCAGGATGGCCGGCTGGTCGGCATCTTGACCGAGGAGAATTTCATGAACATCGCGGCCGAGCTGCTCGAGCAGAAGATCAATGGTTGAACCGGCCCCGTTCCCGCGCGTAGTGGGGCGCGTGCGCGGGGCCGCGCCGGGCCCGCTGCTCCTGGTCGTGGGCGGGATCCATGGCAACGAGCCGGCCGGGCTGCATGCGGCCCAGAAGGTGCTGCCCCGGCTCGACCCACTCGCGATGCGGGGCGATTTCGTGGTGCTGGCCGGCAACGTGCGCGCGCTCGCGCAGAACCGCCGCTTTTTGGCGCGCGACCTCAACCGGCAGTGGTCGCCCGAGAGGATGGCGGCGGCGCCTCCGGCCGGCTCGGATCCGGAGGCGCTCGAGCAACGCGAGCTTTCGGCCGCGCTCGCCGAGGCGCTCGCGAGCGCGCGCGGCCCCGTGTTCTTTCTCGAGCTCCACACCACCAGCGCGGAGGGCATCCCGTTCGCGCTGGTCGGGGATACGCTGCCCAACCGCGACTTTGCCGCGCGCTTCCCCTTGCCCGTGATTCTGGGCCTGGAGGAGCAGGTCGACGGCGTGCTGGCCGAGTTCATGTCGGCGCGCGGCTGCGTCACCCTGGTGGTCGAAGGCGGGCAGCACCAGAGCCAGGCAGCGGCGCAGAATCTGGAATCGGTGCTGTGGCTGGCGCTGGAGGCGGTCGGCCTCGTGCCGGCGCTGCCCGCGTGCCGGCAGGCCTATGCGCAGCTCGACCGGGCGCGCGCCGGGCTGCCGCGGCTCATGGAGGTGCTGTCGCGCCACCCGGTTCAGCCCGACGACGGCTTTCGCATGGAGCCTGGGTTTGCCAACATTGCCCGGGTTTCGGCGCGCCAGCTGCTGGCGCGCGATCGGTCGGGCGATATCCGCGCGCACCGAGGCGGCTTCATCTTCCTCCCGCTCTACCAGGCACAGGGCGAAGATGGATTTTTCGTCGGGCGCGCGGTGGGGCCGCTTTCGCGGCGCGCCTCCGCGCTGGTCCGATGGGCACGGCTGGACCGGCTGCTTGGGCTTCTGCCCGGAGTCCGCCCGGTGGGGCCCGATGAGCTCGATGTGACGCCACGGGCGGCGGCGTTTTATCCGTCCGATCTGTTCCGCCTGTTCGGCTACCGGATCGTGCGGCCGGCCGGGCCCCGCCTCTCGATCGCGCGACGCGCTACGCCGCGATCAGCCTGACGTCGGTGGCGGCGGCGAAGGCCATCTGCTTGGCGGCTTCCCATTCCGGGTGGCGCACCAGGATGTAGCCGTCCGAGACCAGGGTCTGCTTCCAGTTGCGGCGCGGGGTACCGGGACGCAGCAGACGCTCCTCGACCACGTGTGCGCCGAACCGGCGCAGATACTCCTCCAGCCCCTCGATGCGGGTCACCGTGCCCTGTCCGAGCGCACGTTTGAACACGATGGCGACGTTGTACTTGCGCTCGGCCGAGGACTCGAAGCTCTTCCAGCAGGAAACCCGCGCCCATTCGCGGAACAGATCGATGTCGCACGTGTAGTTCATCTGATCGACCAGATGGGCGCCGCCGGGGCGGCAGCCGATCTCGCCGAACACAGCCTCGCCGTCGGGCTTGCGGAACCACTCCATGTGCGTGAACCCGTCGCCCATGCCGAGCGCATAAAGGACCTTTCTGCCCAGCTCGATGCCGGCCTGGAGAGCCGGCTGCGCCATGTCGCGCACCGTGATCACGACGGGGCTCACCCACTCGTTGGTGCGCGCGACAAGCGGCTTGGGCAGATAGCTGGCCACGTTCATGAAGGCGGGCTGCCCGTCGATGGAGACGGTGTCGAAGGTGAACTCGTCGCCCTCGATGAACTCCTCGCAGCTGGCCTCGCCGATGTGCAGCATCTGGCGCAGGGCCTGTTCCAGCTGGGCCGCCGACTCGACCTTGTGCGTATCCGCGCTGCCGGCGCCCGCGATGGGCTTCAAGATGAGCGGGTAACCGATGCGCTCGGCGGCCGCACGGGCCTCGGACACCGTGCGCACGCGGGCCGCCCGCGGCACGCGCAGGCCGGCCGCCGCCACCCGCTGCTTCATGAGCTGCTTGTCGCGGAAGCCGAGCACGGTGTCGACCGACATGCCGGGCAGGCCGAACCGCTCGCGCAGCCGCGCGGCCAGCACCACCAGCGGCTCCCAGTTGGCTACCACCCGATCGACCTCGCGACCGCGCAGCCAATCGGTGACGCGCGCGATCACGTCGTCCTCGTCCATGATGCGGGGAACCTGCAGGTAGTCGGAGAAATACCGCTTGAAGTCGGGTGGAAAGGTGGCCGCGGGCGCGTCGCCGACGCCGTAGACCTGGGCCCCCACTTCGGAAAGGCCGCGCGTGTACTGCCGCATCTCGGGCGGATAGGAAGGTGCTAGGAAGACGACCTTCATGCGCCTAGGATACACGGGATGCTGCGCAATATCGTATTCGTCGCGCCGTTTCCGCTCGAGACCACCATGCGTTTCGTGCGCGCGGCCGCCGGGCTCGAAGACGTCCGCCTGCTGGGAGTGGTGCAGGAGCCGCCGGACGGCGACGACGCGCGCCTGTATACCGACCTGGCTCGGGTCGAGGACGCTCTCGATGCGGGCCAGCTCGCCAACGCGGTCGGTCGGGTGCGCGCGCGCTATGGCGAGGTCCACCGCCTCCTGGGCATTTTGGAACCGCTGCAGGTGCAGCTCGCGCAGGTGCGCGCACATCTTGGCATCCCGGGCATGGGCCCCGACACCGCCGAGCGTTTCCGCGACAAGGCGCGCATGAAGGACGATCTGCGCGCGGCCGGGCTGCCGTGCGCGCGCCACAAGCTCATCGCCAACTTTGCCGACGCCCAGGCTTTCGTGCGCGAGGTCGGGCTGCCCATCGTGCTCAAGCCGCCGGCCGGTCTGGGCTGCAAGGCCACCTTTCGCATCCGCTCGCTGGGCGAGCTCGAGCAGGCCGTGACCGCGCTGCGGCCAAGCCCGAACGACCCCACGCTGGCCGAGGAGTTTCTGCGCGGCCGCGAGCACAGCTTCGAGACCATCACGGTGGGGGGGAAGGTGCGCTTCGACTCCATCTCGCGCTACTACCCGGGCCCGCTCGAGGTGATGGAAAACCCGTGGATCCAGTGGGTGTGCCTCCTGCCGCGCCAGGTTTCGGGGCCCGAGTACGCGGAGGCGCGCGCGCTGGGAGTGCGCGCGGTGCAGGCGCTGGGCCTGGGAACCGGCTTTACGCACATGGAATGGTTTCGCCGCGAAGACGGCTCGCTGGCCATCGGCGAGATTGCGGCCCGCCCGCCGGGAGCCAACATGGTGCGCATGACCGGGCTCGCGCACGACGCGGACCTGTACCGAGCCTGGGCGCGGGCGGTTGTCGACGACGCCTTCGACGGGCCGTTCGAGCGGCGCTACGCGGTCGGCTGCGCTTTTTTGCGCGGCGTCGGCCGCGGGCGCGTGTTGCGTACGCTCGGAGTGGCGCGGGCACACGAGCTGACCGGTCCGCATGTGGTGGAAGCACGGCTGCCCACGCCGGGCGCGCCCAAGTCGGACAGCTACGAGGGCGACGGCTACGTCATCGCGCGCCACCCGGACACCGAGGTGGTCGAGCGCGCGATGAAGACCATCATCGAGACCATCCAGGTTCAGTACGGCTGAAGGGCTACGGTGGCAGCGAGTCGATCCACTGGCTGACCAGCATGACGGCCGCCATGTCCGGATGCTCGGTGGCGACCGGGGGCATCTGGAAGATGCTGCCGCGCAGGTTCATCAGGTAGGGCAGGGTGCTCATGGCCGAGCTGCCGGGCACGATGATGTACTGGAAGCTCGGGTTCTGGTAGGCCTCGAGCGGCTGGCGCATGGTGGTGGCCCACATCATCGTGCGCATCGGATCGGTCTCGGCCACATAGGTGCGCAGCACCATGTGGACCCCGCGCTGGAAGGCCCCGCCCAGTGGATTGTGGCACTGGCCGCAGTTGGCGTGCAGGTAGCCCAGCGCGTCGGCGGTCGTGCCGGTGCCGGGCGGCGGGTAAGTGACGCCTGCGGGCGGTGGGCTCGTCAGCAGTCCCTGCCCGGCCAGCGCGGACAGCGTCACGCCCGCGCCGGTGCGCGAAAGCTGCAGGGCCGAGAAGCCGAGGATGGAGCCGGGCTCGCCGTCGTGGCACAGGTGACACTGCACGGTCGACGGCACGTCGTGGTCGGTGCCCAGAACATCCTGCGCGCCGTCCGGCATCAAGTAGGCGTCCGAGCCATCGGCGGCCCACACGAAGGCCTCCATGGTCCCGCCGGGCATGATGAGGCGCGTCTCCAGGAGCGTCCCGTTCAAGCTGAACTGCTTGAAGAACTTGGTGCCGGGCGGAAATACCCAATGATCCATGTCGCTGGTGTCGATGCGGGTGCCGGGCGGCAGCTTGATCCAGCGCCGCTTGTCGGCTCCGTCGGCCCACAGCGGGTAGGTGGGGGCGTACTCGACCACGTCGGCGGCCAGAGTCTTGGTCGCGATGTCGGCGTAGAGGCCCTGATCGGACAGCCGGGGCGGTCCGTCGTCCGAGCCGCTGTCGGGCATCGCCATCGCGTCGGGTGCGCTGGCGTCGGGCGTTTTAGCGTCAGGCGGCGCTGCATCGGGGCCGGTCCCGCCCAGCGCGCCCTCGCCGCACCCGAAAAAAAGCAACGCCGCAAGCGCGCATGCACACGGCATCAAGCCGCCTCCGCTTCTCGCCGCACCAGCGCCCACAGTGCCTCCACGTGCTCGCGCTCGGTGGCGAGGGCCCCGATTGAGATCCGCACCATCCAGCGCCGGTCGAGCTGAGCGGGCGTGACGTAGGCGGCGCCCGAGCGGTTGACGCGCTCGGCCCAGGCCAGCGTGTGGCGGTCGAGCGCCTCGCCGTCCAGGCCCGGCGGCTGGTGGCGCACGCACAGGGTCTGCAGCTCGACTGGAGCCAGCACGCGCCAGTCGGGCGTGGCCTCGACCTGTGCCGCCAGCCACTTCGCGTGCGCGAGGTCGCGCCGCAGTCGGCGCCGGAGCCCCTCGACGCCCTGCTCGCGGATCAGGCACCACAGCTTGAGCGCGCGGAAGCGCCGCCCCAGCGGAATGCCCCAGTCGCGCAGATTCTTGACCCGACGATCGACCGCGGTTTGCAGATAGCTCGGGTTGGTGCTCATCACGCGCTGAAGGTGCTCGGGATCCCGGACGTAGTACAGGGAGCAGTCGAAGGCGGCGCCCAGCCACTTGTGCGGGTTCATCACCAGCGAGTCGGCGGCCTCGACGCCCTGCCACTTGGAGCGGCACTCGGGCAGGATCATGGCCGAGCCCGCCATGGCCCCGTCGACGTGCAGCCAGAGGCCGTGCGCACGCGCCACCTCCGCGATGGCCGCTATCGGGTCAAATGCGCACGATGTGGTGGTGCCGGTGGTGGCGACCACGGCACACGGCTTGCGCCCCTTGGCGAGGTCCTCCGAGACCGCCTTCGCGAGCGCATCGGGCCGCATCGCGTAGCGGTCGTCGGTCGCGATCGAGCGCAGGTTGGCGCGGCCGAACCCAGCCAGCAGCGCGGCTTTTTCGACCGAGCTGTGGCTGTGGCTGGAGGCATACACGGTCAGCGGCGCGGCCTCGGCCTGCAGGCCGCCGCGCGCGAGCGCGTAGCCGGTGGCACGCTCGCGCGCACACAGAAGCGCGACCAGCGTGCTGGTCGACGCCGTGTCCTGAATGACCCCGCTCCAGGCCTCGGAAAGGCCGACCATCTGGCGCATCCAGTCGGTGACCACCTCCTCGAGCTCGGTCAAGGCCGGGCTCGACTGCCAGGACAGCCCGATCACGCCCAGGCCGGTCGACAGGTAATCGCCCAGCACCGAGGCCAGGCTGCCATTGGAGGGGAAGTAGCCAAAGAAGCTGGGGTGCTGCCAGTGCGTGAGCCCGGGCACGACAATCGCGCGCACGTCGCGCAGCACGTGCTCGAACGGCTCCGCCTCGGTCGGCGGAGCGGGCGGCAGCGCGGCCTTGACCGCGCCCGGCTCCACGCGCGACATCACGGGCAGGCTGGCGATACCCGCCCGGTAGTCCGCGATCCAGTCGATGAGCTGATGACCGAGGCGCCGAAACTCATCCGGCGTCATGTGCTGTATGAAGGATCGATCCGATCCAGCTTGCGCAAAAGACCCGGCCATACCAGGCCGCCGTGCTGGCCCTTGGTCACCTCGGTGACCTGCGCCCGGATCCCGTCGAGGATGGGTTTTCCGATCGGGACCAGCTCGCCGGCGCCCGCCTGCGCGCGCACCTGAATGGTGCACGCGGTTTCGAACATGTACATGCCTAGAAAGGCGTCGGCCACCGTGCCGCCTACGGTCAGAAGGCCGTGATTGCGCAGCATCAGGAACACGTTGCTGCCCAGGTCGCGCACCAGGCGCGGCTTCTCGGCGTCCAGGAGCGCGAGCCCCTCGTAGTCGTGGTAGCCCAGCGACGCCAGCACGAACAGCGACTGCTGCGAGATGGGCAGGAGGCCGTTCTTCTGGGCCGACACCGCAACCCCGTTCAGCGTGTGCAGATGAAGCACGCAGCGGGCGTCCTCGCGCGCCGCGTGCACCGCGCTGTGGATGACAAAGCCGGCCGGATTGATGAAGTAGGGCGTCGGCATGACGATCTGGCCCTCGAGGTCCACCTTGACCAGCGAGCTGGCCCTGATCTCGTCGAACAGCATGCCGTATGGGTTGATGAGAAAGTGATGCTCCGGGCCCGGCACGCGCGCCGAGATGTGCGTGAAGACTAGGTCGTCCCAGCCGAAGTGCGCAACCAGGCGGTAGGCGGCCGCCAGGTCCACGCGCAGCCTCCACTCTTCGGGCCCGACCTGATCACGGACGCTGCGCTCGCCGCTCATGGTATTCCTTCGCGCCTCGCTCCGGCGCGGCTCGGCGGCTCGCGTCGCTGCACTCCGCTCGCAAGCCTCGAAACCCCGCCCCTGCGCTCGCCGCTCATGGGAGGTGAGTATAGGTCAGTCCGGAACTCCGATCGAGCTGTGCGCGCACACCAGCCGCCAGGCTCCGCCCTCGAGGGCATACAGCTCGAGCGTGCGCATCGGGATCTCGAGGGCTCCAATCGACACCACCGCGTTGCCGGCCACCCAACCGGCCCCGCCCGAGGGCGAAAGGCCCGCCCGAATGCCGCCCGTGACCATGAGCTTGGCCGCCATGCGTGCGCCCGCGAGCGTCTTCTTGATGGTGGCCCCATCGTGCCGCTCGCCGGGCGCGGTTCCGAAGATCACCACGTCGGGACGATCCGAGATCCACTTGACCGAGGCCGCCGGATCCGCGATGCCGTGGCGGAACAGGTCGACCAGCGGCTGCGCGCCCGCGGCCACCCCGGTCCCGACGTCGGTCGGCAGCTTGAGCGCGTGCGCGCCCGCGTCTCGAAACGCCTGCTCGTGCGGCACCGGCACCGAGTAGTGCGCGGCCAGAATGCGCCACTCGGCCTCGCGGTAGCCCAGAAGCGCGGTCATCCGGAAGTGAAGCTTCTTTTCGCCGTCGGGAGCGGCCAACGTGTAATCAATCTCATCGGCGACCCAGGCGGCGCGCCGATCCGCTGCCACCCCGATGACCCGGGCCGTCGAGCGGTACGTGCGGTGCACGTCGGCCCGCATGCGGCTGGCCGCGTTTTTCTTGAGCTGCGCCAGGATCGCGTCTCGGCCAAACGTCGCCTCGGTCGGGTCCGATCCAAACAGAAACACGTCGCGATCGAGCGGCGCGGCCCAGGCGTCGAGGTCGCCCCGCTCGACCGCCGCCGCCTGGTCGCCCAGCAACCTTTCGACGGCTTTGCGCACTTCCGGCTCGCTGGGCGGAGCCGTCTGCGCGCAGCGCGCGCAGGCCAGGGAGAGGAGAGGGATCAAGGCGGCGGCGGGCTTGCGCATGCGAGCGCAGTATAGTGCATCGCGCGCGATCCTGCTGGAGAAGTCCACTCGGTTTGGCCATGCTCGCGCAGCTCTCTTTCGGGTTGACGAGTGATCCGCCGCGCGGCGATGCAGACGCTGCTTGCTACGGAGCCGGCACCCCGTCCAGAAAGCTCGGGAGCGCCGCGAACCGGGCCAGGTGGTGCTCCTCGTCGCCGTACAAGCTGTTCAGGATGTGCATCCGCTTGAAATACAGGCCCACGTCGTGCTCGTCGGTGATGCCGATGCCGCCGTGCAGCTGGATGGCCTGCTGCGTGACCAGGCGCCCGCCCACCGCCAGCTGCACCTTGGCCGCTGAGACTGCGCTCTGCCGCTGGACCGGGTCGTGGTCGCTCACCTTGATGCTGGCCATGATGGCGGTCGACTTGCAGAGCTCGGTCTCGACGAACATGTCGACCGCGCGGTGCTGGAGCGCTTGGAAGGTGCCGATCTTGACCCCGAACTGCTCGCGCGTCCGCAGATAGTCGAGGGTCATCTGCAGAACCGTTTGCGTGATGCCCACGCCTTCCGCGCAGGCACCGGTCGCGCCCACGTCCACCGCCTCCTCGAGCGCGTCCGCGCCGTCCCCCTCTTGCCCGAGAAGAGCGTCCGCGCCCACCTCGCAATCGAGCGTCAGCATGGCCGCGCGCCGGCCGTCCATGGTCGCGACCGCCTGCACGCCCACGCCCGGCGTGTCGCGATCCACGATGAACAGCGATACCCCGTCGCGCGCGCGCGGCGCGCCCCCGCTGCGCGCCGACACGACGAAGGCGCGGGCGGCATGGCCGGCCAGCACGAACCGCTTGGCCCCGCGCAGGCGATAACTTCCACTGCGGCGCTCGGCTCGGGTCTCGACATCATGAAGATCGTGGCGACTCTGCGGCTCGGCGTAGGCCAACGCCAGCAGGCTCTCGCCGGCCAGCATCGGGGCCAGAAAGCGCCGGTGCTGGGGTGCCGAGCCCGCACGCAGGAGCGCCCAGCCGGCTACCAGCGCGGGCAGGACCGGCTCCGGCACCAGCGTGGTGCCGAGCTGCTCGAGGATCAGCGCGGCGTCGACCAGGCCGCCCCCGGCGCCGCCCACCGCTTCTGGAAAAGCCGCGCCCAGCCAACCGAACTGGCCCATCTGCCGCCACACCTGCGGCGAGTAGCCGACGGGGTCGGAGCGCAGCCCGCGCATGCGCGAGACCGGCGATTTCTGCTTGACGAATGAAGCCACCGTTTCCACCAGCAGCTTCTGATCCTCGCTCAGGTCGAAGTTCATGATCCCAGCCCCAGGATCTGCTTGGCGATGATGTTTTTCTGAATCTCGTTGGACCCGCCGTAAATCGTGGTGGCTCGCAAATAGTTGAAGGCCGAGGCCACCCACTGCTCGCTCTCCGGCACCACGCCGGGCTCGTTGAACCAGGACAGCGAGTTGAGGCCCATGATCTCCATGGCCAGCTCGTAGATCTGCTGCAGGATCTCGGAGCCGCGCAGCTTGAGAATCGACGACTCGGGGCCGGGCGCCTGGCCGAGCTGCGCGCCCGCAATGGCACGGTAGTTGGCCATCTGGAGCGCGCGCAGCTTGATCTCGAGTCGCGCGATCTTGCCCTGAAAGATCGGATCGTCGAGCAGTGTCCGTCCGCCCGCGCGGGTTGCGCCTGCGATGCGCTTGATGCGGCGGATGGTGCGCGCCGACTGGCCCACGGTCGCGATGAGCGTCCGCTCGTGGCCCAGAAGCGCCTTGGCCATGGTCCAGCCCCCGTTGAGCGTGCCCACCAAGTTTTCTTTGGGCACCACCACGTTGTCGAGAAAGGTTTCGCAGAACGCCGGTGTCCCGCCGATGGTGAGAAACGGCTTGACCGTGATGCCCGGCGTCTTGAGATCGATCAAGAGAAAGCTGATGCCCGACTGCTTCTTGGCCTTGGGATCGGTGCGCACCAGACAGAAGATCCAGTCGGCGTACTGGGCGTAGGTGGTCCAGGTCTTCTGGCCATTGACCACGAAATGGCCCTTGCCGTCGTCGTCGGCGCGCATGCGCAGCGAGGCCAGATCACTGCCTGCGTTGGGCTCCGAGTAACCCTGACACCACACCTCCTCGCCCGACAGGATCTTGGGCAGAAAGCGCTTCTTCTGGGCCTCGGTTCCATACTGAATCAAAAGCGGCCCCACCATCGCCAGGCCGAAGGGCGACAGCTGGGGCGCTCCGCTCAGCTCCAGCTCCTCGGTCAGGATGAAGCGGCGTGTGACGTCCAGGCCGGGCCCGCCGTACTCGCGTGGCCAATGCGGGGCCACCCAGCCCTTGCGGTCCAGGATCCGGTGCCACTCCATCACCTCTTTCATGTCGAAGTTGGCATCGAGGGCGGCTTTCTCGCGCAGGTGCGGGGGCATGGCCTCCCGGATGAAGGCGCGCACCTCCTCGCGAAACTGAACGTGCTCGGGGCTTATCGTCATGTCCATGACGTCGCACAGCATAGCCCAATTGTGAGTGCCGGCGCAGCTTGACAACCGTGCCCGGCCAGCCTTGCGCGGAGGCGGCCTATCCCGGCGACTTCTCACTGCCCGCCGGCGGCGCGCTGCTTGCAGCGCGAGCGTCCATGCGATGGGCGGTTTGGTTGGCGCTTCTCGCCGGCCCGGGCTGCGTGGGTGCGCCGGACGAGTTGGGCTGGGCGGCGTTCGATGTTGCGCCCGAAAGCGCGCACATTGTCGAGCTGACCTTCGAGGCAGACCAGGAGCTTCTCGACGACGAGACCAGCCAGCCGATCGAGGCCCCGCAGTGGCGCCAGGACGAAACCGACCAGACCCGGGCCAGCCCGGTCTCGTACGCCAGCCACGACCGC